>JAVJSI010000005.1:0-300000 GCA_040219515.1 Acidimicrobiales bacterium
CGCCCTACGCGCCCTCGCCAACCGTCTCGTCGGCATCCTCCACGGCTGCCTCAAACACCAAACCCACTACGACGAACACACCGCCTGGGCACACCGCCACGAACTCGCCGCTTGACACCTACGACCCGTGGGATGTCTAGGTCGTCGGTCGGGCGGTGAGCGATCGCCTGCCCTCGCTCGACCGGGCCGGTGATCAGTTGGGGCGGTGCCAGGCGGCGATGACCTGGCCTCGGTCCTGACGCAGCGCGGCGATGATCCGACCGACGTCCAGTCGGAACGCGTCGGTCTGCGAGACGAACTCGAGTCCGAGAATCTGGCTGCCCGCTTCGGCCGACCGCGCGGTGTACGCGACCCGACAGGCCGCGGTGGAGTCGCCGTCGCCGATGGTGACGGTGGCGCCGCAGTGGACCCGCAGCGTGCCCGTCACTGCGAGGCTGATGCCGGTGATCGAGACGTTGACGACATCGGCGGGGACCGGCCGATTCCGGGGGTTGGGGGTACCGCCCGGAAGAATCGGGGTGGCGCCCAGACGAAGATGCACCCGGAGTCGTATCCCGGCGGTGAAGCGGGGCACGAGGCGATCGTTCCGATCGGCACGACCGCGTGCGTCCTGCCGCTCGAGATCGGATGGGTACGGGTAGAAGGACATGGCAGCTCCGGTGCCGGATGGGCACCTGCCAGTCCTATCGGTGGAAAATCCGTCGAGCTGAGCGAACGACGGCGCTCAGCCGGCCACCGGTGGTTGACGTCGAGCCGTCGCCAACGCCTGAGCACGACGAGCTTCGTGCTCGCGCTCGCGAGCGGCGGCGAGCAGCGCGGCGATCCGGGTGGTGCCCGTCGCGGGGTACTGCGGGTCGGTGATCGACGCCGCTCGTTCGGCCTGGCGGCGCTCGCTGCTCATGACGCTGGTGGGGAGGCTGGTGTTGCGGCGTTCGGACATGTGGGGATCGTTCGGTGAGGGTCGAAGGTCGGCGGATCTTGCCGTGTATGGGTACAACGACCCAGGCGGCTCGAAGTCGCGAGATTTGTTCAGAAATCCGTTGCCCCGGTGTCGTCCCCGACTTCGAAGGCGTCCCGCGGTGCGCGCCCGGGCTTGCGCTCGAAGCGAGCGCCGTCGACCTCTGCCCCGATCAGGGCGGCGAGGGCCGAGAGGTAGAGCCACGCCATCAGGGCGGCCACGGCGCCGAGGGACCCGAACGTCGACTCGATCCGGCCGACGTAGCCGTAGACGACGCTGAGGCCGAACGTGCTCGCCACCCAGATGACCGTGGCGATGATGGCGCCCCACGAGATGAAGTGGAACCGGCCGGTGCGATGCCCGACGACGGAGCGGTAGAACAGCGAGAGGGCGGTCATCGACACGACGAGCGTGAGCGGCCAACGGCCGATCGAGACGACCCAGCGGTAGACCCCGCCGATGTTGGCGTCGTCCATCACCGGCGGGAGCACGACGATGAGCCAGATCATCGCCGCCACCGTGATGACGGCGACCACACTCAGGCGGAGCGCGAAGATCCGACCCTGGATCCAGTTGTGCGGGCTCGGCATCTCGTGGGCGATGCGGACGGCCATCACCATGGCGTTGATGGCGTTGGAGATGGCCCAGGCGACGCCGATGAGGGCGATGACGAGGCCGAGCGTGATCTCCCTGCCGTCGACCTGGGTGACGTTCTGGAGCTGTTCGATGAGCAGTTGGCCGGCCTCTTCGGGAAGGACGTCGACCAGCGGCCGCACGTGGGACTCGACGTCGGACGGTGAGGCCACGAGCCCGTAGACGGCGACGACCGCGACCATCGCAGGGATCAGGCCGAACACACAGCTGAAGGCCACGCCGCTGGCCACGAGCATCGTGTGGTGAGCCGTGACGTTGCGCACGATCGTGCGCAGCTCGGGGCGCGCGGCGCGAACGCCCGGCGTCGGGACGCGCTCAGAGATGGTCGCGGCTCCACGTCGGCATGAGAGGAAACGCTAATGGCCAAGGGGGAGGGAACCGATGACCGCCCGTCGAGACGCCGCCCGCCGAGATGAGCGACCATGGAGTCCATGACCGTCGCCGCGTTGCTGGGTGCCTCCGACGCGCTGACCCCGGCGCGCAACCAGATGGCCCTGTCGCTCGGTTGGCACATCATCATCGCCTGCTTCGGCATGGTGCTGCCGGCGATGATCTTCGTGTTGCACCGACGCGGTCTGCGCGGTGACGCCGACGCCCTCGAGATCGCGAAACGCTGGTCGAAGGTGGGCGCCGTCCTGTTCGCCATCGGCGCGGTGAGCGGCACGATCCTGTCGTTCGAACTCGGACTGCTCTGGCCGGGGTTGATGGAGCAGTTCGGCGACGTCGTCGGGCTCGCCTTCGCACTCGAGGGCATCGCGTTCTTCACCGAGGCGATCTTCCTGGGAATCTACGTCTACGGCTGGGGACGCCTTCCCGGTCGGATCCACTCGCTGATGTTGCTGCCGATCATGGCGGCCGGCGTGATCGGCTCCTTCATGGTCGTGTCGGTCAATGCCTGGATGAACGCGCCGACGGGGTTTCGCGTCGACGAGACCGGTGCCGTCGTCGACATCGATCCGGTGGCCGCGATCTTCAACGACCATGTCTGGTACCAGTCCGCCCACATGTACCTGGCCGCGGTGATGGTCGTGGGATTCACCCTCAGTGCGGTCTATGCGTTCCGGATGCTGCAGGGCCACACGGACCGACTGCACCGTCTCGGCGCGGCGGTGCCGTTCGCGTTCGCCGCGTTCGTCACGCCGCTCCAGCCGGTGGTCGGTCATTTCGCCGGTCAGCGGATCGCCGACGACCAACCGATCAAGCTCGCAGCGATAGAGGCGCTCGACGAGACCGAATCGTCGGTCCCGTTGAAGCTCGGGGGTCTCGTGATCGACGGAGAACTCCGGGGCGCGATCGAGATCCCCATCCCGGGCCTGCTGAGCTTCCTCGCCCAGAACGACTTCGACGCCGAGGTGATCGGTCTCGACGCGGTGCCCGAGGACGAGCAGCCCCCGGTCGGCATCGTCCACCTCGCCTACACGATCATGATCGGGATCGGCACCGCGCTCGTCGGGCTCGCGCTGTGGGGTGGCTGGCGCCTGATGCGGGCAAGACGGCGCGGGAGGGAGGGGGCCTGGGCCGAGATGTTCGCCAACCGATGGTTCCTCCGGGCGATCGTGGTGGCGGGGCCGGCGGCGATCATCGCCCTGGAGACGGGGTGGATCACCACCGAGGTCGGTCGCCAGCCCTGGATCGTCCACCGGGTGATGCGCACCGAGGACGCGGTCACGGACGCGGGATACATCTGGGTGACCCTGGCGGTCCTAGTGGTCGTCTACGCGGGAATGACGGTCGGCGCACTGGCCACCATCGCCTCGATGTCGCGGCGTTGGGCGGCCGGGGAGAAGGACCTGGCCACGCCCTACGGGCCCGCGCCCGAGACCGGTATCGCCGACCCCGGGGGCACCGACGGCGGGAGCACCGAGTCGTGAGCCTCGTCGACGTCGTCGCCGCGATCATGTTCCTGGCGGTGGTGCTCTACGCCGTCTTCGCCGGCGCCGACTTCGGCAGCGGGGTGTGGGACCTCGCTGCGGGCGGGGCCGACAAGGGCGGCCGGGCCCGACGTCTCATCGATCACGCGATCGGCCCGGTGTGGGAAGCGAACCACGTGTGGCTCATCTTCGTGCTCGTCTTCCTCTGGACCGGTTTCCCCGACGCGTTCGCCCAGCTGATGCGCACGCTCGCCATCCCGTTCTGGCTGGCCGGTCTCGGCATCGTCCTGCGAGGCGCAGGCTTCGCGTTCCGCAAGTTCTCCGCCTCGTTGCGCTGGGCCCGGGTGGCCGGCGCGATGTTCGCCGGCTCCTCGCTGATCACTCCGTTCTTCCTGGGTGCCATCGCCGGCGGTGTCGCCTCCGGCCGGGTGCCGGCCGCGGGCACCGGCGACCTGTGGACGTCGTGGCTCAACCCCACCTCCATTCTCGGCGGCGTGCTCGCCATGCTGACGTGCACGTTCCTGGCCGGTGTGTTCCTCGCTGCCGACGCCGAGGGACTCGGCGCCGACGACCTCGCCGAGTCGTTCCGTCGCCGTTCGATCGGGGTCGGGCTCGTCACCGGCGCAGTGGCGCTGATGGGCGTGGTTCCCCTGGCGATCGACGCCGAGACGCTCTTCGACCGTCTCATCTCCCGCGGCGCCCCGGTCGTGGCCGTGTCGGCGGTCGGCGGCCTGACCACCTTGGCCCTGCTGCGCGCGCACCGGCTGCGGGCGGCGCGGGCGGCGGCGGTGGTGGCGGTCGGCAGCATCGTGGTCGGGTGGGGGGTCGCCCAGTACCCGTGGGTGCTCGTCGACGAGATGCGCATCGACGACATGGTCACCGAGTCGGCGACGTTGTGGGGTCTCGTGATCGCGTTCGGTCTCGCTGCGGTGCTGGTGGTGCCCCCGCTCGTGTACCTGCTCGTACTCGCCGATCGCAACGAAGTCGGCACCGAGTAGGCAGCACCTACACTCCGAAGCGATGACTGCCACCGAGACCAACGAAGCCGCGACGGGCGCCGAGGGCGTCGCCTGGAACATCGAGACCCTCGTGGCGACGAGCGGCACGACCGGCCCCGAGGGTGCGCTCGCACTCCTCGACCGGGCCGACGAGCTGGCGGCCGCCCTCACCGCCGAGGCCAAGGGCGGGCTCGCCACCGCCGATGCGCCCACGATCGCACGCTGGCTCGCCACCCAGGCCGAGCTGCTCGACGCCGCCCACCGGGCCGCGAACTATGCGTCCCTTCGCTTCTCGACCGACGTGGCCGACCCGGCCAATGGTGCGTTCATGGCCGAGATCCAGGAGCGCACCGCACAGCTCGGTGCCGAGCTCGTGTGGTTCGACCTCGAATGGGTGGCGCTCGACGACGACCGGGCCGCGGCGATGATGGATGCACCGGAGCTGGCCGGGCATCGTCACCATCTCGAGACCGCCCGCCTGCGTCGGCCCCACGTGCTGAGCGAGGCCGAGGAGAAGCTGTTGGCCCACAAGGCGCCCACCGGCCGTTCGGCCTGGGTGCGGCTGTTCACCGAACTCACGTCTGCCATCCGGGTCGAGATCGACGGCACCGAGATGCCGCTCGACGCCGGACTCTCGCGACTGATGCATCCCGACCGCGAGGTGCGCCGGGCCGCGGCCGAGGCCGTCACGGTCGGGCTCGAGCCGGGCCTGCGCAACCGGGCGTTCGTGTTCAACACGCTCCTGGCGGACAAGAGCACCGATGACCGCCTCCGGCAGTACCCCACGTGGATCTCGGCGTGGAACCAGGGCAACGAGGCCAGCGATGCCTCCGTCGACGCACTGATCGAGGCCGTGGTCGGCCGCTACGACCTGCCGCAGCGCTGGTATGCGTTGAAGGCCCGGGTTCTCGGGGTCGATCGGCTCGCCGACTACGACCGCGGCTCGTCGGTGGCCGAGACCAACGTCGAGGTGTCGTGGGACGACGCCACCGCCACGGTGCGCGACGCCTACGCGAGCTTCAGCCCCGAACTGGCGGAGATCGTCGACCGCTTCTACGACGAGGGCTGGATCGACGCGCCGGTGAGGGAGAACAAGCGGGGCGGTGCCTTCTGCGCCTACACGGTGCCCGATCACCATCCCTACGTCTTCCTGAACTACACGGCCACCCCCGGCGACGTGCTGACGCTGGCCCACGAGTTGGGTCATGCCCTCCACGGGTATCTGTCGCGTCCGCAGGGCATCTTCCACCAGTCGACCCCGCTCACCCTGGCCGAGACGGCGTCGGTGTTCGGCGAGACGGTGACGTTCGAGCGCCTGCTCGGCCGGACGGACGACCCCGGCGACCGCTTCGCGCTGCTCGCCCAACAGGTCGAGGGCAACATCGCCACGGTGTTCCGTCAGGTGGCGATGAATCGATTCGAGGACGCGGTCCACACCCACCGCCGGTCGAAGGGCGAGCTGTCCACCGACGATTTCGCCGAGCACTGGGCTCGCACGCAGGGCGAGTTGTTCGGTGACACCGTGGAGGTGACCGAGGGCTATCGCAGCTGGTGGTCCTACATTCCGCACTTCATCGGCACGCCGGGCTACGTCTACGCCTACGCCTACGGGCAACTGCTGGCCCTGTCGGTCTATGCCCAATACGAGGAGCAGGGCGCGGCGTTCGTGCCCAGCTATCTCGAGCTGCTCGGAGCGGGCGGGTCGTGCTGGCCCGAGGAACTCGCATCAATCGTCGGCTGCGATCTGACCGACCCGACGTTCTGGTCCTCGGGACTCGACATCGTCGATGCGCAGATCGCCCGAGCCGAAGCCGCAGCCGAGGCCGCCGGCCGGGTCTGAGCGGGTCTGGTCCGGCCGGGTCAGGCGGAATCGTCGTCGGCAGGCTCGTCCCCGGACCGGGGGTCCGTCGCCGATGTCGTGTGGCCACGACGGCGGACGCCGGTGACGGTGCGCAGCGGGGTGATCGAGATCTCGAACGCGGCGCTCACGAGCTCGATCGGTGCCCGGGCGCCCTCGATCAGGCCTCGGCCCACCAGGGCGCTGGCGTCGCGCCCCGACGGCCGACGGATCCAGCCCAGGGCGACGAACATGCCGAGCGAGAGCGCGGTGAGCACGGCCATGGCGATGGTGACGACGAGCCAGCCGTCGTCGGTCCCGGTGCCCGGGAGGTTCTCGAAGTTCATGCCGAAGTAGCCGACGATCAGGCTCAGCGGCAGCAGGATCGCCGCATAGATCGTGAGCACCTTGCTGACCTCCGTGGCCTGCTTGGCCTCGGCTCCCCGGTAGGCGTCGAGTGTCTCGGTGAGCGCAGTGCGGGCCGCGTCGATCCCCGAGGTGACCCGGGTGGCGACGTCGAACACGTCGGAGAATCGACGCCGGCCGCCGTGGCTCAGCAGTGACGAAGTGGAGACGCGGAGTTCGTCGAGGATCTCGCGTTGTGGGTGGATCGCTCGGCGAAGGGCGGCGAGGTCCTTGCGAACGGTGGTGACCTCGCGGATCAGGGAGCCGTCGGCCGCCAACGCGAGCTCGACGAGGGTTTCGTTGTGATCGTCGAACACGTCGAGCACGGGGATGAGTCGCCGAGTGAGCACGTCGGCGAGACGGGCGAGGAGTTCGTCGGCGTCGCCGCTGGTGAGCTCGACCCGGCGTTGCACGCCCTCCCACAGCGCCTCGACGGCCGGCGACCGTTCGCGGCGCACCGTGATGAGCGTCTGGGCGACCAGGAAGCAGTCGAGTTCGTAGGTGGCGATGCGGTCCTCGGCCAGTCCGTGGAGCACGACGAGGAGGGAATCGCCGAAGTCGTCGAGTTTGGGCAGGTCGTGATCGCCGATGGCATCGCGCACCGCCAGGGAGTCGAGACCGAACGGCGAGGTGAACGACACGAGGGCCGCGGTCTCGGTGGGATCCGTGGCGTCGACCTCGATGTCGACCCATCGCCATCGGGTGGCCGGGGGACGGGGCGTGTCGGCGTCGACGGGGACGGCGGTCGCCGCCGCGGCACAGTCGAGCGCTCGGATCTGCATGCCTGCATGATCCCGCGGGTCGCGTGGGATGCGGGTGACCCCGCTCGTCGTCGTAGGGTCGACCCATGCAGATCGGCATCTTCACCCAGACGGACGACATCGACGACCTGGTGCGCCAGGCCCGCCAGATCGCCGAGGAGGGCTTCGAGACCATGTCGGTGCCCCAGATCTTCGGCGTCGATGCGATCACGGCGCTCGCCGTCGTGGCGAGGGAGGTCCCGACGTTGAAGTTCGCCACCGCGGTGATCCCGACCTATCCGCGCCACCCCGCGATGCTGGCCGCGCAGGCGAAGACGCTCAGCCGCATCAGCGACGGTCGGTTCACCCTCGGGATCGGCCTGTCACACCAGATCGTGATCGAGGGGATGTTCGGGATGTCCTACGAGAAGCCCGTGCGGCACATGCGCGAGTACCTCGACGTGCTCCTCCCGTTGCTGGCCGACGAGCCGGTAACGGCGGCCGGCGACACCTCGACCTTCCGGGGCGGCCTGTCGTTCGACTCACCGCCGACGCCCGTCCTGATCGCCGCGCTCGGCCCGGCGATGCTGCGGCTGTGCGGCTCGAGGGCCGACGGTACGTCGACCTGGATGACCGGGCCCAAGACCATCCGCGACCATGTCGTGCCGACGCTGCACGACGCTGCGGCGGCGGCGGGTCGTCCGGCGCCACAGGTCGTCGCCTCGGTGCCCGTGTGCGTCACGACCGATCCGGCACCGGCGCTCGAACGCGCCGCCGCGCAGTTCGAGATGTACGGCGGGTTGCCGTCGTATCGGGCGATGATGGATCGCGAGGGTGTCGACGGGCCCGCCGGCATCGCCATCGTGGGATCGGCGGACGAGGTGGTCGAGCGGATCCAGTCCTTCTTCGACGCCGGCGCGACCCAGTTCAACGCGGTCACGTTCGGTACCTCCGACGAGCAGGCCACCGCGCGAGAGGTGCTGGCGCTCGCCAATCGCGGCTGACTGTCACAGGCGGCGAGCAGACTGTGGTTCTGCTCGCCGGTGGCATCCGCCGGCCTCCACAGTGCAAGAGGCAAGAGGGAGGCCACGCATGTGCATGCGTTGCGACGGCTACAGCTGGGAAGAAATCGAGCGTCACACCGACCTGGTGATCCGGGTCCACGGATTCACCACCGTCCATGTCGAGGGGCCCTCGCCGTGGACCTACACGATCGGTGCCTACGAGAGTTGGGATCAACCCGAGCTGCTCGTGGTCGACATCGAGGCGTCGATCCAGAAGGCCCTGGTCCACGCCATCGCCGAGGACTACGCCGATTTCGGTGAGGTCGGGCACGACACGCTCGACCTACTCGACGTCGAGCTGGCGCCGGTCGACGAATCGCATTTCGACGACGGCCTCGTGGCGGCCTGGGAGGGGCGCTACTCGTTGTCGGCCGCGGCAGGCGATTTCGTGCAGGTGGTTCCGGGGCGATCGTGGTTCGGCGGTGGCGCCGGCCGGGTCCGACGACTCGATCGACCCCGGAGTCGACCCGGGGCCCGGTGAATGTCACACCCCGTCGTCAGGATGGGTGACATGTTGACCGAACTCGCGGCCACACCCTCGTCGACCGTCGCGGCATCCGTTGCCGCGGCCGAGGAGATCCGTCGACGCCGATGCGATGCAACGGCGATGGTCGAGCGACTGGCCGGGCGCGCCCACACGGCCGGGCTCGACCATCCGGTGGCGGCTGCTCTCGCGCTCGCCGCTCGCATGAGTCGTCTCTGCGGGCCCGAGGAGTTCGCGGCCGCGGCCGGCCTGTCGTCGGCGGAGGTGGTGGCGGCCGAGGCCGGAGCGGTCCCGTTCGGGTCACTGCCGAGGGCCTACGACGCGTTGTTCGCGGCGATGGGCGTCGACCTCCTGAGCCTCGCCGACCTTGCCCGAACCTTGCACTAGCGGCCGACCCATGGCTACCCGCCGGTCACTTCCGGCCACTTTGCGTGGCGTGACACAGGTGTCTCACCGAACTGTGCAAACTTGCGTTACCGGTCCCGGTTGGTGGATCGGTCATCGGAGGCTCGGCAATGTTGAGGATCGAAAGGCCGCTGACAGAAAGCCAGGAACGCGAAGAGACCCGCGACGGCGAGGGCGACGGGCTCCTGCTGCTCGGGCTGCTCGCCGCCTCATGGGTGGTCGCGTTGGGTGTGGGTTGGGTCGTGTGGAGGCTTGCGCCCTTCTGAACCGGTCGTTCAGACGGCGTTCGGGTCGCCCGGCCCGGCGGTTCGTGCGAAGCTCGTCGGCCATGAGACGACGAATGCGATTCCTCCTGGTGAGCGTGGTGGCCGCGAGCCTGATGGCGACATCGTGCGGCAGTGACGGTGACGACGGTACGGATGCGCCCGAGTCCACGAGCACGGTCGCCGATTCGACCGACGGCGATGTCGAGTCCCCGACGGATGGCAATGCCGAGACCTCGGCGGATGGCGAGAGCGCCGCCTTCGAGTTCGCCGGTTCCCTCGACCTCAGCCTCGACCAGGACCCGGGCTGTGAGCTCGTGGGCAACGAGTGTCTCCTCCCATTCCCGAGCGATGCGCTCACCGTCGACGATCCGACGTCAGTCACCGGTCGCCGGGTGGCGCTCCCCGCCGCGCTGATGCCCGAGAACAGCGATGGCGTGCTCGTCGACCCCGTCCGACAGAACCGGGCCGACGGTTTCTCGCCGGGCAGTGCCGGACTGGTCCTCGTTCCCGGGGTCGACCCGACCGGTTCGCGCCTCGCGCCCATCACCGACATCGCCCGGTCGCTGGCCGACGACTCGGGCAGCATCGTGGTCGACGCCACGACCGGCGATCGCTGGCCGCACTGGGCCGAGCTCGACGCCAATGCCACCGACCCGCAACGCCAGGGGCTTTTCGTGCGGCCGGCCGAGAACTACACGGAAGGTCACCGGATCGTCATCGGACTACGCAATCTGGTCGACGAATCCGGTGCGCCGATCGAGCCGACCGACACGTTCCGGGCCTACCGCGACCGGTTGGAGACCGATGTCGCCGAGGTCGAGGCCCGCCGCCCGGCCATGGAACGGGTCTTCGCCGATCTGGCCGCGGCCGGCGTGACCCGCGAGGACCTGACGATCGCCTGGGAGTTCACGGTGATCTCCACCGAGAGCCTCACCGGCCCGCTGGTGCACATGCGTGACGATGCGTTCGGCATTCTCGCTGACACGGCCCCTGCGTTCACCGTCGATGCGGTCACGCGCAACGACGACGACACCCACACGGTCATCGAGGGCACCTACGAGGTGCCGCTCTATCTCACCGACGACGGGTCGACCGGCAACGGCCTGAACCTCTCGGGTGATCCCGACCTGCCGGAGGTCAACGGCACGATCTCGTCGGTCTATCGGTGCATGGTCACCGACACGTCCACTGCGGCCGAGCCCGGCGGCGGCGTGATCTACGGCCATGGCCTGCTCGGCACCCGCAGCCAGGTCACCTCGGCCGGACCACGGTTGTTGGCCGAGAACTTCAACCACGTCGTCTGCGGCACCGACCTCATCGGCATGGCCGCGGAGGACGTGCCCAACGCGGTCGCCGCGCTCGGCGAGCTGTCGACGTTCCCCACCCTCCCCGACCGGCTCCTCCAGGGTCACCTCAACACGCTGTTCCTGGGCCGTCTGATGCGTCACGCCGACGGTTTCGTCGCCCACGAGGCGTTCCACGATGCCGACGGCAACGCGCTCCTCGACACCGCACAGCTCGCCTACTACGGCATCAGCCAGGGCGGCATCATGGGTCCGGTGTCGACCGCCGTCGCCAACGACTGGGACCGCGGTGTGTTCGGCGTGCCCGGCGTGAACTACTCCACGCTGCTGAATCGCAGTATCGATTTCGACACCTACCAGGCGCTGCTCGATCCGGCCTATCCCGACAAGCTCGATCAGGCGTTCCTGCTGCTCGCCATCCAGATGTTGTGGGATCGCGGTGAGGGCAACGGTTACGTCAACCACTACGGCGAGCCGCTCGAGGGACTCGAGCAAAAGGTCGGTCTGCTCCACGGTGCGCTCGGTGATCATCAGGTGGCCAACGTCGCCATGGACGTGATGGCCCGGTCCATGGGGGCCTCGGTGGTGTGGCCTGCAGTGGGCGATGGTCGCTCCAGCGACGTCGAGCCCTTCTGGGGAATCCCCCGGATCGAGGACTACCCGTTCGAGGGGTCGGCGACCGTGATGTGGGACAGCGGCCAGCCCGTGTCGCCGACAGAGAACGTGCCGCCACGCGAGGGCACCGACCCTCACGAGGATCCTCGCCGACACGTCGTGGCCGTCGAGCAGATCGACGCGTTCCTGCGAACCGGCACCGTCATCGACGTCTGCGGCGGCGAGCCCTGCCTCTCGCCGCAACGTGACTGAGCCCGGCTGAACATCGCATCGTTCGGTCGTGCCCCGAGGGGCGTGGTCAGACGTGCGAACATGGCCCGGTGTTTCGTCGCGTCATCGCCGGCCTGATTCTCGGCCCCGCCCTCCTCATCGGTTCGTTCGCGTGGTGGGGGTTCCTCTCCCTGCGCACGGTCTTCGACGAGAGTCGGACGCCGACGATCGCCGAGGAACTGCTCGACAACGAGGCCGTGGTCGAGCAGATCGGCGTGAACATCGGCCGGACGCTCGAGGCGGCCATGCCCCCCTCCGTGCCGCTCACGGACGAACAGGTGGATGCCGGCGTCGAGATCATCCTCACCGATCCTGTTGTGCGTGACCTGATCATCGAGTCGCTGGCCACCACCCATCGCGCCTTCCTCGGCCTCGATGACGCACCGAGCACGATCGACCTCGGCCCCGCCCTCGAATCGGCCCGGGAACGCATCGGCATCTTCGCCCCGACGGTGGCGGCCGAGATCCCCCCGACGTTCGAGGTGAAGCTGCCCACCGAGAACATCCCCAACGCCTCACCGGTGAAGACCTTCCTCGAGCGAGCGGTGCCGGTGCTCGCCGGGGTCTCGCTGGTGATGGTCCTGTTGGCCTTCCTGACCACGAGCGACCGGTCGGCGGTCCTCGGCAAGGCCGCCCGGTGGGCGATCGGCACCTCCGCGTTCTATCTCGTCGTCGGCCTCGGTCTGCCCTACCTGCTGCGCCGGTTCGCGCCCGACCAGGCCGAGGTGCTGGCGGCCCTGCTCACCGCGGTACTGCGGGCCGCGCTGGTGCCCTCGATCGTGCTCGGCGGCATCGGGGCGGTGCTGCTGCTGGCATCGATGTTCTGGCCTGCCGGCGGCCGCCGGCGGACCCGTGAGCCACGCCGGGAGCCGACGCCGGCCGTGGCCGCTCGCCCCGCATCGGCCCCGCCGCCACGCAGGGCCTCTGCGCCCGCGCCTGCCCCCAGGCCGCGACCCCCGGCGCCGGCGCCCCCGGCCGCCGCGCCGCCACCGGCCGCCGACGCAACGACGGCGATCCCGGCGTCGCCCGACGCGCCGCCACTGGCACCACCCCAACCCCAACCCCGACCAGCCCCGCGCCCGGCGGCCCCGCCGCCTTCCGCGGTCGACCCCACGGCCGCGCACCGCCCGACGCTGCCCACCCGGGCCCGGCCACCAGGCTCCGCAGGACCCGCCGTGCCGCCGGCATCGGCCGGCGACGTCGGTCTGCCCGCATGGACGGGCGACGCCGACCCGGTCGCCGCCGAGCGGGGCTCGGACGAGGACGAGAAATGGCGCGCACCGTCGTGGGTCGAGGGTCACGGTTGGGTGATGGACCCGCAGGATCCCCGCCAGCCGCCGAACAACGCCCGCTTCGTCGAGGGTGTCGGCTGGGTCGTTCCCGGGCCGCCACCCGCCTGACCCCGCTCAGTTGATGGCGCGGTCCTCGTTCTCCCAGTAGGGCGCCCGGAGCTTGAACTTCTGGAGCTTGCCGGTGGCCGTGCGGGGGAGTTCGTCGCGGAACTCCACCGTGGTCGGACACTTGTAGTGGGCGATCCTGGCCCGGCAGTGGTCGATGACCTCCTGCTCGCTCACCTCGGAGCCGGGCGTCCGCACGACCAGTGCCTTCACCGTCTCTCCCCATTTCTCGTGGGGCACGCCGATCACCGCCACCTCGGCGATGGCCTCGTGGGAGAACACACAGTCCTCCACCTCGATCGAGGAGACGTTCTCGCCGCCGGAGATGATCACGTCCTTCTTGCGATCGAGGAGGTTGACATAGTGCTCGTCGTCGATGAACCCGCCGTCACCGGTGTGGAACCAGTCGTCGGCCAGCGCCGCGGTGCTGGCCTCGGGATTGTCCCAATAGCTCTTGAGGATCACGTTGCCGCGCGCGAGGACCTCGCCCTCGTCGTCGGTGGACAGGGTGATGCCGATCGCCGGGTTGCCCTGACGTGAGAGCTTGACCGCGCGTTCGGCCGCGCTCAGCTCGTCCCACTCGGCCCGGGATCGATTGATGGTGAGCAGGGGAGCGGTCTCGGTGAGACCGTAGATCTGGATGAACTCCCAGCCGAGCTCCGTCTCGACCCGCTCGATCGTGCGGGTGGGCGGCGGTGCGCCGGCCACGATGATGCGGACCCGGCCTCGACCGGGGATCGGCCCTTCCCAGGCGGCAGCGGCATCGAGCACGGCCGCGACCACGGCGGGTGCCCCGCACATGATCGTCACGTCGTGCGCCTCGACGCGCCGGAGGATCTCGGCGCCGTCGACCTTGCGCAGGACGATGTGCTGGGCGCCCATGCCGGTCATCGCGTAGGGCATGCCCCAGCCGTTGCAGTGGAACATCGGCAGGGTGTGGAGATAGACGTCGCGATCGCTCACCCCCGTGTGCCAACCGAAGGTGGCGGCGTTGATCCACAGGTTGCGGTGCGTCATCTCGACGCCCTTGGGGCGGGCGGTGGTGCCGCTCGTGTAGTTGATGGTGGCCGTTGCCGACTCCGATGGAGCCCACGGCCGGGGCTCGGTGCCGATCCGGTAGAGCGAGTCGGACTCCTCGCCCACGACGAACCGATGGGGCACGTCGATGTCGCCGAGCGTCGCCTCGAGCTCGGGGTCGATGATGAGCACTTCGGCGCCGCAGTGGCGCACGATGTAGTCGACCTCGTCGCGGCTGAGGCGAAAATTGATCGGCACGGCGACCCGGCCGAACGCGCTGGTGCCGAACAGGTGGACGAGCACTCGGGCTGCGTTCTGGGAGACGATCGCCACCCGAGCCCCCAGAGGGATACCGAGACCGTCGAGTCCGGCGGCGAGCCCGGCCGAGAGATCGGCGAAACGCCGGTAGGTGATCTCACCGAGCGACGGCGCCGGTTGATCGGGCTCGTCGATGATCCCGATGCGATCGCCGTAGACGAGCGCCGCCCGGCGCAGATGATCGGCGATGGTCAGCGGTACTTCCATGGACAGCCCCCTCGGCTCGATGTGAACCCGGCGCGAACCTAGCGCGACACCCTCCGGGCGTCAGTTGGCCGACCGTGGGTCCCGGAGCCCTCGATCGAAGTGGGGAAGCATCCACTGCACGGCGGGGCCGATGGTCAGCAACCACCAGAGCGTTCCCCAGCCGAACGTGCCGCCGAGGACCACGCCGGCGGTGAACGCGGCGGCTTCGATCCCGAATCGGGCGGTGCGGATGCTGAGCCCCCGCTCGTTGAGTCCGGTCATCAGACCGTCGCGAGGCCCGGGTCCGAGGTGGACGCCGAGGTACAGGCCCGAGCCGAGGGCGGTGAGGATCGGACCCGACAGCGTGAGCAGCGCACGGGCAACCGCCGAGTCCGGGGTGTCGACCAGCCAGATCGTGGTGTCCGTGGCCGGTCCGATGAGGGCGACATTGAGGATGGTTCCGAGCCCGATCGGCACGCGCATGGCGATCGTGGCACCGAGGACGACGACGCCGGTGACGATCGTGGCCGTGCCGATCGTGAGCGGGGTGTGGTCGGCCAAGCCCTCGTGGAAGACCGTCCATGGCCCCTGCCCGTTGGTGCCCTGCACCATGAGCCCGAGTCCGGCCCCGAAGATCAGCAGACCGAGAACGAGCTGGGGTGATCGGCGAAGAGTCGACCCGACCGACCGGCCGGTCACCCGCCTCCGTCGAGGAGGGCGGCGAACTCGCGTTGCACGAGTTCGGTGACCGGGCGTTGCTGCTCGCGTCGCCACTGCGTCCACGGCAGCCAGTCGTGCCAACGGGCGGCCTGCTCGAAGTCGATGTCCGCCACGATCAGCTCCTCCTCGGCGCCGGCCGTGGCCAGCGCCTTCCCGAAGCCGGGGAAGTCGGGGCCACCGATGACACTGCCGCCGGCCCAGGTGGATCCGCCGTGGGTGTTGCCGACCCGATTGCTCGAGGCAGCGAAGACGAGATTCTCCTGGGCCCGCACCAGCGTGGCGTGGGTCAGGTTCTCGCGAGCATGTGGCAGGTCGGACCGTCCGGTGGGGTTGACCAGCAGGCGGGCGCCCTTGAAGCACAACAGCCGCGACAGCTCGGGGTTGTTGTAGAAGTCGTAGCAGATCGAGATGCCGATCGGTCCGAGCGCGGTGTCGAACACCGGTAGCTCGGCGCCGGGGGTGAAGCGGTCGGTCTCCAGCGGGATCCCCAGGTGGAGCTTCCGGTAGGTGCCGATGCGCCCCTCGGGACCGATCAGGTTGGCGCTGTTGTGGATGATCCCCGGCGAGTCGCCCGCTTCCTCGAAGCCGTAGATCACGTGAACGCCGAGTTCGGCCGCCACCGCGGCGATCCGCTCGCACGACGGACCATCGGCGCCCTCGGCCTCGGTGAGGTGCCAGCCGCAGGGGGCGTGGGCATCGGCGCACTCGGCGCAATGGCCCCACGTGTTGATGGCGAGTTCCGGGAACACCACCAGATCGGCACCGAGCGCGACCGCATCGCGGGTGACCGCGATCAGCTTGTCGACGCTCGCGGCCTTGTCGCGGGGCGGCGTGGAGAAGTTCGCGCACGCGACCGTGATGGTCGTGGGCCAGCGGGGGTCGTTGACGGCGTGCGCACCCGGCGACATGTCGGACATCGGGCCATTCTGCCAGACTCGTGCATGGCCGTTCGCATCGACAAGTGGTTGTGGTCGGTCCGGGCGTTCAAGACCCGCACGCAGGCATCGGCCGCCTGCGACGACGGCCACGTCACGGTCAACGACGCGACCGCGAAGCCGGCCACGCGGATCGACGTGGACGACGTGGTCACCGCCCGCCGGGGCGACCGGACTCTGGTCCTCGTGGTGAAGGAGCTGATCGAGAAGCGTGTCTCCGCCACCCGCGCCGCCGAGTGCTACGAGGACCGTTCGCCGCCGCCGGTTCCGCGAGATCGTCCGGGCGAAGCCGTCTTCGCCCGTCGCGATCGCGGCGCGGGGCGGCCGACCAAGCGGGATCGTCGGCAGATCGACCGGTTGCGAGGTCGTTCGTCCCGACCGGACTGAGCCACCGGCCGGAGTTGTCCAGACCTTGTCGCGGGTATCTGACATCGCTCTGGCCGCCGGGCGCGTCGCAGCTGAACAACAAGTGACGTTCGGATGTGGCGGCCCGCGGTGGCCCGCTGTGATCGGCCGGACTCAGGGGGTGGCGGCGTCGTGGGGCAGGGTGCCCCGGGCGGCGCGGAGGTAGCCGTAGGGCGTCTCGGCCCGGAAGTTGCTGACCCGACTCGTGTAGACGTCGGCGTACTTCTCGACCTGCCGAGCGAAAAGGCTCTTGTCGACCCCGGCACGCATCAGCGGACCCCAGGCCTCGTTGCCCTGCTCGGTCGACGCCCGGGCGAGCGGGGCGATGCGCTCGTCGATCTCGGCCACGGCGGCCGCCGCGGCCTCGACGGCGGCGTCGATCTCGGCATGCGGTTCCTCGGCGACCACCAGGTGACGGCGAGCCATCCGCAGCCGTGAGTGGGACCGCTCGAGGTCGATCTTCTCGGCCATCATGTCGCGCAACTGGTGGTTCTGGGTGCGGAACTCGTCGGCCGCGTCGACCTCGGCCTCGAGTTCGCGGGCGATGAGTGCGGTGCGCCACCGGAGGGTGTCCTTCGTGACGTGCACATCGCCGAAGAGATGGTCGCCGACGTAGAGGAACTGTGATGGATCGTGGCCGAGACTCTCCTCGACCATGTGGGCGTTGCCCCCGTGGTAGACGGTGCCGGATTCGAGCGGTCCGAGGTGGGGTTCGAGCAGGCCCCGCTGCTCGTCGACCACTCGGTAGATCGGGCCGGCCTCGGCGAAGAACCGGGGTTTCGCAGCGGCGACGATCACGATGTCGAACAGATCCCGCCAGGTCTGCCCTTCGGGCATGAAGCGGTCGAACGCCCAGGTCATCATGAACTGGGTGTAGTTCCACTCGGAGTTGGTGACGAGCAGGAGTTGCTTGCCCGCGAGGCGCTGATCCCGCAGTGTCGGAACGAGGCCCGGATCGAGGTCGACGAACCGCTCGGGTTCGGCCACGATCGCGGCCTTGAGCGAGCCGTCGGTGTGCACCGTGCCGAGGGCGAGGTCGATCGCCCGGTAGAGAACGGCGTAGGACGCGATGCCGGGCAGCGGGGAGCGATCGTGCAACTCGACCAGCTGGCACCACAGCGATGCACGGCTGAGCTCGAACAGCGTGTTCATGAACTCGAAGCGATCCTCGCCCAGCTCGACCACGGTGCCGTAGTAGTTGTCGCGCAGCTCCCGGAACGACAGGACGTTGCTGCCGTGCTGGGCCCGCACCGCGTAGCCGAAGCGGGTGGACTTCACCAGGTTGCCGAGGTCGAGATCGAAGGTGAGTCCGAGGGTGTAGGCGGTCGGGTCGAAGGTGAGGTCCTCGACCGGCCAGCCCTGCGCCATGAGCACGCCCCTGGCGTGCTCGAAGGCGGCCCGCTCCCACTCCTCGACGAAGTAGTGGATGAGCGTGTAGTCCATGTCGTAGCCGATGGCCCGCACGCCGCGGAGGTTGAGCGTGCGGTTGCAGAACACGCCCCGCGACGGTGGCAGGGTGGGTGTCGGATCGTCGGCCGGGTCAGCGCTCACAGGGTCAGTGCTCACGGCAGCAGTCTCGCACGGGTGGGCGGTCAGGAGGCACGGCGGCGCGGTTCGATCGCGTCGACGTAGTCGGCCAGTCTCGCCGCGATCTCGATGGGCGCCTCGGGGTCGTCCGGATCGGGCGGGTCCCACACCTCGGAGACGCGTCGCCACGTGGTGTTGCCGAGGAAGGGCCCGGCGTGGGCCTCCTCGCCGAGGGCCGCCCGCCATGCCGAGGGGGCACCGGTCGTGCCGAAGCCGTCGAGGACGGCCTGGCTCTCGGCCTCTGTCCGGTACTCGGCATGGAAACCGATCTCGAGTGCGGCCTCGCCGTCGACCCGGATCAGCTGCGCCTCATAGTGCTCCCGCGGGGCTGCCGGATCGAACCAGACCTTGAGGCCGCGACGGTGCCAGCTGGACAGGGGTTCACCGAGCTCGTCGTCGACGAAGCTCTCGAACGCATCGAGCACGTGCTCGAAGAACGACCGTTCCATCCTCGGTTCCCGACCCGCGATCTCAGTGCAGCTGGCCGGTGACGGATCGGGGTGTGAGCGTGATGACGCAACGGCCTTCCTCGACCATGGCGGCCCGGAACTCGGCCCAGTCGTCGTGTTCGCCGGCCACGATGCGATAGAGCGCCACGAGCTGGTCGGCGACAGGACCGTCGACATCATCGGCGACCGGTGACACGGCGGCGGTGGCGTCGATGGAGAGATAGGACCAGGTCGACGGGTCCGAGAAGTGGAGCACGGCGCGAGGATCACGCAGGAGGTTGCGGGTCTTCGCCCGATCGTGGGTGACCGAGATCCTGATCACGTCCGCGTCGACGGCGTAGACGATGTCGGATGATTGGGCTCGACCGTCGCGGCGCAACGTGATCAGGGTGGCGTTCTTGTGGTCGGCGAGGCGAGCGAGGGCGGTGCTGATCTCCATGAGTGGGGTCTACCACCCGAGCGGGCGAGCCGGTCAAGGGGCGGTCGTGGCGTCGAGGGCCGTGGGCCGGATCAGGGCGGGCACGCCGCCGGCGTGATCGAGCAGCGAGGCGCGGGCCATGGCGGTGGCCCCCCAGCGGCCGCGGATGTCGTCGACCATGCGATCGAGTTCCTCGGTCGCTCGGCCTTCTTCGGGAAAGCGGAGGGCGAGCTGGATGGCGTCGGGGCGACCGAGCCCGGCGTAGGTGATGCCGACGAGTGTGCAGCCCTTCCGGCCGAGGGCGCCGCCCGGCCCGTGGGGTCCGTCGATGAGGTCGAGCAGCAGCTCGTCGGCCGTGGCCGTGAGCACGTCGGTCTGCTGGGTGGGCTCGACCAGGGTGCGTGACCGGCTCTCGTGCTTCATTTCCTGGGTGCGGTAGCGGACGGTGACGGTGCGGGTCACCCGATCGGCCTTGCGGAGCCGGGCCGCGACCTTCTCGGCCAGGCCCAACAGCTCGCGTCGGAGCTCCTCGCGGGTGCGAACGCGCGAGCCCAGCGCGCGTTGCGCACCCATGGACCGGTCGCGGCGGGTGGTGTCGACCGGGCGGGGATCGAGATTGTGGGCGAGGTCGCGCAGATGCCGACCGGTGTGCGTGCCGAGATAGCCCTGGAGCTCGGCCCGGCCACTCGCGGCGAGATCACCGACGGTGTCGACCCCGTGGTCGTGCAGCTTGGCCGCGGTGACCGGCCCGACCCCCCACAGGACCTCGACCGGGAGTGGATGCAGGAAGTCGAGCTCGCGACCCGGCTCGACGTGGAGGAGGCCGTCGGGCTTCGCCTGGGCGCTCGCCACCTTCGCCAGGAACTTGGTGCGAGCGACCCCGACCGACAGTGGGAGTCCGACGTCGACGAGCACCCGCGTGCGCAGCTGTGCCGCGATCTGCAGCGCCGGGCCGAACAGGTGCTCGGCGCCGGCGACGTCGAGGAAGGCCTCGTCGACCGAGATGGGCTCGACGAACGGCGTGACGTCGCGGAACTTCTCGAACACCGCGGCCGACGCGTCGGCATAGGCGTCCATCCGGGGCTCGACGACGATGGCATCCGGGCAGAGCAAGCGGGCCTGACCGCCGTTCATGGCCGACCGCACGCCGCGGCGCTTGGCCTCGTAGCTGCACGCCAGCACCACGCCACCGCCGACGATGACCGGCCGGCCGCGGAGCCGGGGGTCGTCGCGCTGTTCGACCGACGCGTAGAAGGCATCCAGATCGGCGTGGAGAATGGTGGCGCCGGGCGGCCGGCACGCCGACGGGGGAGGGGACATGGCGTCACCCTAGACCGAACAGATGTTCGTATCCAGCGCAGACTGTCACACCGGTCAGGGCACACTGCATCCATGGCAAACCGTCGATACGGCACGATCGTGCGTCACCTCACCGACGACCCCGACACCGCGGTCGAGCTCGCCGCGAAGCTGTCCGACGAGGTGTTGCACCACCTCGCCGAGGCGCTCCACGACGAGGCCCGGCAGCGGGCGATCCGGAGCGGTGACCATGATGCGCTCATCGCCGAGACCTTCGAGACCGGGTTCGGTCGCGACGGCCTCGGTGTCGATCCGTGGATCGAGGGTGACGTCGTCGTCTGCCCCGGGGCGATGGTGGCCAAGAGCAAGTCCAACCACCGGTGCCGGTTCGTGAGCGTCGACGACGTGTGGATCTGGGAATCGGGCGAGCTCCTGCAGGAGGACAAGCGATCCAACCCCGGGGCGGAGGACGGCTTTCGGGCGGTGGCGCTGCTCCCCATCATCAACGGGATGACCCTCGACGTGGTCAGCGGCCGGGCCCGGGGTGGCCAGCACAACGTCGACCGGGTCACCAGCTACGCGGTTCGCCGCGGCAAGCTCGTCGAGGTCAGCCAGCGAAACGTGAGCGCCCGCGGCATGCAGTGACGGGCACGGCGCGTCCGCAGGTGGGAGACTCGCGCATGGCCGATGACGGACTTCGTTTCTCCTTCGACGGCGAGGTCGAGCGCATCACGCTGGCCGAGCCCGAGAACCGCAATGCGCTCGGGCTCGACAAGATGCGGGCCCTCACCGCACATCTGCGCGCCATCGACGATTCGGCGTCGGCGTCGCTCGTCGTGATCGACGCCGAGGGTCCGGCGTTCTCGGCCGGACACGACCTCCGCGAGATGGTCGACCACGACCTCGAGACCGCCCGCGAACTCTTCGATGCGTGCACCGATCTGATGACGACGATCCACGAGATCCGCCAGCCCGTCATCGCCGCGGTCGACGGCATCGCCACCGCCGCCGGCTGCCAGCTGGTGGCGTCGTGCGATCTGGCGATCGCCTCGTCGCCATCGAGCTTCGCCACGCCCGGGGTGCGCATCGGCTTGTTCTGCTCCACGCCGATGGTGGCGCTCACCCGGGCGATCGGTCGGAAGCGGGCCATGCAGATGCTGCTGACCGGCAACCCGGTCACGGCGGCCACCGCCGCTGACTGGGGTCTGGTCAACCTGGTGGTCGAACCGGATCAGCTCGATGCGGCCGTGGCGACGATGGCCGACGACATCATTCGCTGGTCGTCGCAGACGATCGCCCGGGGCAAGGGTGCCTTCTACGAGCAGATCGACCGGTCGGAGGTCGACGCCTACGAGTTCACGTCGAGGGTGATGCGCGAGAACTCCGTCGATGCCGTCGCCCAGGAGGGCATCGCCGCCTTTCTCGACAAGCGTGACCCGGTGTGGCCGGACTGAAGCGGCACTGGTCGACGACGGTCGTTCAGGACTGTCGGGCGAGGCGGCGCAGCGGTGGCTCGGACTTCGGCGGCACCTTGCGGGGTGGCAACGCGGCGATGAGGTCGGTGGTGGCATCGGCGATGATCGCCACCGCACGTTCGAACGCCTCTTCGGTGGCGGCCGACGTCTTCTGGACCCCGCTGACCTTGCGGCAGTACTGACGGGCAGCGGCGATGATCTCTTCCTCTGTGGCGACCGGTTCGAGTCCTCGGAGTGTGGTGATGTTGCGGCACATGATCCGATCGTAGACCCGAACCTCTACTCCTCGGAGAGCGCTGCCTCGATGATGGCGAGGATGTCGGCCCCGTACTTCTCGACCTTCACCGGACCGATACCGGGTACCGAGAGAAGTTCGTCGTCGTCGATCGGCCGGAGTCGGGCGAGGTCGTAGAGGGTGGCGTCGTTGAAGACGACATAGGCGGGCATGCCGGCGGCCTGCGAGGTCTCGGTCCGCCAGGCCTTGAGTCGTTCGCGCAGGCCGGCTTCGGCCAGGCTGCCGACCTCGGGAACCGGCCGGGCGGGCTTCCCACCGCCGGCGGACGACCGCGGGGCGCGGGGCTCGTCGTCGGGATCGGGCGCAGCGTAGGGATCGCGTGGCGTGTGCAGCTGGGCGATGAACGGCGAGGGTGGTGTGCCGGCCGTGATCAGCACCCGCTCACTCCCACGGGTGAGGGCCACGTGGAAGACCCGACGTTCTTCCTCGCGGTCGGCGGCGAGGCGGTGGGGCATGAGGCCGGCGGTGGCGTCGTGCACGATGACGTGGGGCCACTCGCGCCCCTTCACCCGGTGGATCGTCGAGAGTCGCACCCCGGACCAGTCGGGCTGGGACTCGCGAAGGCGAGAGCCGAGCCATTCGGGGAACGCGGCCGGGTCGGGCTGGACCGCAGCGATGGCGAGGAGTGCGGCCAGGTCATCGCCGTGGGCGCTGCGGTCGACGGAGCGGCGGCTGGCATCGAGTCGCTGGTCGAGCGCCTGGCCCAGTCCGACACGATCGCGGATCGCCTCGAGGAGCTGTGCCGTGGTGGCGCCGTCGTCGGCCAGCGAGCGCATGAGTCGGACGTCATCGGTGAAGGCGATGATCTTGTCGGTGTCGCGCTGGTTGTTGAGCCGCCCGGCGAGTTGTTCGAGCTGCCGGGGACTGCGCTGCTCGCCGACCCACTCGGCCAGGCGTCGGCTGATGCCCCTCGGTGGTCGCCGCACGGCCGTCTCGAGCGCGACGGCAGGCAGCATCTGCTCGGGGGCGATGGCGGCCTCGAGCCAGGCGAGCGCGCCGGCCACCCCGGTGCGATCGAGGAAGTGCGCGTCGACCGGGGAACTCGTGGGGATGCCGGCCTCGCCGAGCAGGAGCATCGGGCCGAGCAGGGTGGCGTTGACCCGGGTGAGCACGGCGATGTCGGAGGGGCGCACACCCGATGTCACGAGCTCGGTGACACGGTCGACCGTGGCGGCGAGCGGATCGGCGCCGGTGACCACGTCGAGGTCGCCGTGGACCGCATCGCGGCCCGGGCGGGCGTCGATGGTCTTCGCGATTCGGCGACGGTTGTGGGTGAGCAGGGTGGCGGCAGCATCGACAACGGCGGGTGGGCACCGGTAGTTGACCCGGAGGTCGTGGGCGGCGCTGCCGGGGAAGAGGTCGGCGAAATCGATGAGCCACGCGGGTGATGCGCCGGCGTAGCCGTAGATCGTCTGGTCGTCGTCGCCGACCCCGAACACATCGGCGGTGGGTCCCGCGAGGAGCCGGATGAGCAGGACATGGGCCGGGGTGAGGTCCTGGAATTCGTCGACCAGCAGCACACCGCAGGCTCGTCGGGCAGCGGCCCGGGCGACCGGGTCGGTGCACAGCACCTCGATGGCGCCGAGGATCTGCTCGTCGAAGTCGACCACGCCGGCCCGCCGGAGCCGATCGCGGAACTCGGGTACGACGGTGGCGAACGCCTTGACGTCGCCCCCGAACTCCTTCTCGACCGCCGCCGGCGAGCGCAGTCCGAGCCGGGTGGCCGTGAGGGCTTCGATCCACACCGCCATCGGGTCGGCCATCGCCTGCCGACGGCCACCGACGAGGTCGTCGAGCACCCGCCGGACCTCGCGCTCGTCGATCACGCGAGGCGCCCGCCGTCCGGCCGGGGCGACGAAGGGACCGCGGCCCGACAGGACCGCCAGGGCCAACGAGTTGAGGGTGCGAATCTCGAGGCCGGCCAGATCGGTCGTGCGCTCCTGCATCTCTTCGCGGGCCCGCACGTTGAACGCCACCATGCAGATCGTGGTCGGGTCGATGCCCCGGTCCTTCACGAGATGGCGAGCCCGCTCGGTGAGCACCCGTGTCTTGCCCGACCCGGCCGGCGCGATGATGCGGGCGCCACCACCGCCATGGCTGACCGCGGCGAGCTGGTCGGGGGCGAGGTCGGCGTCGGGAGGTGCGGTCCGGATCGTGTGGAGTGAGCCGATCCGCAGGTGGGCCGCAGGAACGACCGGCGCCGACAGTGTGTGGTCGTCGAACCAGTCGAGCGGCCCGCCGTCGACCCACGCCGCGCCGTCGGGGGTGTCGATGTCGCCCGGACCGGTGGTGCGCACCGTCGCTCCGGCCGCCACAGCCGCGCTCACCTCGGCAATGGAAGGACTTGCCGGGTCTCGGGCATCGACCGCGTGGCCGAGCACGAGGTGGCGCAGCGTCTCCCCGTCGAGGTCGGTCTCGGGGGCGAGATGCCAGTAGTCGACGTCGAGCACCGGGTGAGGCGCCGGGAGCGCGGTCACGAGTTCGATCACGACGCGCTGACGAGCGTGGCGGGCATCGCGAACCTTCTGGAGACCGTCGGGACCGTCGTCGACCACGATCCTGGGGACGTCGGCCCAGGGCGGTGGTGCCTCCTGGCCGGGCCCCACGACCAGATTGCGGGCCAACGGGGCGGGACCGGCCAGGTGGGCCCAGTCGGGCTCGAGGGCGACCTCGGCGACGATGGAGGTCGGGGCGCCGCCCCCGGTGGCCGGCGACGGGGACGGCCGGCGAACCGGGTCGTCGAACATCGGGCGGTCCGGCGCGGCGCCGGGTTCGGTGGCGCAGTCGCGCACCTCGGCGACGGTGGCGTGGCGGCCTCCGCAGTGGCCACAGGAGATCATCGTGTCGTTCCCGGCATTGGCGTGCACCGTACGCCGCCCCGGTGACAGTGCGAACCCCGATCGGGCGACCGGAGGGTCACACGTCCTGGACTCACACCGCCGAGCCACCCCGGGCGTGGAGGCGAGCGGCGAGGGGGGCGCCGAGCAGGCTCAGGGCGATCAGCAGGATCATCACGGAACGAACGCCGTCGATGATCGATGCCTCGCGGGCGAGGAGTGCGATCACGATCGCCGCCGACACCGTCTGGCCGATGTCCTGGGCGATGCGATTCATGGCACTGCCGATGCCGAGTCGCCGTTGTTCGACGTTGGACAGGGCCGCGGCCTGGCACGCGGCGTGGGCGAGTCCGACCCCGAGCCCGTAGATCGCCACGAACGGCAACCACACCTGGACCAGCTGGCGTTCGGCGTCGACCGACCAGTACATGAACACGCCGCCGGCCGCCATGAGCAGCGAACCCGGCAGGATCACGGACTTGTGGCCGTAGCGATCGGCGATGCGTCCCGACACCACCGACATCGGGCCGGCAACCGCCGGGATGAGTCCGACGGCCAGGCCCGACTGGAGCAGCGAGAGGTCCCATCCCTCGTTCATGAGCTGCACGAAGGCGAGAAACGTGCCCGCGAAGGTGCCGGCGACCAGGAACGACAGGCCGCTGCCCAGCGCGAAGTCGTGGTCGCGGAACAGCGGCAGATGCAGGATCGGTTCCGCATGGTTCGCCGATCGCCGGAGGAGCAGTGTGATGAAGACAGCGGCCGCGGCGAGGGCGCCGAGCGTCTTCGGATCGACGTAGCCCCAGTCATCGCTCTGGACGATGCCGAGGGCCAGAGCGGCCACACCCACCATCAACAGGGCGACACCGACGAGATCGGGTCGGCGGCGGCCGGAATCGGGCACGTAGGTCCGGGGCAGGCGGGGCGCCACGAGAATGAACACGAGGATGCCCAGCGGGACGTTGAGGAAGAAGGCCCACCGCCAGGTGAGGTAGTCGATGAGCGCGCCGCCAACGGCCGGACCGACCGCAGTCGCGACGCCGCCCGCGGCGCCGAGCGCACCCACTGCGGTCGAGCGCTTCTCGGCCGGGAACTCGTCGAGGACCAGCGCGAGTGAGGCGGGTGCCTCGATGGCGAGTCCGGCGGCCTGGATCATGCGGGCGAGGATCAGTACCTCGACCGTGGGCGCGGTGGCGACGAGGAAACTGCCCACGATGAACGTGCCCAGCCCGATCAGGAACATGCGGGTGCGGCCGAACCGATCGGCGGCCCAACCGGCGGGTACGAACACCGCGGCGGTGGTGATCGAGTAGGCGGTGAGGGTCCACGAGACGGTGCCCGGGCTCGCGCTGAAGCTCGCCTCGATGTCGCTGAAGGCCACGAAGACGATCGAGAAGTTGAGGGTGCCGAGCGCGATCGCGCCGGCGACCAGGCCATAGACGCGCCACGGTGAGCGCGGCCGTTCCGCCGGTTGGTCGTGTGTGTCCACCAGGGATGGCTACACCCCGGAACGCGCTCCCCCGAAATCGTGCGAGAATCGATGCCATGAGTGAACGAATCGGCGTCATGGGCGCAGGAGTCATGGGATCGGGCATCGCCCAGGTCCTGGCCATCTCGGGTCACGAGGTCATCTGCCGAGATCTGAGCGACGACGTGCTCGCCACCGCCCGGGAAGGGGTCGACACCGGCCGGTTCGGTGTGCGGGGCGCGGTCGAACGCGGCAAGTTGACCGACGACGAGGCCGATGCCGCTCTGGCCCGGCTCACGTTCACGACCGACCTCGACGCCGCGGTCGACGTCGATCTCATCATCGAGGCCGTCCCCGAGAATCTCGGCCTGAAGGTGAAGTTCTGGCGGGACCTCGATGCCATCGCCCCGGCCGACACGATCTTCGCGAGCAACTCCTCGGGCTTCCCGATCGCCGCGATGGCGGCGGGCACCGACCGGCCCGACCGGTTCATCGGATGGCACTGGGCCTCGCCCGCGCCGGTGATGAAGTTGGCCGAGATCGTTCGGGGTCCGGAGACCAGCGATGCGACGGTCGACACGATCGTGCGTTTGGCCGCGGCGGCCGGCAAGAACCCGGTGGTAGTGCAGGACACCGACCAGTCGTGGGGCTACGTCGCCAATCGTGTGTACTTCGCCATGGTTCGTGAGGCGAACCGTGTCGTGTCGGAGGGCATCGCCGATCGGGCGCAGGTCGACCAGTTGATGCGCGACTGTTTCCGCTGGCCGTCCGGCCCCTACGGAATGGTGGCCGGCGCAGGCTCGGGCTGGTCCTGATGGAGCTGCTGTCCTGGATCGTCCCGGGACTCATCGTCGGGCTCGTCGCCCGCGTGTTCGTGCCGACCGGCCGCGACTGGGGATGTCTGGGCACGATTCTCCTCGGCATCGCCGGCTCGTTCGCCGGAGGATTGATCGCTTCGCTCATGGCCGACGGCGACTTCGAGGTGCAGCGAACCGAGAGCTGGATCGGTGCGACCGTCGGCGCCATCGTGATCCTGGTCGTCCTGCGGGTGAGTGACTCGCGCGCCCGCTGACCGGACCCGGGAGAACTCGGCGGGTCGACGGAGTACCGTCAGAGCATGGATTTCGACGAGGTGATGGCGGCGCTGGAGGCCGAGGGCACCGAACAGAACCGGAAGATCTATCCGCGCCACGGCGCCCGCGAGCCGATGTTCGGGGTCAGCCTCGCCGCACTGGGAGAGCTCGAGAAGAGGATCAGGGTCGACCACGAGCTGGGTCTTGCCCTGTGGGATTCGGGCAATCACGACGCGCGGATGCTGGCCGCGAAGGTGGTCGATCCCGGCGAGTTCACGGTGAAGCTGGCCGATCAATGGGCCCGAGAGGCCGTGTGCTACCAGACCGCCGGGGCGGTTGCCGACGTGGTCGCCCGGTCGCCGCTGGCGCGGTCGCGCGCCGATGTCTGGTGTGATCGCAAGGGTGAGTGGGTCGCCAGTGCCGGGTGGGGAATCGTGGCGCGCACCTGCGAGGACGAAGACCTGTGGGACATCGCCGAACTGCGTGCCCTGCTCCGCCAGATCGAGGAGGAGATCCACGACCGCCCCAATCGGGTCCGCCACGAGATGAACATGGCCATGATCTCGATCGCCCTGCGCAACGCCGCGCTGCAACGTCTGGCGGCCAGCGCCGCCAGGCGGGTGGGTCCCGTCGAGGTCGACCACGGCGACACCAACTGCACCACGCCCGACGCGGGTGACTACATCGAGAAGACCGTCGGCTATCGCCAGCGGCGGGCGGTCAGATCCGGCTGATGTCGCTGCGGAACGGGGCGGGCCCGTGGGGGTTGGGTCTCGGGCCGTACGCCTTCACGAGTCGCACCACTCGCTGGCGGTGACCGGCGAACGGCGCCAATGCCTCGAGCATGGTCTCGTCGGTGCCGTTCTGCTCGCCGGTGAGCGCAAAGGTGACGAGGCGGGGAAGGTGGAAGTCGCCGACGGGGACGGCGTCGGGGTCGCCACCGGCCACCGCCGTCGTCAACCCCGTCGTCCACGGGCCGACGCCCGGCAGCCGTTGCAACCACTCCGTGGCATGGGCGGCCGGTTCGCCGTCGAGTCGTTCGAGACGCTCGGCGTATTTTGCCGCCACCCGCAACACGCGGGCCCGGCTGCGTTCGATCCCGACCCGATGGAAGTCGTGGTCGGCGAGCGCGAGCAGACGGTCCGGTGAGGGAAACGCGCCGGTCGGTCCGGCCGCCGCCGGCTCGCCATGGCGGTGACACAGGCGTTCGCGACTCGCCTTGGCGTCGGCGGTGACGACCCGTTGACCGATGGTGTTGGTCGTGAGGGCTTCGTACCAGCGGCCGGTCGCCCCGATCCGCAGCGACCCGGACACCGCGGGGCCGGATCGTTGCAGGAGTGAGGCGAGGGCGGGATGGGCCCGCGGCTCGAAGTCGTCGACGTCGTCGTCGCGAGCGCCGAGCAGTGCCGGTAGCTGGGTGAGCGCCCAGTCGGTGCCGGTGCCCCATGCGTCGGCCCGCACGAGATCGCCGCCGGCCCGAAAGGCCACCGCGGCGACGCCCTCGGGGGTGTCGGTGGTCCACCAGTGGACGCCCTGGCGGCGGCGAACCGTCTTCACACCGCGTACCGCGAAGGCGATGTCGAGCTGGTGGCGCGGACGAATCGTGGTGGACGCCGTCGGCGGTGGCGCGTCGGTCACCTGGCCATCATGGCGCAGGAGTGCGTCAGGACGCGCCGATCAGGGGTGTGTCGGCCGACTGCTCGTCGGCAAAGGTGAGGAACTCGCGGTCACTGGGGTCGGTCAGCCCCCATTCGTCGGCGGCTTCGGCCATCGCCGCACGGGTCTGGGTGCCGATGATGCCGTCCACCTGGGAGGGGTCGTCGAGGAAGCCGGCGACGACCAGGTGGAACTGGAGGCGGGCCCGTTCCTCGTCGTCGAGCGGGGCTTCGACGCTCTCGGCGCCGACGACGAGGTCGACGACATCGCCGGACTCGGCCTGCAGCGCGCCGTCCTCGTCGAGCGCGTCGCTGAGCGCAGGCGAAACCATCTTGGTGAGGCCCCAGAGGGCGACGACCAGAAAGCCGAGAAGGGCGATGCCCTGGAGATGAGTTCGCATGGGAGGAAGGCCTCGAAGGGAAAGGGTGTCACTCTTGGACGTACCGGGTCACGGGGAGGTTCCCGATCGTCACCAAGCTGACATGTGGCAGCCGGCCCCGGACAGGGCCGAACGGACGGTTTCGCCCGATATCGGGTCTACCCGGGGAGCCCGCCGCCAAACACGGGTGTGAGATCGAGGGTGCCCAGTACGCGGTTCTCCGCTGCGATCACCGCGGGGATGGCGTTGACGAGCCGGGCCGCCGCGGTGGCGTTGCCGCCGTCGGCCGGGTTGTCGGAGTCGTCGGTGGCGTGGATCGACATCTCGATGCGGGGGCGTCCCTCGATGATGAGGCGGTGCTCACCGGTCTTGCCCGCAACCGGCGACGGCCATCGGGGCGCGAGTTCGGGCGAGATGCGGGTGATGTGTTCGATGACGAGCCGGGGTTCGCCGGCCACCACGCCGACCACCTCGAAGCGGAATGCTCCCTGGGTGCCGGCGTCGAAGCGGCCCTGGACGGTGTCGACGGATTCGTCGAGCTCGAGCCGCTCGATCGACTCGGTGATCTCGTCGACGGTGACGCCGAGACCATCGGCCATCGTGTGGATCATCGGCCCCCAGATCATCGTGGGCACCGAAGGGATGAGCATCGGTGGGAGCTGGTCCATCGGCCTGCCGAAGCCGATGACGTCGCGCACGATCTCGGGCGCGTCGTAGGTGGAGTAGTCGAAGAGTTCCTGCACCCGGATCTCGTCGATGCGTCCGCTCACCCCGCTGACGAGCAGGGGCAGGATGTCCTGGGCCCATCCCGGGTCGATGCCGGAGACGTAGAGCGACGCGCCGCCCTCGGCACACGCCTCGTCGACCTTGTCACGAAGGCGGGCGTTGGCGGTGGCGGGATGGAGTAGTCCGTAGATCGCAGGGGTGACCACGTCGGCCCCGGCCCGAAGGCAGGCGAGCACGTCGTCGAGGGCATCGTCGGGGCGGGTGTCGCCGCTGGCGGCGTAGACGACGGCGTCGGGCCGGCGAGCCAGCACGGCTGCCGCATCGTCGGTGGCGATCACCCCGGTCGTGTCGACCTCGGCCAGTTCACCGGCGTCGCGGCCGACCTTGGCGGGGTTCGCGACGACGACGTCGACGAGTTCGAGATCTCGATGGCTCAGGACCGTGCGGATCGCCGTGCGACCGACGTTGCCCGTCCCCCAGACGACGACCCGAATCGTCATGCGTCCGCCGTCACGCCGAGGCGTGCTTCTGCCTCGTCGAGGGCGGCGACGACGAATCCGGCGATGCCGGCCGGGAGCTTGTGGCGCTTGAAGACGTTGCCGCCGATCCAGTCGCCACCTCGGAGCTTCACCACGTCGCCCAAGCCGTCGACGACCTTGCCGGCGTGGATCGCGTAGGTGAGAAAGCCTGCGGTCGGCTTACCCCAGATGCCGGGCAGGTCGAGCAGCCGACCGGCGTCGCCGGGGCGATGCCCGCCGATGACGATCCCGTCGGTCCAGGTGCCGACGAACACCATGTCGGCGGCCTTGAGGAAATCGAGATTGGCCTTGCGGGACGGCCACACGCCCACCTCGTGGCCGAGCTCTTGCGCGACCGCGCCGATCATCTCGGCGGCGCGGGCAGTGTTGCCGGTACGGCTCTCGTAGACGACGGCGACTTTCACGTGGAACTCCTGGGATACCGATGGCGCCACGGACGTGGGCTGCCGTGATTCTCGCAGGTCACCGGCGTTCGCGCCTGTTTCGGCGGACGGCGATTCAGGCCTCGGCGTTGATCTCGCGGAGCAGGGCTCGGGTGCGGGCGAAGTCCTCGCTGCTCGTACCGATCTCGGCGGCGGAGAACTCGGTGGCTCCGGCGGCCGAGACCGCTTCGAGCTGCTGGCGCACGGACGTCTCGTCGCCGCAGATCATCGCCTCGCCCGGGCCGGCGTGGCCGTCGAGGTCGAGCATGGCCCGATAAGACGGAAGGTCGCCGTAGTTCGACAGCACCTGGCCGATGAAGTCCCGCATCCCGCCCTCGTCATCGGTCACCGAGATCGGCAGCGAGCACACGATGCGGGGCGCGGGTCGGCCGGCGTCGGCCGCGGCCTCGTTGACGTGGGGGGCGATCTGGGTGGCGATGGCCTTCTCGCCGGTCATCCAGAGAATGGTGCCGTCGGTGCGCTGACCGGCCACCTTCAGCATCTGCGGGCCCATGGCCGCGAGCACGAGACCCGGCGTGCGATCGGTGGGTCGGGCACCCTCGAAACGGGCCGTGTAGTCCTCGCCGGCGTAGTCGGCGGAGCCGGTCTCGAGCAGGGGCTGGAGGCAGGAAAGGTAGTCGCGCACGTGGCGAATCGGCTTCTCGAAGTTCATGCCCCAGGTGTGCTCGACGACGGGTGCGTGGTTGACGCCCAGGCCCAGGGTGAGGGGTCCAGCGACCACGGCCTGCGTGGTGAGGGTCTTCGCGGCGAGGGCGGTGGGGTGGATCGGGAAGGTCGCGTTGACGGCCGTGCCCAGCTCCATCTCGCCGGTTTCGGCGCCGGCGAGGGCCAGCACGGTGAGCGCGTCGACGATGCCGACCTGCGCGAGCCACCATCCGGCCATGCCGTCGGCCGCAGCCTTCTCGGCGTGGGCGAGGAGCCGGGCCACGTCGGAGTGGATCAACTCCGAGCTTCCGTTGATCGAGATCTTCATACTGTCCCCCCGGGTGCCGCCGGAGCGGCTCAGTTGCTCTTGCGGGCGTCGAGCTTGGACTTGATCTCGGCGCAGGTCTTGCAGATCGGGTACTTCGACGGATCGCGGCTGGGCACCCAGACCTTGCCGCAGATGGCCACGACGGGCGTGCCTTCGACGGTCGCCTTCGTGATGTCGGCCTTGCGGGCGTAGTGCGCGAACCGGTCGTGGTTGCCGTCGTCGGTGACGGGGTTGGCGACCGTCTCTTCGGTGATCGTCGTCGTTTCGAGCGGGGCGATATCCGGCATGTTTCCAGTGTGCCTGCTCACTTCGGCGACCGCACGGTGTTCAGCCGAGGGCACGAACCGTCTCGATGGTGTCGGCCTGAGCGGCGGGCTTGTCGTCGCGATAGCGAACCACCCGAGCGAACCGCAGGGCGACGCCGCCCGGGTATCGGGTCGATCGTTGGATGCCGTCGACTGCGACCTCGACCACCTGTTCGGGGCGCAGGGCGACCACCGGTCGGGTGTCGCCATCGGGACCGTCGATGGCCAGCTCCCGGAAGCGCTCTGTCTGCCAGCGCAGCATGTCGTCGGTCATGCCCTTGAAGGTCTTGCCGACCATCACGAACTCGCCGGTGCCGGGATCTCGCGCGGCCATGTGGATGTTGCTCAGCCAACCCCGGCGGCGGCCGCTGCCGGGTTCGACGGCGATCACCACGAGATCGAGGGTGTGGACCGGCTTGACCTTTCGCCACGTCTTTCCGCGACGGCCGGCCTGATAGAGAGAATCGGCGGCCTTCACCATCACGCCTTCGTGGCGGCGGGCCAGCGCGTCCTCGAGAACGGTGGCGGCGACATCCCCGGAGTCCGTGACGACTCCGGGGATCGCGCGCTCGCCGACCACCGCTTCGAGCCGTCGGCGTCGGTCCTCGAGGGACACGTCGAGGAGGTCGTCGCCGTCGTGATGGAGCAGGTCGAAGAAGAACGGCGCGGTCGTCGTCGTGCTGGTCATCGTGTCCTGGAACATGAGGGGGTCGCCCAGCTCGTCGATGCCGAGCACCTCGCCGTCGAGCACGAGGGAGCGCGCCGGCAGCAGTCGCACGATGCGGACGACTTCGGGCACCCCTTGCGTGATCTCGTTGAGGTTTCGGGTCCAGACACGGACGTCGTCGCCCTCCTTGTGGACCTGGATGCGCACCCCGTCGAGCTTCCATTCGACCGAGCTGCGTCCGTTCTCCTCGATGGCCTCGAACACGTCTTTGGCCGTGCTGGCCAACATCGGCTGGATCGGCCGCTGGAGCTCGAGTCCGACCGCCTCCAGGCCCTCACGCCCGTCGCAGACGGCGATCTCGGCTGCCCGGCCGAGATCGCCCGAGAGCATCACGGCTCGGCGGAGCACGGTGGGCGGAACGTCGGTGGCACGGGCGACGGCATCGGTGACGAGTCCCGCGTTGGCGCCCTGGCGGAGCTCGCCGATCAGGAGTCGGCGAACGAAGTCGGTCTCCTCGGCACTCGTCTCGGCGAGGAACTCGGTGAAGAGCCGGATCCGTTCCGCCTTCGACCCCTCGCCGTGGGTCGCGGCGACGCGGTCGAGCAGGCTGTCGAGATCGGCGATCGTGCGAGACGAGCCGGTCGATGTCCCCGACGGCACGTCGCGCACCGTGGCCCACCCCACGCCGATCCGACCCTGGCGGGGCTCGCCCGACAGGAGGCCGACCACGACCCCGATCTCTTCCGCTGTCGCCGCCCGCAGCAGATCGGCGAGAAACATCACCTTCTCCTTGCGGGCCCGCGTCGCCCCGACGGCGATGGTGGTGGCGACGAGATCGGCGAGGAGCACACGGCAGTCTTGCACCTCGCCGACGCGGGTTGACGGCCGGCTACCGCCCGGACAACAGCAGCAGTCCGCCGATGGCGGCAGCGGCCACGACCATGCCCACGGCCAGCCGCGTCGCTCGACGTGCCGCGTCATCGTCGTCGTCAACATCGTCGCCTTGGCCGTCGACGACATCGACCGCGGTGTCGGCATCGGCGACGTCCGCGCCGGTCGAGGTCGGCAGGTCCTCCGTGTCGACGACCTGGGTCGTCGCGGCACCGGCGGGGTCCGGGAGAACCGCCATTCCGAGCAGTACGGCTCCGAGAGTGAGCGCGAGGCTGACATGGACCCGGTGATGTCGCATGAACGTGAGACGCCTGGGTGCCGCGTTTGGTTCCCATCGCCCGGGACGTCGGCGTGTCCGGCCCCCGAGGCCGATGGGTTCATCTGAATTCCGACGGGGTGGGACGGGGTGCGACTGTGCCCAGGGATAGCGTGCCGAGATGATACGGGGCGTGGCGATCGGGACGGTGGCCTACGTCCTCTGGGGACTGTCGCCGGTCTATTGGCGCTCGGTCGGTTCGGTCGCCTCCGGCGACATCGTGATCCATCGCGTGCTCACCAGCGCGCTGCTCCTCGCAGCGTTCCAGTTCGCCGGGCACACCTTCGCACGGGTGCGGGCCCTGCTCATCGACCGACGAGCACGAGGGATGTTCGTGCTCACGGCTGTGTTGCTCGTGTCGAACTGGTTGGTGTTCGTCTGGGCCGTCAACGACGACCGGGTGCTCGAGGCGAGCCTCGGCTACTTCATCAACCCGTTGGTGAGCGTCGTGCTCGGCGTGGTCGTGCTGAAGGAACGCCTCCGGCTCGGTCCGATGCTCGCAGTGGGCATCGCCGCCGGTGGTGTCGTGGTGCTCACGATCGATGTCGGCAGCGTTCCCTGGGTGTCGTTGTTCCTCGCCGGCACATTCGCCCTCTACGGGCTGGTCAGGAAGATCTCGCCGGCCGGTTCTCTCGACGGCCTCAGCCTCGAGATGTTCGTGCTCTTCCCGTTCGCTCTGGTCGTGCTCCTCATCCAGATGGCCTCGGGCGACAGCGTGTTCACCACGTCGTCGGTGGCCATGAACGTCTGGTTGCTCGGCGCAGGAGTGATCACCGCCGCGCCCCTCCTACTGTTCGCCACGGCCGCTCGCCAGATCGAACTCTGGCTCGTCGGCATGCTGCAGTTCATCGCGCCCACCCTCCAGTTCATCCTCGGTGCCATCGTGTGGAACGAGCCGTGGAGCGGAGGCCAGGCGGCCGGGTTCATCATCATCTGGATCGCACTCGTCGTGTTCGCCCTCGAGCCGCTCGTGAAGCCGAACCGCCGGATGCAGCCGATCGGCTGAGCCGGCCCGGCTGAGTCGATTCAGTCGAGCAGGTCGAGCGCGTCGTGGTCGACGATCTGGGCGGCCGACCGCTCGGCCATCGCCATGAACATGTGGTCGCCCCGGTCGGTCTGGCCGACCGCGATCGATCCCAGCATGGTGATGAACGGACCCTGGAACGTGCCGTGCCGGTACATCGAGAGCACGTCGTCGGCGGCCAGATCGATGCCGAGGGCGGCCATCGCCGTGCGATAGCGCTCGAGTGCCTCGGGTTCGTGGCGACGCCGGTCCTCCGGCGGCGCCGAGTTGCCGAGGAGGTAGGCCACATCGCGCAGCCCGCACCCGAGGCCGAGGGTCTGCCAATCGACCGCGCTCACCGCCGCGCCGCCGAACGCGGTCGCGAACATCAGATTGTCGAGTCGGTAGTCGCCGTGGACGAGGGTGTGGGTGGTGGGTTCCCGCTCGATCCACGCCGCTGATCGGGCGCCGTAGGCCTCGTAGACGGTGCGGGCCCGGTCGCTGAGCCGGTCGCGATAGCGCTCGATGAACATGGGAGTCACGAGTTCGACGAAGGCCACCGCATCGCCGCCGCTCGCCTGGAGCCAATCGATGTCGGTCAGGGTGGGGTCGCCCCATCGCGGCGCGTGCAGACCCGCCAGATTCTCGACCGCGAGCATGATCTGCTCGTCGGTGGCGCCGGTGATCTGGTCGCCCTGCTTGGCCGGAGCGAGATCCTCGAGCACGAGGGTGAACGACGTCGAGTCGTCGGTGACCGCGCCGTAGAGACAGTGCGGCACGACGATCGAGAGATCGGCGGCGAGGTCGGTGTAGAAGCGGACCTCGTTGCGGTAGCCGCCGGCGCCTCCCGCGGCGCGGCTCTCCTCGGCCGGAGAGGGGAACTTGACGACCACCGAGCCGGGTGCGTCGCCCTGGTCTCCGGCGAACGTGAACCGGTACCGCTCGTTGTGGGCCATCTGTCCGGTGCCCACCGCCTCGCGGTGAATCGACGCGATGGTGGCGGTGTGTCCGGCCCGGGCCAGCACTCGGCCGAGCCAGTGCGCCGTGACCTCGGCCGGGTCGTCGATGATCGCGGGGCTGAGCGGGTGTTCGGGACCGGTCATGACGTCGACCTCAGGCTCGACGGATGTTGCGGATGATCGCGTCGACGATCTCGGGCCAGCGAGGCACCGGAAGGTCGTGGCCCATGTCGCCGAACATCAGCAGCCGGGACCCGGGAATCGCCTTGGCGGTGGCGATGCCGCCGCTGGGTTTGACCAGCGGATCGGCCAGCCCGTGGATCACGAGCGCCGGCACTCTCACCTGCCGGAGTCGGGCGGTGCGATCGGGACTGGCGCCGATCGCCGCGGTCTGTCGAGCGACGCCGGCAGGGACGAAACCCCGGGCCAGCGACTCGGCAGCCTGCTTGCGATGCTCCTCTTCGTCGAAGTGTTCACCGGAGATGGCCGAGAACGTGAACACCGAGGAGTCGACGAAGTTCTCGATCGTCGGCTCGGGGCGCCGGATGAACTGGCGGATCAACGACATCGCGATGCCGCCGTGCTTGCGGTCGCCCGTGTTCGACATGATCGAGCAGATGCTCTTCACCTTCGACGGATGGTTGATCGCCATCGCCTGGGTGATCATCCCGCCCATCGAGACACCCACGACGTGGGCGGCGTCGATCCCGAGCGCTTCGAGCAGCGCGGCCCCGTCGGCGGCCATGTCCTCGACCGTGTAGCCGGCGCCGCTCAGTGGTCGCCGGGTGATCATCGAGGCGATCGTCCGACGCTGTGAGGGCGGCTCCCAGTCGGTGTGGGTCGAAAGGCCGATGTCGCGATTGTCGAAGCGGATCGCCTGGTAACCCTCGGCCACGAAGAGATCGACGAACTCCTCGCGGAAGTCGATCAGCTGACCGCCGAGGCCCATGACGAACAGGATCGGTTCGCCCTCGCCCCGGATGTCGTACTCGAGGGTCATTCCGGTGGAAACGTCGATGCTCGCCATCCGGGCAGCGTAGAGCGACGGCGACCCGTCGCGCGGCGTGTCCTATCCGCCGGCCGCGACCACCGCCGGGTGGTCGCGGAACTGGTCGAGGGCGTCGGGGTTCGCGAGGGCGTCGGCGTTCTTCACCTCGTTGCCCTCCACGACGGCTCGCACGGCGAGTTCGACGATCTTGCCGCTGCGGGTGCGGGGGATCTCGGTCACCTGACCGATCACGGCGGGTACATGGCGCGGGGTTGCGCCGGCCCGGACCTGGGCCCGGATCCGAGCCTCGAGGGTGTCGTCGAGTGTGACGCCGTCACGCAGCACCACGAAGAGCACGACCCGGGTGTCGCCCTCGACGGGTTGGCCGATGACGATGCTCTCGAGGACCTCAGGGATCTTGTCGACCTGCCGGTAGATCTCCGCGGTCCCGATCCGGACGCCGCCGGGATTGAGCGTGGCGTCGCTGCGGCCGTGGATGACGATCCCACCGGTCTCGGTCCATTCGGCGAAGTCGCCCTGGTGCCACATGCCGGGGAAGCGCTCGAAGTACGCCGCTCGGTAGCGCGCGTCGCCCGGATCGTCGTGGAAACCCAAGGGCATCGACGGGAACGGGTTGCCGCAGACCAGCTCGCCGCGCACACCCACGTGCACCGGATTGCCGAGCTCGTCCACGATGTCGATCGCCAGGCCGAGGGCCGGTCGCTGGATCTCGCCGGCATGGACCGGCGAGGTCGGATCGCCCGCCACCAGGCAACCGCAGAGGTCGGTGCCGCCCGAGATCGAGGCCAGGTGCACATCGGCCTTGATGGCGTCGTGGACGGTCTCGAATCCCTCGGCCACGAGGGTCGACCCGGTTGACGTGATGGTGCGCATCGACTCGAGCGAATGGGTGTCGACCGGGCGGAGCCCGGACTTCGCCACCGCGTCGATGAACTTGGCCGAGGTGCCGAAGAGGGTCACCTCTGCGTCGTCGGCGAGATCGAAGAGCCGGTTGCCGTCGGGATGGAACGGCGAACCGTCGTAGAGCACCAGCGTGGCGCCGGCCGCGAGACCCGAGGCCAACCAGTTCCACATCATCCAACCGGCGGTGGTGAAGTAGAACACCCGGTCCCCGGCGCGCACGTCGCAGTGGAGACGGTGCTCGACGACGTGCTTGAGCAGGACGCCGCCCGTTCGGTGCACGATGCACTTCGGCCGACCGGTGGTTCCCGACGAGAAGAGGATGTACCACGGGTGGTCGAACGGCATCGGAACGAAGTCGGGTTCGCGCGGCGCGATGCCATCGACGAAGTCGGCCAACGGCACGCCGTCGACGACATCGCCGGTGGTGCCGCCACCGAAGAACGGGACGATCACGACCTGCTCGACGGAGGGGAGCGCGGCTCGTATCTCGAGGAGCGGGGCGAGGCAATCGTGGATCTTGCCGGCGTAGAGATAACCGTCGCAGGCGAAGAGCAGCTTCGGTGCCACCTGGCTGAACCGGTCGACCACACCATCGACCCCGAAGTCCGGTGAGGTCGAGGAGAACACCGCGCCGATCGACGCGGCCGCCAGCATGACCGCGTAGGTCTCCGGGATGTTGGGCAGCCATGCGGCGACCCGGTCGCCCTCGGTGACGCCGGCCCGTCGCATCGCCGACTGGAACCGGCCGACCGTGCGCCGAAGCTCGTCGCGGCTGATCTCCCGGACGATCGAATCGTCCTCGCTGTGGAAGACGAGTGCCGGTTCATCGCCTCGATGGGCGAGCAGGTTCTCGGCGACGTTGAGTCGAGCATCGGGGAAGAAGCGGGTGTCGGCCAGGGTCGGGCCGGGCTCGATCACCCGATCCCCGGCGGTGCCGATGACGCCGAGGTCGTCCCACGCCGCGGCCCAGAAGGCGGCCGGCTCGTCGACCGACCAGCGATGCAGCGACTCGTAGTCGTCGTGGCCGCGCGCGACCGCGAAACGAGCCAGGTTCGTGCCGGCCGCTCGCTCGGGCGACGGTCGCCAGATCGGTTCACCCATTGGCGTGGCGCGCGAGCTTCTCGACGAAGTCGCCGAAGATGTCGTTGCGACGGGCCCGGTAGGCCTCGTGCATCCACCCGCCGGTCGGTTCCCAGGTGTGGCGATCGGTGACCCGGGCCCTGGTCGTTTCGTGGGTCGGTGCCCAGTCGGGGTCGAGCAGCCAGGCGATGGCGATGATGTCCCAGATCACCCAGCTGCGGCCCGGCCTGGTGACGTCGGCATCGATCGGGTTGTCGACATAGATCTGATACAGGAGGTCGCCCAGGGGACCGGCGCCCCTCACCCACGTCTCGACATCGGGCAGCGAGAGTCCGAGCACTTCGGCCACGTGGTAGCCGGGCTGGTAGAGCAGCGGCGCGGCCGACTCGAACAGCACGTTCGTGGCGAATCGATCCTGGACCAGGTTGAAGCTGTCGTCCGCGTGGGGCGCGGCCGAGGGGTAGCCGGCCAGGAAGACGAGCACCACCTTCTCGGCGATCGTCGGGTCGATCAGCAACGAGGCCGCGACGTTGGTGGGCGCACCGATGATCGGGACGTAGAGCGGTCCGTCATTCCCATGGGCGAGGGCGATCAGGTTGTGGGCGGCGTCACTCTCGACGATGTCGTCGGGGGCCGTCATGAAGCGGTCGCTCCCCGCGAACACCGGGGGTGGTGCCGGGAGATCCATCACCGCGAGGAGGCGGTGGATCTCGTCGCGAGATGCCCGTTCGCCATCAGCGGGGGATCGCTGCGACCGCATTCGGGCGCGACGTTCGGGACCGACGTGGGAGGCGAGCGCCTCCATCGGGGTCCGGTCGCCGCCGCGTCGCTCGGCCGCCGCGTCGATCGCCTCGAAGTAGTGGCCGTGGCAGAACGGGGCGGCGTGGACAGCCTCGACGTGTAGCTGCTCGGGCGACAGCAGCGCCCACGCCAGCGCGAACTGATCGTCGATCTCGTTCGCCGTGTCAGTGTCGATCACGACCCGAAGAGGGCCCTCGGCGCGGGGCGGCAACGTCATCGATCGCCACGGTAGTCCCCGGCTTTCGTCGACGACACCGCGACGATCGACGCGCGGTCAGCGGTCGCTCAGACGGCAGCCGCGGTTGCCTCGACCATGATCGGGACCGGGTGTTCCGCTTGCGGTCGAGCGGCGTGTCGCCGCTCGACGTCGATCTCGTGGAAGCCGTTCCCGAAGATCGCGCCGCCCAACGGACACATCCAGAAGCCGAACATGGCCCCGACGCCGGCGGCGACGCCCCAGCCGCCCTCGGGATCGGCGACATGCATGAGCACCGACACCGACACGGCGATGATCACCGCCGAGACCAGCGTCGCAACGACGAAACGATGCATTCGAAGTCGATCGTCGTCCTCGAGCAACGGGGTGGAGAAATCATCGGTCATGGGCCCTCCTTCGGTCCACCACCGATCGTGGAGCACAGGCCCGCCCGGGGGTAGGGACCTAGGTCCCGGTTCCCTCGAGCTCCTCGGCCGCCGCCGTCCACGCCTCGACCAGCTCGGCTGCCCGGGTCTGCATCCGCTCGTGCTCCTCGGCGAGACGGTGCACCTCCTCGGGCCTGTCGTAGATGTCGGGATCGGCCAGCTGCGAGTGCAGCTCGGCCACCCGGGCCTCGGTCTTCTCGAGGTCGCGCTCCAGCTTGTTGACCCGCTTGCGAAGCCCGGGATCCTGTCTGGTCCCTGCATTCGGCGTCGGCTCGGTTCGGCGTGCGGGCTGGCTCAGGCCCTTCTTGCCCGCTCCTGTGCCGCTCAGGCCCTTGCCGCTGTTCACCTTGCTGGCGTCGGGCGGGGTGAGGACCTCGTCGGGAACGCCCGGGTGCCAGGTGGCGGTGCCGTCGCGGACCTCGATCAGCGCATCGGCCACGTTGCGAATCAGATGGCGATCGTGGGTCACGAGCAGGACCGTGCCGGGATACGCGGTCAGCGCATCCTCGAGCACGTCGCAGCTGGGAAGGTCGAGATGGTTGGTGGGCTCGTCGAGCACCAGCAGATTGACCGGCTCGATCATCGTGCGGGCCAGGGCCAGCCGGGTGCGTTCCCCGCCGGAGAGATCGCTGATGCGGCGATCGGCAGCGTCGCCGGGGAACCCGAACGAGCCGAGCACGGTGCGCAGGTTGCGCTTGCCGGGATCGATCCCGCCGGAGAACGCCTCGATCACCGTCTTGTCGAGATCGAGCTCGTCGGCCTGGTGCTGATGGAAGGTGGCCACCGACACGTTGTTGCCCAGCTCGGCCGACCCGCCGCTCGCCTCGAGCTCGCCCAGTATGAGCTTGAGCAGGGTGGTCTTGCCGCCCCCGTTGGGGCCGACGAGCGCGACGGTGTCGCCCCGTTCGATGGCCATCGACACGTTCGAGACGATCGGCACGCCGGTCTCGTAGCCGACCGTCGCGTCGTGGAACTCGGCCACCGTGCGGGAGGACCGCGGTGGTTCCGGGAAGGCGAACCGGGCGACGAGCTCCTTGCGGGTCGGCACCTCGATCTTCTCGAGCTTCTCGAGGGTCTTGATACGGCTCTGTACCTGCCGGGCCTTGGTCGCCTTGTAGCGGAACCGGTCGACGAACTGCTCGACCTTGGCGATCTGGCGAGCCTGACGCGCCGCCGCGGCCTCGATGCGTTGCAGCCGCTCCTCGCGCTGCACCACGAACTCGGCGAACCCGCCGACGTATTCGAGCGCAGTGCCTTCGGCGAGCTCGACCACCCGGTCGGCGACGGCATCGATGAAGTCGCGATCGTGACTCACGAAGAGCAGCGCGCCCGACCAGTTGGCGAGCTGCTGCTCGAGCCAGGCGACCGAGTCGACGTCGAGATGGTTGGTCGGCTCGTCGAGGATCAGGACGTCGGGCTTGGCCAGCAGCAGCCGGCCCAGGGCGACGCGCATCCGCCAGCCACCCGACAGCTCGCGCACCGGTCGGTTGACGGCGGCGTCCTTGAATCCGAGGCCGGCGAGCACCTTGTGGGCGTCGGCTTCGAGTGCGTAGCCGCCCATGGCCTCGAAGCGGCCCTGGGTCTCGCCGTATTCCTCCAGGACCTGATCCTGGTCGGCGTCGGGGTCGCCCATCAGGGTCTCGAGTTCGCGCAGGCGGTCCGACAGTGCGGTGAGCTCGCCGGCCCCGGCGAGCACTTCCTCCATCACGGTGCCGGTGGCGGTGTCGACCAGATCCTGTGGGAGGTAGCCGAGCACCATGTCGCGCGGTCGGGTGATGGACCCGGTGTCGGGTTCGGCGTCGCCGACGAGGATCTCGATCAGCGAGGTCTTGCCGGTGCCGTTGCCACCGACGAGGGCGATGCGGCGACCCGCGCTGAGCTGGAGGGTGACATCGTCGAAGAGCGTCCGGGGTCCGTAGGAGCGCGAGATGGCGCTGGCGGTCAACACTTCGGGTCAGCCGAAGAAGGTGTCGAGCGCGCCCTCGGCCGGGCCTGCGATCCCGGCATCGGGTTCGACCGCTTCGAGCATGCCGAGCCAGGAGATCGAGGCGTAGCCCTTCGTGACCGCGCCGGTGTCGGTGTTCTCCGTGGAGGTCGCGTCGAACACGTCGCCCCACGACATCTCGACATGGAATGTGCCCTCGTGGCCGGGCTTGGCGACGAGGTCGGCGGTGGCCAGCGAACGGGGTGGGCCCATGGCGATCGAGGTGCGCCGCCACCCTTCCATCTCGGCGGCGGGACGGTTGGGCACGTTGAGGTTGACGACGACCGGCTGAGTGGGGAGGTTGCCGAGGAGTTGTTCGACCACGACGGCGGCGACGTCGGCCGCGCCCTGCCATTGCTGGTCGGCGAGGATCTCCTCCATCGCCTGACCCTCGATCGAGAAGTCGGCAGCCTGGCTGACGGCGACGGCACTGAGACCGCCGTTGCGAGCGGTGAGGCAGGCGCCGACGGTGCCGGAGTGGTAGACGGCACGTCCGACGTTGGCGCCGGGGTTGATGCCCGAGACGACCAGATCGATGTCGCCGAATGCACCGAGACGAGCGAACATGGCGCACAGCGCCGGGGGCCCGGTGACGGCCCACGCCTCGTCGATGCCCTCGATCTGTGTGCGGTGCACCTCGGGCTTCATCAGCCACACCGAGCCGATCGCTGCGCCGTACCCGGAGTACTCCTCGTCGGGCGCGGCGATCACGACGTCGCCCAAGGGCTTCATCGCCCGGGCCAGTACGTGGAGGCCGACCGAGTCGATGCCATCGTCGTTCGTCACCAGAATTCTCACCCGTTGACCCTATCGGCGGGCCATGGCGGCCCGATGACGAACGGGTGGCCGGGAGGAAAACGGCGCCTGCCCTTTCGGCGCCGGGTGCCCTGCCGGACTCGCGGTCGATCGGTCTCTCACCGTTCTCTCACCTGCATGTGCGACGCTGGTCCGGTGGCCACCATCCTGATCGCCGAAGACGATCGCCGAGTACGCGAGAGCCTCGATCGTGCGCTGCAGTTGGAGGGCTACGAGGTCATGACGGCGAACGACGGCGCCCGGGCGCTCGAACTGCACGCCGACGCCCACGCCGACCTGCTGCTGCTCGATGTCTCGATGCCGAACGTCGACGGTCTCACCGTGTGCCGCACGATCCGCTCGAAGGGCGACGACACCCCCATCCTGATGCTGACCGCGCGACACGAGATCGACGATCGTGTGGCCGGTCTCGACGCCGGTGCCGACGACTATCTCGTGAAGCCGTTCGCCCTCGAGGAGCTGCTCGCCCGTGTCCGTGCCCGCCTGCGGTCGAGTGTGGTGGTCGACGACGGCACGCTCGTGCTCGGTGACCTGGTGATGGACCTCGACGGTCGTAGGGTCGATCGCGACGGCAAGGTGCTCGATCTGAGTCGCACCGAGTTCGATCTGCTCGAGGTGTTGGTGCGCAATGCCGGAGTGGTCCTCGGGCGCGACGTGCTCTACGAGCGGGTGTGGGGTGGGGAGCTCGACATCGAGTCCAAGACCCTCGATGTCTACGTGGGGTATCTGCGCAAGAAGTCGGAGGTCGACGGGGCGGCCCGTCTCGTCCACACCGTCCGCGGCGTGGGTTACGTCGCCCGTGAGGGCGAGCAATGAGCACAGTCGCCCGTGAGGGCGGGCGGTGACGCTGCGGGTCCGGATCGTCGCCGTGGTGACGGTGGTGGTCGCCGCAGTGGTCGTGGTGATCGGTGGGACGTTGTTGCGCAGCACCGAGGCGTCGTTGGTGGGCGAGATCGACTCGGATCTCGTGGGCCGGGCCCGGGCCTTCCACGACGAGCGAGCGTTGCCGTCGGACGCGGCCGCCGCCGATGTCGATCGCCTTCAGGACTTCGAGGGTTTCGGGACGCGGTTGCGGGGCGACCGCACGGATCCGTTCGGGCTGACGGTCGGCTTCGACGCCCTGGCTCGGGTCCTCGACAATTCGGGGACGGTGAGGTTCGTCCTCGACCAGGAGTTCGACGCAGCCACCGACGCCGCCCTCCTCGACCGTGCGGAGTCGGCGCCGGTCCTGTCGAACGGTTCGGATGATCAGGGGCGTGTCCGGGTCGTCACCACTGCGCTTCCTCGACGTGGTTTCGTGCAGCTCGCCCGACCGCTCGACGAGGTCGACTCGGTGCTCGACGCGTTCCGCCGACGAACTGCCGCGATCGGGTTGGCCGCGATCGTCGGTGCGGGGATCGTGGCGTGGTTCCTGGCCGGACGCACGGTCCGGCCGATCCGAGACCTGACCGAGGCGACCGAGTACGTCGCCGCCACCGGCGATCTCGAACGCGGTGTCGCGGTGACGGCCTCGGGCGACGAGGTCGGCCGGCTGTCGGTGAGTTTCACGTCGATGCTCGATGCCCTCTCGGCCTCGCGGCGTCAGCAACGTCAACTGGTGATGGACGCCTCCCACGAGCTGCGGACACCACTGACGAGCCTGCGGACCAACGTGGACGTACTGCGCCGAGGTCACCAGCTGTCGACCGACGATCGCGAGGCCGTGGTCGCCGATCTCGACGCTGAGCTGGGTGAACTGAGCGACATCGTGGCCGAGCTCGTCGATCTGGCGACCGACGTCCGAAGCGGCGAGGATCTCGCGCCGCTCACCTTGGCCGAGGTCGCGGAGCCGGTCGTCGAGCGAGCACGCCGGCGGACCGATCGGACCATCGAGATCGACCTCGTCCGGTCGACGGTGCTCGAAGCCCGCCCCGAGGCGATCTCCCGGGCGATCCGGAACCTCGTCGACAACGCTGCGAAGTTCTCCCCGCCGGGCACGGCCATCCGGGTGGAGATCGACGGTGGACGGGTCGCGGTGCACGACCAGGGTCCCGGTGTCCCCGAAGCGGAACGGGATCGGATCTTCGATCGGTTCCACCGGCTCGATTCGAACCGCTCGCAACCCGGTTCGGGGCTCGGCCTCGCCATCGTCCGCCAAGTCGCCGAGGCGCACGGTGGCACCGTGTTCGCCGGGTCGTCGAGCGACGGTGGCGCAGCGATCGGGTTCGCGGTCCCCACGATCGACGACTGAATTCCGGCGCCGGTTCAACCCCGGGATCGACGCGGCGGCGCCGGGGCCACGAGGGCCCCGGCGCCGCTGGGGGGAGGGTCAAGGATTCCTGGGTATCGGGTCAGGCGTCGGGGTCGGACTGATCGAGCGTGCCGTCCGCGGGGCCGCCGCGATGGCCGCGACGTCCCTGGAACTCGAGTTCGCCGTTGACCAGGTCGGTCGCCTTCTCCTCGGCATCGGCGAGGATCTCGTCGGCCCGCTCCTGCTCGATGCGGCCGTCTTCGAGACCCGTGGCGACGCGGGCCTCGGCGGCATCGACGAGCGCATCGAGCAGGTCCTGGGTGTCCACTCCCTGGGCGGCGGCGACGTCGGCGAGCGTCTGGCCGCTGACGAGCGCTTCGCGGAGCTCTGCCTGCTCGAGGTCGAGGATCTCCGCGATACCGGCGTCGCCCGCGAAGAACCCACGGCGGCCATGACCTCGCTCGCCGCGCTCGGGGGCGGCTGCGACGAGAGTCTCGACGACGGCGTCGAGCTGGGACTGGGTGAGCGTGCCGTCGTCGACGAGGCCCTGGAGGACGTCGGCGATGCGGTCGCCGGGCTCATGGTCGGCCGCCGCAGACGTGGTTTCCTCGGTGGTCGTCTCGTCGGTGCTCGGCTCGGTGTCGTCCTGGGCGCCGGCCAGGCCGGGAGCGAACAGGGTTGCGCCGGCGAGAGCACCGCCGAGTGTCGTTGCCACGGCGGCGGTGGCGAGGGTCTTTTTCTGGAGGGGGTTGTTGGGAACGGTCATTTTCATGGTCCTTCTGGGTTGGGTGGTGTGTCGGTGCCTCTCGGACACCCACCATGAAGGTGCCGGGTAAGAGGATTGTCAGAATCGGAGAATTCGACGGTCTTCGTCGGCTCGCGGCGAGCTTCTACACTCGGGCTGTGACCACACCGGCCCCGTATCTGCACGAACGCCTGCAGGGTTTCGGCACCACGATCTTCACGGCGATGTCGGCCCTGGCGGCCGAGACCGGTGCCGTCAATCTCGGGCAGGGCTTTCCCGACACCGACGGTCCGGGCACCGTGTCGCAGGCGGCGATCGATGCGATCAACGCGGGCCACAACCAGTATCCGCCGCTGCCCGGCATCGAAGAGTTGCGCCGGGCGATCGCCCGTCATCGCCGCCATCATCGCGGTCAGACGTTCGACCCGGACAGCGAGATCCTCGTGACCACCGGGGCCACCGAGGCGCTCGCTGCGGCGCTTCTCGCCCTCACCGGTCCCGGCGACGAGGTGGTCACGTTCGAGCCCTACTACGACAGCTATGCCGCCGGCATCGCGATGAGTGGTGCCACGAGGCGCGTGGTCACGCTGAGGGGCGACGACTACTCGTTCGATCCCGACGAACTGGTCGCTTCGTTCACGTCGTCGACGAAGTTGCTGCTGCTCAACAGTCCCCACAATCCGACCGGCAAGGTGTTCAGCCGGGCGGAGCTGGAGTCGATCGCTCGCGTCTGCATCGAACGCGACGTGCTGGTGGTGACCGACGAGGTCTACGAACACCTCGTCTACGACGACCACGAGCACATCCCCATCGCCACTTTGCCCGGCATGGCCGAGCGCACGCTCACGATTTCGTCGGCGGGGAAGATCTTCTCGTTCACCGGTTGGAAGATCGGTTGGGCGTGTGGCCCCGCGCCGCTCGTCGCCGCGGTGCGAACGGCGAAGCAGTACCTCACGTTCGCGTCGGGCACACCCTGGCAACACGCAGTGGCGGCCGGGCTCGGACTCGGCGACGAGTTCTTCCACGGGTATGTCGCAGAGATGCAGTCGAAGCGGGATCGATTGTGCGGCGGTCTCGAGGCGGCCGGCTTCGAGATCATCCGCCCGCAGGGGACCTACTTCGTCACCGCCGACATCAGGTCCGTCGGCGCTGAGGACGGCATCGACTTCTGTCGGTCGTTGCCGAGGACGGCAGGTGTGGTGGCGGTGCCGAGCCAGGTCTTCTACGACCACGAGAACGAGGGCCGGCACCTCGTGCGCTTCGCGTTCTGCAAGAAGGACACCGTCCTCGACGAGGCCGCTCACCGGCTGCTGGCGGCGGAGGGATTCTGATGCTCCGGGTTGCAGCGATCCAACACGACGTCGTCTGGGAGAAGGTCGACGAGAACATCGCCGCGGTCACGCCGTTGATCGACGCGGCGGTCCATGACGGCGCCCGCATGGTCGTGCTCGCCGAGATGTGGTCGACCGGGTTCTCGATGAATGCGGACGAGGTGGCGGAGAAGCCCGACGGCGCCACGGCCACCTTCATGCGGGAAACGGCGGCTCGCACCGGCGCGTGGATCGTGGGCTCGTTCCCCGAACACACAGAGGGCTACGACCGGCCGACGAATCGACTGCTGATGGCCGGACCCGGCGGCGAGGATCATCGCTACTCGAAGATCCACCCGTTCACGTTCGCTCGCGAGCACGAGCACTACGCCGCGGGTCGTGACCGTCTGACGGTCGAGGTCGAGGGCGTGCGGGTGACCCCGCTGGTCTGCTACGACCTCCGGTTCACCGACCTCTTCTGGGACGCGGCGGCCACCACCGACTGCTTCGTCGTACCGGCCAATTGGCCACGGGCCCGTCGCGAGCACTGGACCACCCTGCTGCGAGCCCGGGCGATCGAGAACCAGGCCTACGTGGTCGGCGTGAATCGTGTCGGTTCGGCCGGGCGGCTCGACTACTCGGGTGACACCTGCATCATCGATCCGCTGGGGGAGGTCCACGCCGCACCGGTCGGCGAGATCGCCACCGTCCTGGCCGACGTCGACCCGGCCGAGGTGACCCGGGTGCGCGCCGAGTTCCCCTTCATGCAGGACCGCTGAACGCGCCGCATCCTCACGTCGACTCGCTCAGCACCCTCACACCGACTCGCTCAGCTCGTCGCGGAGTGCGCGTTTGAGGAACTTGCCGTTGGCGTTCTGCGGCAGCGGTTCGTCGCGGAACCACACGTGCTCGGGGATCTTGAACTTGGCGAGCCGTGGCTCGAGATGGACGCGCAGCTCGTCGGCGGTGAGCGTTGCCCCCTCCGCGAGGTGGACGGCGACACCGACGGCCTCGCCGAGGCGATCGTCGGGCACCCCGAACACGGCGGCCTCGGCGATGGCCGGGTGCTCGTAGATCGCCGCCTCGACCTCGGCGCAGTAGACGTTCTCCCCGCCGCGCAGCACCATGTCCTTGGCCCGGTCGACGATGTGGACGAAGCCGTCGTCGTCGATGTGGACGATGTCGCCGGTGCGGAACCATCCGTCGACGATCGCCTCCGCGGTGGCCTCGGGGCGGTTGAGGTATCCCTTCACGACCACGGGACCCTTCACGCAGAGCTCGCCCCGCGACCCGGGGGGAAGATCATTGCCGTTCTCGTCGATCACCTTCGCCTCGAGGGTCGGCATCACGAGCCCGGCCGACGTCGGCCGGGCACTGAAGAAGATGTCGCTGACCGCGGTGATGATGCCGTGGGTCTCGGTGAGCCCGTAGCCGGTGCTCGGTTTCACGGCGCCCTTGGCATCGGCGATCTTCTCGACGAGGTCGGGCTGCAGCGCCGCGCCACCGCCGCCCATCGAGGCCATGCTCGACGTGTCGCGGGTCTCCCAGTCCGGGTGCATGAGCATCTCGCGGCTCATGGTCGGTACTCCGGTGAAGGTACCGACCTTCTCGCGTTCGATGAGCTCGAGGGCGCGGCCGGCATCCCATTTGTGCATGAACACCAGCTTGGCGCCGGTGAGCGTGCCCGGGTGGAGCACACAGTTGTTGGCGGTCACGTGGAAGAGCGGTGTCGGCACCATGATCGCCGGGTCGGCCGGTGCCGATCGCTCCTCGGTGAGTTCACCTGCTTCGGCCAGCTTGGCTTTGGCCATTCCCGCCGCGGTCGTCGCGAACGCGAGGTGCAGCAGATTGTGCACCGACCCGCGATGGGTGAGCTGGGCGCCCTTGGGGAAGCCCGTCGTGCCCGACGTGTAGAAGATGCACATGTCGTCGTCGGGATCGATGTCGGCCACCGGCAGGGCGTCGGGCGCGGCGGCGGCGTCGACCACTTCGGCCCAGCGGCTGGCGTCGTCGGGAAGCTCGCGCCCGGAGCGAACGGCCATCACGTGCATGGGCGCCTCGGCTCGGAGTGCCGCGAGCACCGGCAGCAGTCGCTCGAGACGTTCGTCGTCGGCGATCACGACCTTGGGGCGTGAGTCGCTGAGTCCGTACTCGAGTTCGCTGCTCGTCCACCACGCGTTGACACCGACCGCGGCAGCGCCGAGAGAGATGGTCGCCCAGTAGGCGATGGCCCACTCGGGATAGTTGCGCATGGCGATCGCCACCCGGTCGCCCTTGCCGACACCATGGGTCTCCGCGAGGACTGTGGCCAGTGAACGGACGAGCGCATGGGCCTCGGTGTAGGTGAGGCGTTCGTCCTCGAAGACGATGTAGGGCTTGTCGCCGAAGCCGGCCGACATCTCCCAGAGAACGCGCATGTTCGGAGGAGCCTGGTCGAACACCCGCATCGTGATGCCGCGCACGTCCTGTTCGGACCAGGCGAACTGGGCACCGGGGGCGGTCAATTCTTCCCACGTGGATTTCAAGACGTCGATCACGGGTTCATTGCTAGCAGGCCTGTGAGTTCAGGCGAGGTGGATGTTCAACAGCTTGGACAGTCGCGCCTGGGCATCGTCCCAGGCCGGGTCCGTCGCGAGGTTCACGAATTCTCCGGGATCGGCGGCCAGGTCGTAGAGCTCGCGCTCACCGGTGTGGAGGATGCCGAGCTTCATCGACGGGACCGTCGGGTGATCGGGTCCGGTCACGACGGAGTCGTGGCCGGGCCAGGGCGTGAAGACGGCGAGAGGCAGCGACTGGAGCAGGACCGATCGGTTCGCCATGATGCCGGAGAACTCCCGGACGAGACGGAGGTCGATGCCGTCGAGATCGTGGCTCGGTTGGGCGCCGGCGACACCGACCACGGTGGTGGTGATGTCGGCCTGGGTGACCGGCACCGAGGTCGAGCCGGCCGGGAAGCCCGGACCGGTGACGAGCAGTGGTGTGCGAACGACGGGCTCGTAGAGCGTCACCTTCTGCACGGCGGCGGGCACCCCGAACGCGTTGCCGAAGCGATGCTCGCCGTAGTGCACGCCCTGGTCCGAGGAGAGGATCACCAGGGTGTTCTCGAGTTGGCCTGACTGCTCGAGGGCGACGAAGAAGCTCTCGATCGCGTCGTCGACCCCGGTGAGCACCTGGGCCTGCTGCATCTGGGCTCGTTCGAAATCGGCGATCTGCGCCTCGCTCAGGGGCGGGAGGGCCTGGATCCACGCCGGCTTGCCGGTGACGTCCTCGTCGACGGGAGCCGGCGACGGGAGATCGGTCCAGAGTCCCGTGTGCTCGGGTCGAGGCTGGAGCTCGCCCGTTTCGGTGATGGTGTGGGGGTGCTGTGGGTTCCACGAGGCGAACCACGGGCCGGTGGAGGTCGTCGCGAAATCGATCAGCGCGTCGGTCATGTAGTCGAGGTTGCGGCCGCCGGGCGCGAAGGGCTCAGGTGGCGTGAGCCCCTCTTCCACCTCGAAGGTGAACTCGTCGTGACCGTTGGCCGTGTAGGTCTTCCACACATCCCAGCCGGGCTGGATCCCTTGGTCCCAGTGGATGGTCGTGATGTACTCGCCGAACAGGCCTGTGCGATAGCCGGCCGCCTGCAACCAGTAGCCCCAGGTCTTCGTGGGGTCGAGCTCCGTTGCCGTCAGGTACCACTTCCACGGATGATTCTTGAGGTTGGTCCCGGTGAAGAGGCCCAGGCGGGTGTCGATACAGGCGCCGCCGTTGGCTCGTGACTGGGTGAACCGATGGTCGAAGCGGGCCATCGTCTTCGGCATGTAGTTCAGGCCGTCTTCTCGCATGTCGTCGAGGTAGAGGACCGCGATGTTCGTGCCGGGGATGGGTGGACCGGTGCAGGCGATGCTCGGAAACGCGGCGAAGGCGAGGGAGCCGACCACGAACTCCCGCCGAGTGATGTGCATCGCGCGCAAGGTACACCTCGTGTCGTCGAATTGGTAGAACAATCTGGCGCCTAGAGTTCCCACGATGACCCCCGCGTTCCGGACCAGCGAAGAGGTGGGTGCCGCCGTCCGCGACGGCGTCCCGGTCGTCGCCCTCGAGTCGACGATCTTCAGTGGGCTGGGCCTGCCGTCGCCGGCCAATCGCGAGTGTTTCGAGCGGTGCGAGCAGGCCATTCGGTCGGGCGGCGCGGTGCCGGCTCTGACCGCGGTGATCGATGGTGTGGCCGTCGTGGGCGTGACGGCAGCGGAGCTCGAGCGGGTGCTCGCCGGGTCCGCCAAGGTCGCCGCCCGGGACCTGCCCCACGCAGTCGCGTCGGACCTCGACATCGGGGTCACGACGGTCTCGGCCACGGTGACGTTGGCCGCCGCCGCGGGCATCGAGGTCTTCGCCACCGGGGGCATCGGCGGGGTCCACCGGGGGTCGGCGCTCACCGGCGACATCAGCCATGACCTCGTCGCACTCTCGCGCCACCCTGTCGTGACGGTGTCCGCAGGGGCGAAGGCCTTTCTCGATCTGGCGGCCACCCTCGAGTACCTCGAGACCCTGGGGGTGCCGGTGGTGGGGTGGAGAACCGACCGGTTCCCGGCCTTCTACACACGAGACAGCGGGGTCGCCGTCCCCGCCATCGTGACGTCCGGCGCCCAGGTCGGGGCGATGCTCCGAGCGTCGGGCGAACTCGGTCATCCGGGCGGGATCCTCGTCGCCAACCCGATCCCGGATTCTGCCGAGCTCGACGTCGAACGCATCGACCGTGCCCTCGATGCGGCGTTGGCCGAGGTCGATGCTCGAGGGCTCCGAGGTCCTGCGGTCACGCCTCTGGTGCTCGCCGCGATCGCCGAGGCCACCGAGGGTGACAGTGTTCCCGCCAACCTCGCCCTGGCCGAGCACAACGCCGTCGTCGCGACCGAGATCGCCGCAGCGATCGCGGCGCACTGAGGCGATCGGGATGGGCGCCGCACGCGACTGGACCCGCAGTCAGCACGAGCGATGCCCCGACTGCGGCACCGATGCATCGAATTTCGCCGATCGCGAGCTCGGTGCCCAGGTCCTGCGGGAGGTCGCCGAGTGGGGAAGGTTGCTCGCGTCGGCCGACCCTGCCGCGGTGCGCCGCCGACCCGCAGCCGAGGTGTGGTCACCGCTCGAGTACGCCTGCCACGTGCGCGACCTACTGCCAGTGATGGCCGGTCGGGTCGAACTGATGCGCACGGAGGACTCGCCCGACCTCGGGTGGTGGGACCACGAGGCCGAGGTCGTCGCGTCGTGCTACAACGAGCAGGTGCCGGTTCTCGTGGTCGAGCAGATGACCACCAACGCCCGTGGCTTCTCCCTCACCCTCGACCGTGTCGTCGGTGACGAGTGGGAGCGGCGCGCCGAACGTCGACCGGGCGAGGTGTTCACCATTCGCGGAACCGCCCGGTTCGTTCTCCACGAGGTCATCCACCATCGTGACGATGCGTCCCGCGCGCTGAAAGGCATCGCTCCATGACGGCCAGCCCCGATGAGATTCTCCTCACGCTGATGATGGATCCGGCGGCGATCCCCGATCCCCATCCGCTGTACCGGCAGCTGCGGGAGACAGCGCCCCTCTTCAAGACGGCGATCGGGGAGACCTGGGTGGTGTCGGGGTTCGAGAACTCCCGAGCGCTGCTCCGCGATCCACGTTGCGGCCAACCACCCCGCGACGCGGCCGAGGGTCGAGTGGCCATCGACGGTTCACCGAGGCGGAACAGGGGCGGCGATGCCCAACCGATGCTCTTCATGAATCCGCCCGATCACACGCGAGTGCGAGGCCTCGTGAGCCGGGCGTTCACCCCCCGCCGGGTCGAGCTCCTGCGGGACGAAGTCGTCGCGATGACCGACCGACTGCTCGATGCACTCGACGGCGAGGGCGACTTCATCGACGGGCTCGCCTTCCCGCTGCCGGCCAACGTCATCAGCGCGCTCGTGGGCGTCCCCGAAGCCGACCGGGATTGGCTGCGCCCGCTGATCGCCGATCTGGTGCCGACCATCGAGCCCACCGCCACGGCGGAGGTGATGGAGAAGGCCGACGTCGCCGGGGCCCGGGTGAGCGAGTACCTCACCGACCTGATCGCCACCCGGCGCGCGGAACCGCGTGACGACATGTTGTCGGCGCTCATCCAGGCGAGCGACGGCGACGATCAACTCAGCGAGGCAGAGGTCATCGTCAACATCTTCCTCATCTACGCCGCCGGATTCGAGACGACCACCCACCTTCTCGCCAACATGGTGCGTCAGCTCGTCGCCCACCCGGGTGAGCTGGATCGCCTGCGCGGCGATCGTTCGCTCATTCCCAACACCGTCGAGGAGACCTTGCGGTTCGATCCGCCGGTGCAGCTCGACGCCCGGTTCGCCTTCGACGACATCGACATCGACGGGGTCACGATCGAGAAGGGCTCGTCGATCATCACGCTGCTGGCCGGCGCCAATCGGGATCCCGCAGTATGCGACAACCCCGACGACTTCGACGTCGGGCGGACCGATGTCCAACTGATGTCGTTCGGCTCGGGCATCCACTACTGCCTCGGCGCAGCCCTGGCCCGCCTCGAAGCGCAGGTGGTGCTCGAACGCCTGCTCGATCGCTACGGCTCGTGGGAGATCACGGCCGAGCCGGTCTGGCAGACCCGGATCACAATCCGCGGTGTCGAGCGCCTCGACGTGAAGTTCGCCTGATCCCGATACAACACCTGTCGTGACCGACTGGCGTGACAGCAAGGCCGAGCCCGACGAGTACCTCGTCGAGGTCGACGGCGACACCATCGAGCCGACCCACCTCTGCGGTGGACCCTGGTCGCCCGACGCGCAGCACGGCAGCGCAGTAGCGGCCACTCTGGCGTGGGCGGTCGAGCAGGTCGAGACACCCGTTCCGATGCGTCCGGTCCGCTTCACCGCGGACCTCCTGAGCCCGGTGCCGCTCACCCCCCTTCGATGGGAGGCCCGCACCGTCAAGGCGGGTAAGCGCATCGCCGTGGTCGATTCGGCGCTCTACGACGGTGATCGTCTCGCCGCTCGCGCCTCCACCCTGTTGATGCGCAGCGAGGTCACGATCGACATCCCCGACGATGTGAACCAGCCGCCTCCCGTCCCGTTGCCGCCACGCGAGCCGCTGCCCGTTGACGACTTCGTGGTGCCGGAGGGAACGGAGTGGACACCACCGGGCTTCGCGTTCGCCATGGACTACGAGCGCACCGCCGGCGCGATGTCGCAGGGCGCCCCCGCGTCGATCTGGATGCGGCTCCGTTGCCGGACCGTTGCCGGTGAGGACGCGACGCCGTTCCAATGGGCCGTCGCCGCGGCCGACATGGGCAGCCAGCTCGGTGGATTCCTCCCGTTCGCCACGTATCGCACGATCAATGCCGACATCACGCTGCACCTGCATCGGTTGCCGACGACGTCATGGATCGGCCTCGACGGCACCCATCGGGTGGCCCCCGACGCGATCGGGCAGACGAACGCCTCGATGTTCGACGAGGAGGGGCTCGTCGCCCAGATGCAGTCGTCGGTGCACATCGACCGCTGGGGGTAGTGACCGACGGACACCTTTGCATCTGCGGGTCGGTGTCGCTTCGTAGAGACCGCAACACACCCCAACGAAAGGTCCCACGATGCGACGCGTTCTCGTCGCCGTCCTGGCGCTCCTGACGGCGGCCGGCCTTTTGGCCGCCTCGCCCGCAGGAGCCGTCGGCGGCACAACCAACACCACGGTGGTCCACGGAATCCCCGGACTCACCGTCGATGTCTACGTCGACGGCGGACTCGCCCTCGACGACTTCGCTCCCGGGACCGTCGCCGGCCCGCTGACGCTGCCGGCCGGCTCCCACTCCGTCGCGATCACCGCCGCTGATGCGACAGACGACTCCAGTCCGGTGCTCGCCGCCGACGTCGTGCTCGTCGCCGGCGCCGACATGTCGATCGTCGCCCATCTGACCGAGTCGGGCGACCCGACCGTGTCGGTCTTCACCAACGACACCTCCGCGCTCGCGTCCGGCGAGGGTCGTCTCACCGTCCGCCACACCGCCGCCGCCCCTGCGGTCGACGTTCTCGCCGGCGGCACCGTGGCGTTCGCCGATCTGAGCAGCGGTAATTCTGCCGCCGCTGATCTCGCGGCCGGCACCTTGCCCGTGTCGCTGAACGCCGCCGGTACGTCCACGCAGGCCTTCCCCGCCTCCGGCACCGTCGACGTCGCGCTGCCCGCCGGCGTGAACCTCGTCGTCTACGCGATCGGCGATCTCGGCGCGTCGACCTTCGACCTCGCCGTTCAGACGATCGGCGAGGGCACCATCGGGGCACCCTCGCAGATCAGTGTCGTGCACGGCGTGCCCGGCCTGACCGTCGACGTCTACGTGGGCGGCGTGCTCCTCCTCGAGGACTTCGCTCCCGCCACCGTCGCCGGACCGGTTCTTCTCCCGGCCGGTACCTATGACATCGAGGTCTTCGCCGCCGATGCCACCTACGAGGCCGGCATGGGTGCCATCTTCGTCGACGACGCAGTGGTCCCTGGCGGGGCCAACATCTCCGTCGTCGCCCACCTCGACGCCGCCGGCGCACCCACTGCGTCGATCTTCGTCAACGACACGTCGGCGATCGCCGACGGTGAGGCCCGCCTCGTCGTGCGCCACACCGCCCAGGCTCCCACCGTCGACGTCCTGACCGGCACGACGAAGTTGGCCGACAGCATCAGTAACGATCCGACCGCCGAATCGCAGCAGGTCGACGTCCCGGCCGGTACCTACCCGGTCACCGTGAACGCGGAGGACGACCCGACCCCGGCCGTTGATCTGGGTGACGTGAGCCTCGCCGAAGGCCAGGCGACCATCGTCTATGCCATCGGGGAGCTGGGCACGTCCTTCGCCGTCGCCGTCCAGTCGATCGTCGGCCTCGCGGCCGACGGTGCGTTCGACGACTCCGGCAGCACGGAGTTCTACAGCGACGACGTGCGGACGCTCCTGCAGCTCGGCATCACCACCGGTACCTCGCCGATCACGTACTCGCCCGACGACTGCGTGACCCGCGGTCAGATGGCGGCCTTCCTGGTCCGCACGCTGAACCTGCCGGCCTCGAGTGTCGACGCCTTCACCGACGACGACGGCACCCGCTTCGAGGACGACATCAACGCCCTCGCAGCATCGGCGATCACCACCGGTACGTCCGCCACGACGTACTCGCCGGACGACTGCGTCACCCGCGAGCAGATGGCGCTGTTCCTGGTCCGTGCGTTCAACGTGCCGGCCTCCGGAACCGACGCCTTCGGCGATGACGATGGCCTCACCGGCGAGCCGGCGATCAACGCTCTCGCCGCGGCCGACATCACCACCGGCACCTCGCCGACGATGTTCTCGCCGACCGACCTGGTGACCCGGGGCCAGATGGCGTCGTTCATCGCCCGATCGCTCGCTCTCGGCTCCCTCGGCTGACCCCGAGCGGCTCTATCCGCCCCCCAACGGAAGCGGCGTCACCCGATCGGGTGACGCCGCTTTCGGCGCGTCTGGTCCTGTTCAGTAGCCCTTCCATTCGGGGCTCCGGCGCTCCCGGAAGCTGGCGACGCCTTCCTCGGAGTCGGCGGTGTAGGTGTTGAGCTCCACCGCCAGTGCCTCGTTCTCCATCATCGTCTTTCGGTCGGTGTCGAGGCTCTGATTGACGAGCCACTTGGTGAACCCGAACGACCGGGTCGGTCCGGCGGCGAGGCGCTCGGCCCACTCCATGGCCGAGTCCATGAGGTCGGCCTGGGGCACGACCTTGTTGGCGAGGCCCCATTCGAGGGCTTTCTCGGCCGGCACGTCCTCGGCGAAGAGCATGAGTTCCATCGTGCGGCGTACGCCGATGATGCGGGGGAGCAGCCACGGGCCCAGCGCGTCGGGTACGAGACCGCGGCGGGCGAAGACCTCGACGAACTTGGCGTTGTCGGCGCAGATGACCAGGTCACAGGCCAGCGCCAGGTGCGCCCCCATGCCGGCGGCCGTGCCGTTGACGGCCGCGATCACGGGAACGTCGCAATCGAGCAGGGCCGGGAACAGGGTGTACTGCCCGTCCATCATCATGCGACGAGGGTCGCCGATCACCCGGTCGGGGATGTCCTCGGCCCGGTCGTTCTCGTAGACGTGGGAGAGGTCGGCGCCGGGGCAGAAGAGCTTCTCGCCCGAGGCGGTGAGAATCACGGCACGAGCCCGATGGTTCACGTTGAACTCGTTGAAGAGGTCACGGATCCGGTTGCGGCACGGCGGGTTGAGGGCGTTGCCCACGTGCGGCCGATCGATGGTGATCACCGCCACCTTTCCGTGGTACTCGAGGCGGATCTCCTCTTCGATGGAGCGGGGGGCATCTTCGGCGCTGGGCATCCGTCGAATCTACCGATGCGGGTGCGCCGCGGTCGCATCGCAGGTGGCTATCGTCGGCCGCCGTGTCATCCCCCGCGCCGGCCCCAGTGGGGGTCCCATGAACCGGAGCATCACGCTTCGCAAGTGGCAGCACTCGGCCATTCGCGACTTCCTCGACAAGGTCGCGAAGGAGAAGGACATCGAGGGCGGACACCGCGATTTCCTCGCCGTCGCCTGCCCCGGCGCAGGAAAGACGACCTTCGCGCTCACCGCCGTGCGGCACTGGTTGGCAGGGGAGCGGCGGCCCTTCGTCGTCGTGGTGCCCACCCGCCACCTGAAGACCCAATGGGCGACGGCCGCCGAGCGGTTCGGGTTCCACCTCGAGCCCGATTGGGAGGGCCGCGAGCCGACCGTGCCGAGCGACATGCACGGCATCATCGTCACCTACGCCCAAGTGGCCACCTCCTCGCGGCTGCTGCGCAAGCTGTCCGAGAACGGCATCGTGATACTCGACGAGATCCACCACGCCGGCGGCGACAAGACCTGGGGCGAGGGTGTCGAGATCGCGTTCGAGAACGCCGGGGCCCGCCTGCTGCTGTCGGGTACGCCCTTCCGGTCCGACGACGCGCCGATCCCGTTCGTCACCTACACGCTCGGCGATCATGGCGATGCGTTGGCCGACTACGAGTACGACTACGGCAATGCCCTGGTCGACGGTGGCGTCGTCCGCCCCGTCTTCTTTCCCCGCTTCGACGGGCTCATGGAGTGGATCGGGGCCGACGGGTCGCTGAAGGAGGCGAGCTTCGGCGACGACCTCGACCAGGAGGACCGCAGCGCCCGCCTCCGCACCGCCCTGAGCGTCGACGGCGACTGGCTCTCGACCGTGCTGGTGAAAGCCGACGAGCGGCTGCGCTCGATACGCCGCCAGACCCCCGACGCCGGCGGACTGGTGATCGCGATGGACCAGGAGCACGCACGCGGCATCGCCCGGCTCCTCGAGCGGTGGACGGGCGAGACGCCGGCGCTTGCCGTATCCGACGATCCCCGCGCCTCCGAGGTGATCGAGGAGTTCGCGCGCAGCGACGATGCCTGGGTGATCGCGGTCCGCATGATCTCCGAAGGCGTCGACATCCCGCGTCTGCGGGTCGCCGTCCATGCCACCACCACGATCACACCGCTGTTCTTCCGCCAGGCGGTCGGCCGGATCGCCCGGTGGACCCCGGGCCGCCAGTCACAGAAGGCGTACTACTTCGTTCCCGACGATCCCCGGCTGCGACACCACGCCGCCAACATCGCCGAGACCCGCCGCCACTCGATCGACAAGCGCATCGCCAACGACGTGCAGAAGGACACTGCGCTCGACGACCTCAGCCGCGCGGTCGAGATCGAGGAGCAACCGTCCCTCTTCCAGGCGTTGTCCTCCACGGCGATGGACACCGACGACGACTCGTCGTCGCTCTCGTCGTCGATCGACGACGGGACCGACCCGAACGAGGACGTGATCGTCGAGATGGACGAGCTGGCGGGACTTCCCATCGACCTGCCGCCGCCACCGGCCCTGCCCGGCCGCGGAACGGACCCGAGAGCGGCGCTGGGCGACCTGCGTTCGCGCCACGCCCGCAAGAAGGACCTGCGGCAGTGGAACGCCGACAAGGTCCTCGAACTCGTGCGCTCGACGGGTATGGACCATCGATCGGTCAATGCCGAACTGAACCGGCGCAGCCGCGTCGAGCGGGTCGCCGAGGCCGACGAGGTGTCGCTGCGGCGCCGCCTCGACACCGCAAACGCCTGGCTCGAGAGCCTCCGGCGGTAGCCGATCCACCCTCACCACGACCGTCCTGTACTGGATTGAGTCGTTCGGCTCACCGAATCGGCCCCTTTGCCCCTCATCAGTGGGAAGATTCGTCTGGCAACCTCAGTAGTGAGGCCCGAGACGCCGAACGGGTATGACCGGTGCCACACCGCAGCGGACACATTTTCACCGAATTCGGAAACAACAACCGGTAGGGAGACGTTGGCAACGACATGAGCGAGTTCGAGCTGGAAACCATCATCCGAGCCCTGCGTGATGACATCGTGGGCGACGTCTGCAGCCGATCGCGGGTGATCGACGCGCTGCTCGATCTCCGTCTCGACGCGACCCGTCGTGCCGATGTGGTCGAACTGGTCGATCAGTCGTTGTCGGCGGTGCCCGGCAAGAACATGGTGCCGGCCGACTGGTGGCGCGATCAGCTCGACATGTTCGAGCTCGTGGCCATCAACCCCGCCGAGCCGGTCGGCTGAATCAACCGAGACCGAAACCCCGGGCCGCTCTGGCCCGAAGGGTCGTGAACCTGGCAATCTCCGGGGCATGACTCGAAACGCGCCCTCGCCCACCACCGCCGTTGTCGTCACGGGGGGCGCCTCCGGCATCGGCCGGGCGTGCGCCGACGCCGTCGCCGCCGACGGGCGCCCGGTGGCGATCTGGGATCTCCAAGGTGATGCGGCGACCGGAGCGGCGGACGAGATCGCGTCCGAGCACGGTGTGGCCACGATCGGTCTGGGCATCGACGTCACCCGGACGGACCTGCTGGCCGGTGCTGCCGCCGACGCAGTCGCGGCCGTGGGTCCGTTGGGCGGATTCGTCCACGCCGCGGGGGTGGTCAGCGCGGACGTGATCGGTGCGCTCGATCACGACGCCTGGGACAGGGTCGTCGACGTGAACCTGACCGCCCACGCCATGCTCAGCCAGGCGCTGCTGCCCCACCTGCGGGAGGCCGGCCAGGGTTCGGCCATCGTCGGCATCTCCTCGATCGAAGGCATCATCGGCCACGCGTTCATCCCGGCCTACTGCGCGTCGAAGGCCGGACTGCTCGGACTGACGCGGTCGATGGCCGCCCAGCTGGCCCCTGACGGCATCCGGGTCAACGCGGTCTGCCCCGGCTACATCGACACACCGTTGCTCCCGCAGGGTGACGGGATGACCGAGGTGTACACGGCAGGACAGCCCATGGGCCGCCTCGGGCGGCCCGAGGAGGTTGCCACGGCGGTGCGTTTCCTCCTGTCCGACGAGGCCTCGTTCATCACCGGCACCCAGCTGGTGATCGACGGCGGCTCTACATGCGTGGACTGAACGCGTCGGCGCGGGCGACAGCAGCCCATCGTGCGCGGTGGGGGCCACCGACGCTGGTGGTTCGGGCCCCGGGGCGCGTCAACCTGATCGGCGAGCACACGGACTACAACGACGGTTTCGTGCTGCCGATGGCGCTTCCGTTCGACACCGTCATTGCCGTGAGCGCGGCGCCGGATGGTCGTTCGGTGTTGTCGTCGGAAGGCTTCGGCGACGCAGTCATCGGTGCGCCGGTGGGGTCGCCACCGTGGGCCGCGCACGTGCAGTCGATGGTCGACATCCTGGCATCCGACGGCGTGGCCGCGCCGCCGTGGCGGGGGACGGTGGCGAGCGACATTCCCGCCGGGGCGGGCCTGTCGTCGTCGGCGGCGATCGAGGTGGCGGTCGGCTGGGTGGTGGCCACGTTGGCCGGTCGCGAGGTCGATCCCGTTGCGGTCGCCCGCTACGGGCAAGAAGCCGAGAGCCGGTTGCTCGGCGCGCCGACGGGGTTGATGGATCAGCTGGCCTCGGCGGGGGCGGTCGCCGGGTCGGCCCAGCTCATCGACTGCCGTTCCTACGAGCGCCGGTCGGTGCGGCTCCCGAGCGATGCCGGCTTCGTGGTGATGGACACCTCGACCCGCCGCCGTCTCGCCGGCTCCGAGTTCGCGACCCGCATGGCGACGTGTCGGCGAGCCGCGGAGCTCCTCGGCGTGGCTGCGCTTCGCGATGCCACGGCCGACGACGTTGCGACGTTGCAGGGCGCGCACGACCTCGAGTGGCGTCGGGCGACGCACGTGGTGGCCGAGAACGAGCGTACGGTCGCCGCCGCAGCGGCCATGGACGCCGACGACGCCACGACCCTGGGCCGGTTGATGACCGAGAGCCATCGCAGTCTTCGAGATCTCTTCGAGGTCTCGAGTGAGGCGCTGGACGCGATCGTGGATGCGGCGTCGAGCGCACCCGGGTGCTTCGGTGCCCGCATGACGGGCGGCGGGTTCGCCGGTTGTGCCGTGGCGCTGGTCGCCGCCGACAGGGTCGATTCGTTCCGGGCCGAGGTCGCGGCGGGATTCGAGCAGGCCACCGGCAAGACGGCCACGATGTGGGTGTGTGACGCTGGTCCGGGTGCCGGCATCGAGTTCCAGGAGGCGCCATGACCAAGATCTGTTTCGTCGGTGCGGGCAGCACCGTGTTCGCCAAGAACCTGCTCGGCGACATCCTGTCCTTCCCCGAGCTGGCTTCGGCTACGATCGCCCTGCACGACATCGACGCCGACCGGCTCGCGACGTCGACACTCGTGGCGAGACGAATCGCGCAGACCCTCGACGTCGAACCCGTCATCGAGGCGACGACCGATCGGCGGCGCGCTCTCGCCGACGCCGACTACGTGATCACGATGTTCCAGGTGGGCGGCTACGAACCGGCCACGGTCACCGACTTCGAGATCCCCGGTCGGTACGGGCTGCGCCAGACCATCGCCGACACCCTGGGCATCGGTGGGATCATGCGGGGACTGCGCACCATTCCGGTCCTCCTCGACATCTGTCGCGACATGGAGGAGGTCAGTGGCGACGCGACGCTGCTCAACTACGTGAACCCGATGGCCATGCTGTGCTGGGCCGTCGACCGGGCGACCACGATCGACACCGTCGGCCTCTGCCACAGCGTGCAGGGGACCGCGGCCCAACTGGCCGACGACCTGGCGATCCCGATCGACGAGATCCGCTATCGATGCGCCGGCATCAACCACATGGCCTTCTATCTCGAGTTCGAGCGCGAGACGGCCGACGGCCGGATCGACCTCACGCCGGCCATCGCGGCGAGGGCGCAGGGCGAGATGCCGAAGCGCCACGGGTACCTGTCCGATGCGGTCCGCTACGAGATGTTCCGACGTCTCGGCTACTTCGTGACCGAGTCGAGCGAACACTTCGCCGAGTACGTGCCGTGGTTCATCAAGGACGGGCGGGACGACCTGCTCAACCGGTTCGGGGTGCCGCTCGACGAGTACCCCCGTCGCTGCGAGTACCAGATCGAGCGCTGGGAGACCGAACGGGCTCGGCTCGAGGACCCGTCGCAGCCGCTCGAGGTGCAACGCAGTCCCGAGTACGGCTCGGAGATCATCCACAGCATGGAGACGGGCACCCCCCGGGTGATCTACGGCAATGTCCCCAACCGGGGGCTGATCTCCAACCTGCCCGACGGCTGCTGCGTCGAGGTGCCCTGTCTGGTCGACGCCAACGGTGTGCAGCCGACGGTGGTCGGCGAGCTGCCGCCGCAGCTCGCGGCGATGATGCAGACGAACATCAACGTGCAGTCGCTGACCGTCGAAGCCGTGCTCACCGGCCGCCGAGACCATGTGGTCCACGCCGCGATGCTCGATCCGCACACCGCCGCGGAGCTCGACCTCGACCAGATCGAGTCGTTGGTCGACGAACTCATCACCGCCCACGGCGACCTCATCCCTCCGGCCCTTCGTCTCCCGTAGTCGGCGGCGGATTGGACCTCGGGGGGTCGGAACACGGATCATCTGCGCATGGCCAACACTGATGTCACCGGATTCTGGAAGATCGCGGAAGCCGATCCCGACCATCTCGCGATCGTCGACCCCGACCACAACCAGATGACCTACGGGGAGCTCTACGAGCTCACCAACAAGATCGTGCACGGCCTGCGGGCCCTCGGACTCGAGAAGGGCGATCAGGTCACCACCGTGCTGCCGAACTCGTTCGAGCAGGTGGCGATCTGTCTCGCTGCCTACCAGGGCGGCTTCTATCTGACGACCGTGAACTGGCACCTCGTCGGCCCGGAGATCTCCTACATCGTCAACGACTCCGAGACCAAGGCATTGATCGTCTCGGACCGGTTCGCGGACGAGGCCGTGCGGGTGCTCGAGGACTGCGTCACCCCCGAGGCCAACCGGTTCTCCGTCGGCGAGGTCGCGGGGTTCCGTGCGTTCGACGAGCTGATCGCGGGGCAGCCGACGACCCGCCCGGACGACCTGCAGACCGGCTCGTACATGTTCTACACATCCGGGACGACCGGACGGCCGAAGGGTGTTCGCCGCGGGCTCGTGGAAGGTCACCCCGATGAGACCGCCGCCACCGCCGGTGGGCTGTTCATGCTCTTCGGCACGATGCCGCACGACGACCATGTGCAGATCACCCAGGCGCCGACCTACCACACGGCGGTGAACAACTGGACCACGATGGCGCTGCACGTCGGCCACACCGTGGTGCTCATGGATCGCTGGACCCCCGAGGGCCTGCTCGAGCGGATCGAGCGCTACAAGGTCACCCACTCGCACATGGTGCCGACGATGTTCAACCGTCTCCTCCAGCTGCCCGACGAGGTGCGGCTCAAGTACGACGTGTCCTCGCTGCGGTCGATGGTCCACGCGGCGGCCCCGTGCCCGGTCGAGACGAAGCGCAAGATGATCGAGTGGTGGGGCGACACCATCTGGGAGTACTACGCCGCCACCGAGGGCGGCGGCACCTACGTGAGCGCGGCCGAGTGGTTGACCAAGCCCGGCACGGTCGGCAAGCCCTGGCCGGGCGCCGAGGTGATCGTCGTCGACGAGGACGGCAACGACCTGCCGACCTTCCAATCGGGCACCGTCTACATGAAGATGCCGGGCAACGCCTTCGAGTACAAGGGCGACAAGGACAAGACCGAGAAGTCCCGTTTGCGCGGGTTCTTCACCGTGGGCGACATCGGCTACCTCGACGACGACGGCTTCCTGTTCCTCAACGATCGGGCCAACGACATGATCATCGCCGGCGGCGTCAACATCTATCCGGCCGAGATCGAGGGTGCCCTCGTGCAGCACGAGGCCGTCGGCGATGTCGCCGTCTTCGGCATTCCCAACGAGGACACGGGGGAGGAGATCAAGGCGGTCATCGAGTTGCGCGAGGGCTGGGAGCCCACCGACGAGACCACCGAGACCATCATGGAGTGGCTGCGCGGCCAGGTCGCCAAGCAGAAGCTGCCCCGCTCGATCGACTACACGACCGAGATGCCCCGCGACCCCAACGGCAAGCTCTACAAGCGCCGCCTCAAGGACCCCTACTGGGAAGGCCGCGACGGCAACATCATCTGACCGTTGCACTTGGGGTCAGACCCCCGTTGCATTCGGAGTCTGCGCCCGCAGGAGGTCGGACAGCAGATGGGACGGGGGTCTGACCCCGGTGTCCCAACTGGGGGGCTATTCGGCGGTGGGGTCTGTTTCGTGGATCCAGGCGGACAGGGTCTCAGCTCGCACGCGGCGGTAGCCGGAGCCGAGGTGTGCATCGAGGTCGCGCCAGTGACGGTCGAGTCGATCCGAGGTGAGGACGGCGACGCTGATCACGGGTGCGTCGGGATCGAGCGTCAGGCCGGGTTGGCCCGCGGCCGGACCGAAGCCGATGGTGTACTCCCAGCCGGAGACGGTCGCCTCGGACCATTCGCCGGCGATCGACCGGACCAGCCAGTGCTCGGCGCCACCGGGGGCGAGTGGTCCCCAGAGCGCGAGACGTTCGATCATGCGCACACCCGTTGGCCGGCCAGCGGGGCGGCCTCGCCGCCGTTGATGCGGCGAAGTCGTTCGAGATCACCGACGGCCAGCGCCGCGCCGGCATCGGACCACGCCTGTCCTCGACCGGCCTGGATGCAGCGGACGTCGTCGACCTCGCGAGGTGCGGGTTCGCCGAGCGTGAGCTGCGCATTGACCTTCCTCGCGATTGCCTCGACCAGTGCGATCCCGCTCGTCTCGTCGGCGCTTCCTTCGGTCAGGATGGTCATCGCGAAGCTGCCACCGTCGGGGGTGCGGACGACGCCGGTGGTTCCGAGTCGCCAGCCTCGACCGCTCATCGGGTAGAAGCCGTTCTTGAGGGCGAACTCGTGGTCGGCCGGCAAGCCTGCGCTGACACCCCAGGACTGGGCGACCGACACCGTGCTCATCCACGCCCAGGCCTGCGCCACGTGGGCGTCATCGAGGGGACCGCCGCCGATCAGGAGCTGCTCCACGAGTCGGGTGCGGTCCGCCGCGGTCGACACCGTGGCGCCGTAGTGCGCGGTGTGGGAGGTGCCGGTCAGACCGAACCGTTGATCGAGGCGCTCCATTCCGGCCGCCCCGCCGAGGGCGACATACAGGTTCGAGGTCGGCGGCGAGTTGTGGCTGTAGTGCATCATCAGTTCGACACGCGCCGCGTCGTCGGCCGACACGGCGACACCGCGATCCTGCGCGTCGAGCAACACCCCGGCGAGCACCTGGGCCTTGATCACGCTGGCGGTGGTGATCGCCAGTCCCGGGTCGAGTTCGTAGGTGCAGTCGGTTCGGTGGTCGTGGACATGGGCGGTGACCGGGCGGCCGGCCGCGAGAGCGTCGATCTCGGCGATCGCGGCGGCGTTGAAGACGGCGGCGCAGGTGCCGGTCTCGACGAGGCAGTCGACGGGATCGGGCTCGGGGAGCCCGGTCGGCGGTGCGGGTTCGCTCTGCCAGCGCCAGAGGAACGTGACCAGCTCGCCTCTCGTGACCGGATCGTCGGGCGCGAACGTGGTGGCGGAGCGACCGGTGGTGAGGCCGACCGACCACAGCCAGGCGACGGGGTCACGTTGCCAATCGATGACCACGTCGACGAACCCGTGATCGGCGCCGACCACTGGGCTGCCCTCGAGTCGCCACAGGAAGGTGGCGATCATCGCCCGAGTGGCCGGCTCGTCCGGGCTGAACTCGGAGGGCGACGTGCCCGTGGTGATGCCCGTGGTCGCCATCCATGCCACCGGCACCTGCTGCCAGGTGGCGGTCACGTCGCTGAACCCGTGGACGGGCGCATCGGCTGTCGGGGCGATGAGACGTTGGAGCATGGCCGCAACCTCGGCCCGGGTGGCAGACCGGTCGGGGGCGAAGCAGGCGCTCGTCACGCCGTTCACGACACCGGAGGACCTCGCCCAGCCCACGGCCGAGGCATAGAAGCGACCCGGGTCGACGTCGGCGAATCGGGTGCCGGCGGTGTCGCCCTCGGTGGCTCCGGCGCTCGTCGAGGACGCGATGAGCGCCAGAGTGGCGACGAGGATCGTGGCGACGCGACGCATCGCCCGCCGACACTAGCGGCGCCGGGCCGGTCGCTCGCCCTACAGCAGCGCGGGGCTCGGGGTGAACGCGACCGGTAGGTGCTTGATGCCGTCGACCAGGTTCATCCGGAGCCGTTGGGCCGGGCCGGTGGGATGGATGTCGGGGCAGCGTTTCGCCAGCTCTTGGAAGATGATCTTGATCTCGAGCCGGGCCAGGTTGGCGCCGAGGCAGAAGTGGGCGCCGCCCGCACCGAAGGCCATGTGGTGGTTCGGGGTGCGGCCGATGTCGAACCGGTGCGCGTCGGGTCCGAACTCGGCCTCGTCGCGGTTGCCCGACGGGTACCAGAGAAGGACCTTGTCGCCGGCCTGGATCTCGACATCGCCGAGCATGGTGGTCTCGGTGGCGGTGCGGCGGAAGAAGTTGACCGGACTCGTGAAGCGCAGCACCTCGTCGACCATCGTGTCGGCCAGGTCCGGGTTGGCGAGCCAACGTTCCCACTGCTCGGGGTGATCGAAGAACGCCATCATTCCCTTGGAGATCGAGTTCCGCGTCGTCTCGTTGCCGGCGATGATCAACAAGGTGAAGAAGAGATCTCGTTCGATCTCGGACAGCTCGTGGCGGCTGCCGTCCTCCATCGTGACGACGGCCTCGGTCAGGCGCGTCCACAGATCGTCGCCCGGCTCGGACCGTTTGCGGTCGGTGAGCTGATGGGCGTACATCGCCATCTCGATCATGGCGGATTCGGAGTCGTTGAAGTCGCCCTCGCCGGGTTCTGCTTTGCGGGTCTGGTACTCCTCGTCGCTGCCGCCGACGGTGCGATTGCTCCAGTCGAGCAGCTTGTCGCGGTCTTCCTGGGGAACGCCGACGATCTCGGCGATGGCCATCAGCGGTAGTTCGGCGGCGATCGACGTGACGAAGTCGCACTCGCCGTTCGGGGTCACCGCGTCGAGCAGCGCAGTGGTGCGCAGGCGGAACGCATCCTCGAGTCGTCGTACCATCCGCGGGGTGAAGCCGCCGTTGACGAGCTTGCGATAGGTGGTGTGCTGCGGCGGATCCGTCATCACCATCTGGAGACCGGGTCCGCGCTGGGCGTCGAGATCCGTCAGTGCGATACCGCCGGCACCGTCGCGGCCGGGGCCGGTCTGGTGGCTGAACAGGGTGCCGCTGCGGTGGACCTGGGTGATGAGTTCGAAGGACGTCACGTTCCAGAACGGTTCGTTGCCGGCGGCCTCGGTCGCCTTGTTCTTCCACACGGGCGCGTGGGCCCGCAGATAGTCGAACCAGTCGTGGGGGCAGCGGTCGGCGAAGACGTCGAGATCGCTGAGGTCGATGTCGTCGGGGTCGACGGTGGACGCGGCGTCGGAGTTGGTGAGAGTCACGAACCGAAAATTAGCTTCCTGAGAAGGAATGTCAACCCGTCGGGACGTTAACCTGCGGAATCGTGACCAGAACTGCGCCGGATGACGACCAGCCCGAAGCGGAAGTGGGCACCGGATCGGACTCCACGCTCGGCCATCTCGAAGCGCTGGTCGACCCCAAACACTGGACGACGATCGAAGTACTGGTCTGGGTATTCCGTACGGGCCGCCAGATCGAGGCGTGGTTGGCCGACACCCTTGCCGCCGAGGGGCTCGACACGTCCGAGTTCGCGGCGCTGAATGCCCTCTGGATGAGCGGTGCCCCACATCGGCTCTCCGCCGGCGAGATCGCCGACAGTCTCGTCCAGACCAGCGGTGGGACGACGAAGACCATCCGGCGCCTGGAGGACCGAGGGCTCGTGCGACGCATCGCGGATCCCTCGGACGGGCGCCGCTCGCTCGTCGAACTGTCGGCCACCGGTCTCGAGACGGCTCGCAACGCCTTGGACCACGTGCTCGATGCGTTCGATCTCGACATCGGTGATCTCGACGCCGCCGAACGTTCGGAGCTGGGCGAGCGACTGGCGCGGATCAGCGGGGAACTCGGCGACCGGCTCCGTCGCCGCTGACGGCCGGTCGCGGCGCGACCGGCTTCAGTTCGAGTCGGCGGTGGCGATGACGGTCGATGTCTGCGCCAGCTCTGCGGCACGGGTGTGGACTTCCTCGATCGCCGAGCGGAGGTCGGGCAGTTCGGCTTCGGTGGCACCGTCCTCACGGAGGAAGGCGAAGGTCACCCGGCTGACGCTCTCGCCGGTGGCGGCCTCGACGGCGGCTGCGTAACTCGCCCCTTGCAGGCGGTAGCGCTCGAGCTTCTCGGCGATGGCCCCGTCGTGGTCCCCGACATGATCCGTCTTCCAGTCGACGATCACGAGACCGTCGTCGCTGCGGTAGAGGAGGTCGATGTAGCCCTCGATGAGGAAGTCGCCACGCTCGCCGAGTGGCGCAGCAACCCAGAGCTCGCGCCAGTGCTCGCGGGTGGCGGCCGCACCGGCGGCGTCGGTTGCCAGCCCGGATCGAGCGAGACGGGCCACGACCTCGGTGCGGTTCGTGACGCCCTCGGCCATCGCCTGGGCCCGCGCCGCGTCGTCGATCTCGCCGCCGCCGGCGAGGTCGACGACCTGGAGGACGCCGTGGACGGCCCGTCCGATCGCCGTGCCGTAGCGCCCCTTCTGCCACGGCGGGAGGTCGAGGTCACGGGGCCGTTTGTCGAGGCCGGGGTCGGCCGGGAGCAGTCCCGGCACCGGTCCCGGATCGGTCGGGTCCACACCCGGATCGTCCGGGTGGGCGGGCGTGGACGGTTGCCGATGCGCCGGTTCGGAGGTGGACTCGGCGGCGAGGGTGGTGGCGGCGATGACCGACCGGCGCCCGGCGGCGGCGAGGGCGGCCTGCCGCTCGGCGGCCCATTCGTCGCGGGGCGGCAGCGGTGCCGGGGAGGGGCGGGGGTTGGCCGGCACGCTGGCCGGTGGGGCTTCGTAGACGACGCCGGCCGTCGATGCCAGGCCGGGCCCGGCGACGACGCTGGCGCTCGTGGTGCGGGTGGTGTCGGCCAGCCGGTGGAGGCACACCACGAGATGGTCGCGGGCGCGGGTGGCCGCGACGTACATGAGTCGAAGTCGCTCGTGTTCGTCCATCTGTTCGTCGACGGGCTGCCATGCGTCGTAGCCCTCGGAGGTGACCTTGCTCGACAGACGCAGCACGGGATCGGCCGGTCGTCCCCCGGCGCCGGGCGGAAACGAGATCGACGGTCCCATCGGCGGTCGGGTGATCCGGGTGGTCATGCCGCCCAGCACCGTGATCGGGAACTCCAGGCCCTTGGCGCCGTGGATGGTCATGACGCGGACCGAGTCGTCGTCGGTCTCGGGGAGCACGGTCTCGCTCACGCGTGCGTTGTCGGCCCCTTGCAAGCGGGCCCACTCGAGATAGGCGCGCAGGTCGCGGCCGCCGGCATCGGTCCAGGCTCGCGCCTGGTCGACGACGAATCGGAGGCGCCGCCAGACATCGCGGGGAGCCCCGGTGGCGACGGCGGTTTCGAGCACCCCGCGCTCGCGCACGAGTCGGTCGAGTAGCTCTGCCGGGTTCGACCACAGGCGCGCCTCGTGCAGCGCGGCCAGGTGGGTGAGACCGTCGCCGACGGGGTGGCCGTCGGCGCCCGCCGGGCGGTCGTGGCGAAGCGAGAATCGTCCCCCGAGGCCGAGTCGCCAGTGGGCGAGATCGTCGTCGCCGCAGCCGTAGACGAACGACCGCAGGGCGGCCACGGTGGCCAGCTCGTCGGTGGGATCGGCCACTGCCCGCAGGGCCAGCATCAGCTCGCGCACTTCGCGAGTGGCATAGACGAGCGAGCTGGTCTCGGCCCGATAGGGGATGTGGAGACGGTCGAGGGCCCGTTCGAGGAAGGGCAGGCTCGTGCGAGCCGGGAGCAGGATGCACACATCGCTCGGCTCGGCGTCGCGCCAGCCACCGGCACCATCGTTGGCCCGATCGTCATGGACCTGCCACGGAGTGGTGCCGTGGAGGGCCGCCGCGACGGTGGCGGCGATGTCGCGCGTCTCGGCCTCGCGGAGGCCGTCGGCGTTGAGCTTGGTGCCGATCGCCTCGGCACCGAGGAGCGCGACGCCGGGGCCCGTCGGCGCCGCATCGCGGCGATGGGCGGTGAGCGCCGCGTACTCGGGCTGGCTGCCGGGGTCGGCCTGGATGAGCACGGAGAAGACGTCGTTGATCCACTCGATGACCGGGGAGACGGTGCGGAAGTTGACGGTGAGCCGAGGGCCATCGGGAAAGCGGTCTCGGGCGGCGAGGTAGACACCGATGTCGGCTCGCCGGAAGCGATAGATCGACTGCTTCGGGTCGCCCACCAGGAAGAGACGGCCCGGCTCGATGCCGAGCTCGGCCCACGCAGTCGGCTCGTCATCGTCGCGGGGTTCGCGGGCGGCGATGAGGGCAGCCAGCTCGATCTGGATCGGGTCGGTGTCCTGGAACTCGTCGAGCAGGAGCCGCACATAGCGTGTTCTCAGCGAGCGACGGACCTCGGCCCCGTGTTCGGGCGAGCGCAGGACACGCCGGGCGTGCACCAACAGGTCGTGGAACTCGAGCCGCCCGGTCGTCTGACGTTCGGTCGCCATCGTGACGACGAAATCGCCGAGCCGTCCGGCGAGGTGGGCCAGCGCGCCTCGGGTGACCACGGCGACGGCGGCATCGCAGTCCTTGGCGAGCTGCTTGATCGCGTCCTTCACCTCGGGAACGGGAAGGGCCCAGTTGGCGGCCTTGCCTCCGCCGCCCGGACCGATCTTCTCGCCGCTCGGTCCCTTCTCGCCCATGTTCGACGCGATGGCCATCTGATCGATCTCGTCGAGACCGGCCGCGAGCCTGGCGCGGCTCTCGTGGAGGAACGTGAACTTGCGGAGGAGGACGTCGTCGTCGGCCGTGCAATGGGCGCGCAGGGCGATGACGTCGTCGAAGCGGGTCAGCAACCCGCCGAGATCGAAGGTGGGTGGCTCGGGCGCGTCGCGGTCGAGCCGCTCGGCGACGAGGTCCCAGTTGTCGGTCATCTGCAGGGCGAGCTGGCGAAGCGCGTCGAGCCGGACTCCGGCAGCCTCGAGTGCGAGGATCGACCGGCCCATCGACGGGTCGTCGAGGAGCTCGTCGAGGAATTGGTGCCACTGGGCCTCGAACTCGACCTGCGAGCCGATTTCGTCGAGCACCTCGACACCGGGCGGCAGACCCGCCTCGACGGGGTGCTCGTTGAGGATTCGCTGGGCGAACGAGTGCAGGGTGCCAACCGCCGCGCCGTCGAGTTCGGCCAACGCCACGGTGGCGAGGGCGTGGGTGTCGGCCGCATCGGGGCCAGAGCCGGCCGCCGCGAGGCGGGCGGCATCCTCGAAGCGCTGGCGTATGCGGTCGCGCAGCTCGGCGGCCGCCTTCTCGGTGAAGGTGATGGCGGCGATCGATTCGATGCCGATCCGGTCGTGGAGGACGAGAGCCTCGACGCGGTCGACGAGCGCGCGCGTCTTGCCCGAGCCGGCGCCGGCCTCGACGAACAGCGTCGACGATCGCTCGGTGCGGATCCTCACCCGGTCGGCCTCGTCGGCCGGGGGTGCGTCGCCGGGCCCCGACGCGTCGGCGGCCGGCACAGGATCGGTGGGGCCGGCGAACAGATCGAGCTGGTCGTCGTTGCTCATGCGCGAGGCCCGTTGACGGTGGTGGCTTCGGCGCCGATGCTGGCCACCGAGACCCAGGGGGCGAGGCCGGGTTCGTCGTGAACGCGGGCGAAGTCGGCGTATTGGTGTGCGGTGCCCAGACCATCGGGCTCGCAGTAGTCACAGTCGACCCACATGCGCCATCCCGGTTCGGCCGGTGCCAGCGGGAAGACACCGGCGCTGATGCCGTCGATGATCTGCTCGACGACACCGAGCGCGACGGACGCGACCTCCTCGGTGACCGGGTAGCCCACGGTGTCGAAGCCGCCCCGGCTCGTGACGAACCAGTAGGACGCGTGCACGGCCGCGTCGGGCCGTTCGAGCGCCAGCTTGGCCGCAGCCGCGTAGAGCGCGAGCTGGAGGAATCGCCCCGCCGGAGTCGGGTTGTCGCTCGTGAGGTCCTGGTAGCCGCGGCTCCTGCCGGTCTTGTAGTCGATGACGATCAGGTCCCCGGAGTGGGTCTCGTCCACCCGGTCGATCGATCCCCGGACCTGCACCGTTCGGCCCGATGGGAGCGGAATCGTCACCGGCGGAGCGGGGTGGTGCGGCATGCCGAACGGCAGCTCGGTGCGCAGAGGTGTGCTGGCGTGGGCCACCCTCTGTGTGTGATCCATCACTGCGGCCACTTCGGCGAGGTCGCGGGTCATCACCTGGCGGTCTCGGTGCCAGTAGACGGCCCGGCCGACGAGTCCCTTGCCGGCGAGGCGCTCTGCTTCCTCGGCTGCGAGTGACAGCAGTCGTGCCTGAGCTTCGGGGGGCCAGGGCGCACCATTGGTGGGCGCGGTGCCGTTCGCGAGTGCTTCGGCGATCCACTGCTCGAGCGCGTGGTGGACGAGATTGCCGAAGGTGAGGGGCGAGATGCGGTACTCCTGCTCGGGGTCTTCGACCGGGCGCACCCCGAGGATGTGGCTGACGAAGTAGGCATGCGGACACTTCGACCAGGTCTCGAGACGGGTGGCCGACGTGACGTGGTGCGGGTCGACCGGGGTGGGCAGCGTGATCCCCCGGAGATCGGCGTCGCCGCCGTGTGGGGGCTCGGCGAGGTTGCCGTCGAAGCGGGTGAACGCGCGGGACCGGCGCCCGGTGATGAGGTCGACGCCACGGCGCAACTCGACGCGTTGATCGAGGACGGGCAGCGACCGGATGGCGTCCAGACCACGGGCGTCGGCGGTGTCGAGGAGGGACCGGACATCGTATTCCTGGGCATGGCCGGGGAACTCGGCGGCCCGCAGGCCTGCGATGAACGACGGCACCTCGGTGAACCATTCGCCGGTGAGGCGTGCGAGGTCGGCGGCGGCGGGGCGCAGACCGGCGCCGTCGTGGGCCTCGACCGCGTCGAGGAGCCAGCGCGACGGCGCTCGTTCGGCACTGCGGCGGAGATCACCGCGCGGGAAGGTCATGGTGACGTGTTGGGCGGTGGCCATCACGCTGAGCAGGGCCCGATGGTCGTCGGCGACCAGATCGGCGCGGGTGGGCAGGTCGCGGCCGTCGGGCTCGTCGACGAGAACGGCGCGCACGCGATCCGGCAGCAACGGGTCGTCGCGTCGGCGACCGGGGAACGAACCCTCGGCCATCCCGACGATGGTCACCACATCGAGCTCGAGGCCGAGCGCCGTGTGGGCCGGTCCCAGGAGGACGCCATTGCCGAAAGTGCCGTGTCGGCCGATGTCGTCGGCCAGTTGGAGTTCGAGGGCCCGGCGGAAGGCGGCGACCGACGGATTGGGGTCGACACCGTCGAGGTCGCCGAGGCGGTCGATGGCGGCGTCGATGCGCTGTCCGGCGGCCTGTTCGTCGGCCGGCCACTGCTCGCGAAGGGTCTCCCCGCCGACATAGTCGCGCACGAGCCGGCGACCCCATGCGGCCAGGCCCTTCCAGCTGGCGGCCCGCCCGCCCGGGTCGAGGTCGGTGGCGAGCTGCGCCATGAACCGGGCGAGTTCACTGGCCTGGTCGGCGTCGCGGCGGAAGCGCTCGGCTCGCCAGCTCTGCTCCTCGTCGCGCTCGGCCGTGGCCGCGTCGCGTTCGAGTTCCTCGACGAGGCGGCCGAGCCGCGTCGCCCACTGTTCTGATCCTGCGATCACGCCGGCGGCCCGGCCGGCCCGTTCCCACGCCGCGACGGGTGCGGGTCGATTGTCGACCCCCCGGATGGGCGCGCCGGCGAGCCACGCCGCGACGTCGCGGCGGCTGAAGTCGTGGTCGGGCAAGGCCAGGAGCGCGAGCAACGACCGGCCCAGCAGTGAGGAGTCGGCGGTGGCGACACTGGTGCCGAACCAGTCGATGCCCGCAGCATCGAAGGCGTCGCCGAGCAGCCGGGCGTAGGGGTCGCGGGTGCCGTAGAGCACGGCGCAGCGGCCGAGTGGGGTGCCACGGCGGGCCGCATCGACGACGGCCCGCACCGCGTGGCGGACCTCGTCGTCGGCATCGCTCAACGACAGCGCCCTGTCGGCCGTGGGTGGAGGCCCGGCAGTTTCCCGCGGCGTTGGCCATGCCACGCCGAGCGCCTCGACGCTGCCGCGGACCGGGGCGTCGGCTTCGTGGTTGCCGGTGAAGCCCGCGATGATGTGCAGCGCGGTGGTGTGGCCGAACGCCCGCAGCAGCCGGAGTTGACTGGTCGTGAGACTCTGGGGGAGGAACAGGACGGCCGGCCCGAGTTCGCCCACCACGGGATGGTCGGGTCGTTCGCTGATGGCATCGACGGCGGCGGCCACCAGATCCTGCTCGTTGCTGAAGGCGGACCGGAGCCGCTCGGCCACCGCGCGGTGGACCCGCACGACATCGGCGGCCCGCGGCGAGGTGCGGGCGACGGCGGCCAAGCCGCCTGGTCCCACCTCGGACAGCGCCTTGTGGGCTCGCACGAGCGAGCGCTCGGTGGCCGGGTGGGTGTGGACCCCGGCGAAGTGTCCGGGCTCCTCGGCCAGCACGGCCCGCACGGCGCCCGCGATGACCGGAGTGGAAACGGGACGTCGACCCGTGGCCGCGACCCGTGGGGCGCCGAGGAGCTCCGCTAGCCGATACGGCGTGAGGAAGGTGACGGCGGCGATGCCGCCCTGTCGTCCGACCGCGCGACGCGCGGCGATACCCACGTAGTTGGACGGCACCAGGACGGCGACCGGTGCCAGCGCCCGTCCACCCTTCAGTTCGGCAATGGACGTGGCCAACGCGGCGTGGGCCGGGCCGCCGGGTGGGGTCGTCGCAAGGGTGATCGCCATCGGAGGCGATGGTACGCAGAGCCTGTGACGCTCGCGCCCGCCCGTCGGGCGGTCCGTCGACGGCGGGCACTAGGTTCGCCCGGTGAAGTTGCTGACGGACACGGCGCCGCTGCGGGAGTCACGAGAGTTCCGGCTGTTGTTCATCGGCCGCACGATCTCCGTCGCCGGGTCGCAGTTCACTGTCGTGGCGGCGCCGGTGCAGGTCTTCGACATCACCGACTCGACACTGATGGTCGGGCTCCTCGCCCTTGCCCAGCTGCCGCCGTTGCTGTTCGCCTCTTTCCTGGGTGGCACCTTGGCCGACGCCTTCGACCGGCGCCGGATCCTCGTCGTCACCCAACTCCTGCTCGCGGTGACCTCGGTGGGACTCGCCCTCAACGCCATGCTCGATGAACCGCGGTTGTGGGTCGTGTTCGTGCTCACCTCGGTCATCGCTGCGCTCTCGGGGATCGACAGCCCCACCCGCACTGCGGTGGTGCCGACGCTGGTGACCGCCGAGCAACTGCCGTCGGCGCTCGCCCTCAACCAGCTCAGCTATCAGGTGGCGCTGGTCGTCGGGCCGGCGGTCGCAGGCCTGGTCGTCACCCAGAGCCTCGCCGCGGCCTACTGGGTCGACGTCGTCACCTTCAGCGCGGCGCTCACCGCGCTCGTGCTGATGCTCCCGATGGTGCCGGCCGGTGGTGGCACGCCGCCCGGTTGGCGATCGGCGGTGGCGGGTTGGCGCTACCTGCGGTCACAGTCGTCGGTCGAGGGCGCGTTCGTGATCGACCTCAACGCCATGGTCTTCGGTATGCCCCGCACGCTGTTTCCCGAGATGGCCGCTCGTGTGTTCAACGCGCCCGGCGCGGTCGGGTTGCTCTACGCGGCGCCGGCCGTCGGGGCGCTGCTCGGCGCGGCCACGTCCGGCTGGATCGGACGCGTCGACCGCCAGGGCAAGGGTGTGATGGCCGCGGTGCTGCTGTGGGGCGCCGCGGTTGCGGCGTTCGGCTTCTCGCCCTGGCTGTGGCCGGCGCTGGTCTTTCTCGCTCTCGCCGGGTGGGCCGACGTGATCTCCGCGGTGATGCGCAACACGATCATCATGCTCACGGTGCCCGACGAGCTCCGGGGTCGGCTCAGCGCGCTACACATCGCCAACGTCACCGGTGGCCCGCGCCTCGGTGATGTCGAGTCCGGTGGTGTGGCCGCGGCGACGAACGTGCGAGTCTCCGCGTGGAGTGGTGGACTCGCGTGCATGGTCGGCGTCGCTCTGGTCGCCCGGTCCTATCCGAGCCTGCGCGACTGGCGTCTCTCTGACCACTCCGGCATCTGAGTCCGCGACCCTCGTTCCGGGGTCAGCCGGCCTGGGCGAACTCGATGACCTGTTGGTAGGTCGGACGGTTGGTGCTGCGGAAGTCGTCGGGGATGAGGCCCGGGGCGAACGTCGTCCGTCGTCCTTCGCGGCGCCACGCGGCCGGGTCCTCGCCCAACTCGGCGGCCAGTTCGCCGGCCCGGGCATCGATGGCGGCCCAGAGATCGGCCGCGCAGGCGTCGAGATCACCGGCCCCGCAGTACGACACCTGGAACGGCCCTTCGACGTCCTGGCCCAGCAGGGTGCGAAGGTCCTTGTCGATCAGGCTCTCCTCGTCGATGCCCTGGAGGCTGATCTCGTCGTCGAACAGCGATTGGAGCACCGGCGCGAGGGCCGCGTTCTGCAGCGGGTCCCACAGCTCGGCGGCCAGAAGGGCGCCGGGCTCGTCGTAGTCGCCGTCCTCGTCGCCGTCGAGAAGCGGGGCGTCGTCGGCGATCCAGGCATCGAGGATGTCGACGATCTCGGCCGCAAGATCCGACGGCGCGTCTCCACCGGCGAGCACCTCGGACACCACTGCCCAGACCGGTGACGCCGTGTCCTCGGTGGCGGCCCGGTTCATGATCGAGACGACGTCGGCCAGCTCGGCTTCGTCGGGCCACTGGTCGAAGAGTTCGACTCGATGGTGCGAGCCGTAGAGGTTGTTGTCGCCGTGCATGAAGCCCGGAGCCGACTGGTTGTTCCAGTTCAGCAACCGGCCGTCGGGATGCGAATCGGCGTGGGGGTGTTCGTCCTGCTCGAGGAAGCCCTGCCACTCGTAGTCGCCGTTGCCGAGGGTGGGCAGGCGACGGTCGAGACCCTCGGCCCGGACGGGCAGGAGCCCCGAGGCGAAGTAGCCGACGCTCTCGCGGTTGGCGTAGCCCCAGTTGAACGTGAACCCGAACTGGTTCGCGACCTCGTAGAACGACTCCGGCGTGTCGGCCACACCCTCGGTCATCTCCTTGAGCGCGCCCAGGTTGAGCACGTCGCGGCCGAACGTGGAACGGGCCCGGGTGAGCGCCACGGGCTCGCCGTCGGACAGGGCGGTGCCGATCACGGGACCGTGGACGGACACCGGGTAGACGAGCGGTTCGCCGGCGAGCGTGCCGGCGTCGAAGATCTCGAACGGGATGCACTCGCCCTCGAACAGATACGAACCGGACTCGCGGGTCGGCGTCGACCCATCGGGTTCGCACAGCACTTCGGCGAAGACGTCGCGCACGTCCTGGTTGGCCGACGTGAGGCTCCACGCGTAGTCGGGCGTACGGCCGATCAGGAGGTACATCGCCAGGCCCGGCACCGCCGCGCCCTGGGCCTCGAAGTCGGGTCCCTTCAGATGAACCTGCATCACGATCTCGGGGTAGTAGTAGCCGAGCTGGGGACCCATGACGGCCAGCGTGTTGCCGGTGACCGACTCGTCGGGCTCGACGGTCAGCCAGTTCGACGCCTTGATCGCCGGCGGATCATCGACCGCATCCACCGATCCGGTGTTGGCTCCACCTTCGAAGCCGATGTTGGCGACGCCGGGCGCCGCTCCGGGCTGGGGGTCGCTCGGGTCCAGCGAGATGACCGAGCCCTCGTCGATGGCCACCGACCCGACGACGTCGCCGCCGGTGAAGGTGCCGTACTCGAAGCGCTCCTCGATGGTGGTGGGCGCTTCGGGATCGTCGGTCTGCATGAGGTCTTCCCACACGGCGCGACCCTCCTCGGCGCCCAGTCGGTTCTGGAGCTGCGAGAGGAACTCGGCGTTGCGGGCCTCGCCGCCACCGCCGGCGCCGAAGATGGAGCCGATGAACGCCGTCGTCGCGATGATGTCGTTGACGGTGTAGGGCTCGGTGTCGAGGTCGTTGGCCTCGATGTACGCATTGGCGCCGTCGACGTAGGCCTCGATGTCGGCGAGGATCTCGTCGCCCTCCTCGCCGTAGGTGTCGAGCAGGGTCTGCACCTGGTCGGTCACCAGCTGCTCGGCCGCTTCGCTGGGCACGAAGGGTGTGGCGCTCTGGACGAGCGCGAACGCGTCGATGCCGGGCACGTCGGCCACGGCGACGCGGGCGGGGCCACGGCCGAAGTCGAGGAGGATGCTGCGGTCGCGCACGCTCACCCAGCCCGCCCCGAACGAGACGTCGTCCCGTGTCTCGCCGGTGATGTGGGCGATGCCGAACTCGTCGTACTCGATCGTGAGCCCGTCGCGGCCGGTCTCCTCGACGGTGGTCGCGCCGATCGGGGCGAAGTCCTGGGGAAGATAGAACTCCTCGATGTCGGCGTCGGTGACGTCGCCGCGCAGCGGGGTGAGTCCGTCGTAGAGGGCGAGCTGGTCGAGCGAGTCGTCGGAGGTGGGAATGCCACCGAAGTTGCCGGGGGGAAGGATGTAGAACGCCCGGTCCTCGCCGATCGGGCCCGGATCCTCCGCGACCTCGGTGTCGGCGTCGTCGGGGGCTCCCTCGTCAGGGTCGCCGGCGTCGCCGGGAGCGGCGTTCGTGCCGGACTCGTCGGGAGCCTCGGCGGCGGGGTCGTCGTCGCCACAGGCGGCGGCCACGAGTGCGAGCACGACGGCGAGCGCGAGCAGGCGACGGCCGAGGTGAGATCTTGTTGCTGACATGTTTCCTCCAGGGGCGCGCGGAGCATAGGAGAGCAGCGACAATGACGCCATGCCGACGACGCACGTGCTGATCGTTGACGCGATGAACGTCAGGGGCTGCGTTCCCGACGGGTGGTGGCGTGACAAGGCCGGCGCGCTGAGGCATCTCGTTGCCGCAGTAGCGGCCCATCCGTGGGCCGAGGACGACTGGGTGGTGGTGATCGCCGATGGTCGGCCCGTGCCCGACCTGGCCGCCGGTACCCGGGGCCGCACCGAGTTGCGCTTCGCCGGCCACTCCGCTCGGGACGCGGCCGACGACGACATCGTGGCGCTCGCCCATCAGCTTGCCCTCGACGCCGAACCGGTGGTGGTGGTCACCTCCGACAAGGGCCTGATCGAGCGACTGCCCGACGGCGTGGACGTCGAGGGGGCCAGGGCCTTCCGACGCCGAATTGGATTCTGAACGTCAGCCCTCGGGTGGGGCGACGAAATCGATGAGTTCTTCGACGGCGCCGAGCATCTGCGGTTCGAGGTCCGTCCACGACTCGACCTTGCCGAGAAGTTGCTTCCAGAAGGCGCCGGGCGGTCCGGCGAAGCCGAGGGCGTCGATGATGCCCTCCTTCCACGGTTGGCCCCTGGGGACCTCGGGCCAGCGGTCGATGCCGATCACCTGCGGCTTCACCGCCTGCCACACGTCGACGAACGGGTGGCCGGTGATCAACACGTTGCGGTCGTTCACCTCGGCCGCGATGCGGCTCTCCTTCGAGCCCTCGACGAGATGGTCGAGCAGGATGCCGAGGCGGCGGTTGTCGCCGGGCCGGAACCCCCGCACCCGGTCGGCGAGATCGTCGGCGCCCTCGAGCTGCTCGACGACCACACCCTCGACCCGGAGGTCGGCACCCCACACCTTCTCGACGAGTTCGGCGTCGTGGATGCCCTCGACCCAGATGCGGCTCGCCCGGGCGACGCGGGCGGGCACCGCGCCGAGATCGATCGAACCCGATGCGGTGAGACCCGGCGCCGTCGCCGTCGGGGCGGGCGGGCGCAGCACGACGGGCACCCCCTTGCCGTCGATCGCGGCACGTACCGAACCGTCGACATAGCGGACGGTGTGGTCCTTGCCGTGCCGGTCGCGCAGCACGAGACGGGGCGGTGCGAACGACACGAGCGCGCCGACGATGCCGCTGCCCCGATCCTCGAGCACGAGGCCGCGGGTTGCCTCCAGCACGGGGCGGCGGCGTTTGCGGGCCGCCTGGCTGCCGGTGGGGTCGTCGAGATCGATCATCTCGAGTGGGCGGGGGCGATCGTCGGACGGTGCCATCGTCGAGACGATAGAGCACCGGCCCTCTCGGGAGGGTGAGCAGGCCCGAGTGTGAGAGCACTGACTCACGGAGTAAACACTCGCAAGATCCGACCGACGGGGGTAGCCTGCAGTCGAACAGGAGACAACGTGGTCGACGAACCCCAGCGATATCGCGTCGAGGATCTGGCCGAGGTCGTGGGCGTGGCGGTCGACACGGTGCGCTACTACCAGCGCCGCAAGCTGCTGGCACCACCGCAGAGGGAAGGCCGGGTCGCCTGGTACGACGACTCGCATCTCGCTCGGGTGATCGAGATCCGAGCCCTCGCCGATCGCGGTTTCACTCTCGCCCAGATCGGCGAACTCTCGACCGCCGATGCGGGCGGCCTGCTCGCCGACCTCGCCGCACAGCACGCCGCTGATCCCGATCTCGACCGGGTCGAGCTCGCCCGCCGTGCCGAGGTGCCCGAGTTCGTCGTCGACCTCGTGGTCGGCGCCGGCCTCCTCGTGCCCGTCAGCACGGGCGATGACGACAGTCCGCGTTTCCCGGCCGATGCCGTCGACATGCTGGTGGCCGCCCGCACGCTCGTCAGCGAGGGCGTGACAATCGAGGAGCTGACGGCGCTCGCCATGCGCCACGCCACCCATGTCGAAGACGTGATCGACGACGCCATCGAGGTGTTCAAGCGCCACAGTGATCGTCGCGGCGGCAACCGTGACGACCTGATCGGGCTCATGCACCGACTCGTGCCGGTGGCATCCGATCTCGTCGGTCGACACTTCGAGCGCACCCTGCGGGCCCGGGCTCTCGCCCGAATGGGCGACGACCCGGCCGATGCCGCCGCGCTGGGCGGCGGGCTCGTGGTGCTCGCTCGCCGACTCGATGTCCGCATCGACGCGGTGGCCGTGTTCGCCGCGTCCACCGAACACCACCGGGCGCTGTGGATCCGCCCCGAGCGAGGCCTGGCGTTCGTCGGACTCGGCGCGGTCGAGACGATCACCCCCGTCGGCGAGGGCCGGTTCTCGGCTGCCTCGGCGGCCCGGGCCGCGCTCGCCGCTCGCGTGCACCGCACCGGACCGGCCGACGCACCGGCGCCCATGCTCCTCGGGGGCTTCTCGTTCTCCTCGTCGGGGTGGACGGCAGCGTCGGTCGACGCCCCCCGCGGGCCAGACTGGACCGGCTACCCAGAGGCGAGTTGGATCCTCCCCGAGATCACGTTCATCGACCGCCCCGACGGGTCGTGGATCCTCGCGGCGACCCGGGTCGGCGGCGGCGTCGAGGAATCGGCGGCGATCGACGCCCTCGACGACAGGGTCGACGCCATAGCGGCCGAACTCCCGCCCGCGGTACCCGTCGACCTCGACATCCGCGACGGCGAGGTGAAGCTCGACGGGCCCACGGCCGAGCCCTATGCGGCGCTGGTCGGTGAGGCCGTGAAGTCGATCTCGTCGGGCGCGTTCGGCAAGGTCGTCGTGGCCCGCACCCACGAGGAGACCGACGTCGATTCGACCGCGGTGATCGCCCGGCTGAGGGCCCGCTATCCGAGCTGTGCGGTGTTCTCGTTCGCGGCCGGCGATCGCCAGTTCCTCGGGGCCAGTCCCGAACAGTTGGTAGCCCTCGACGGCCGCCAGGTGCACACCGCGGCGTTGGCCGGGACCACGGGCGTCGGGTGGGACGACAAGACCGACGCCGGCTTCGCGGCGGAGATGCTGGCCTCGGCCAAGATCCGGGCTGAGCACCAGTTCGTCGTCGACGACATCACCGACCGGCTCGCGGCTCTCGGCCTGGTCGGCGAGACCGCGGCAGAGCCCGAGGTCCTGCGCCTCGCCCGACTCCAACATCTGCGGACCTCCATCACGGCCCAGATCGAACGCCGAGCCGGGGGCGTCAGCGACATGGACGTGCTCCGGGTGGCCGGCGTGCTCCACCCGACCCCGGCGGTGGCGGGCACCCCGACGGCGGCTGCGGTCGACTGGCTCGAGTCCCGCGAAGCGTTCGACCGAGGTTGGTACGCCGCCCCCGTCGGCTGGTGCGATCTCGATGGCAACGGCGAACTGCGGGTGGCGTTGCGCTGCGCCCTGGTCGACGGCGACGGCACGGCCACGCTGTTCTCCGGCGCCGGCATCGTGGCCGACTCGGTCCCCGACGACGAACTGGCCGAGACCGGCGTCAAGCTCCGGGCCCTCCTCGACGTGATGGACCGCTGATGAACCCTGCCCCTGTTGACCCGGTCTACGACGTCATCGCCGCGTTCGCGGCGGGGTTGGTGGAGCACGGGGTGACCGACGTCGTCGTCAGCCCCGGCTCGCGTTCGACGCCGCTGTCGCTCACGCTCCACGCCCAACCCGCCCTGCGCACCTGGATCCAGATCGACGAGCGTTCGGCCGGCTTCTTCGCGGTGGGGCAGGCGAAGATGACCGGCCGCCCGTCGGTGCTCGTGTGCACCTCGGGCACGGCGGCCGCCAACTACCTCCCCGCTGTGGTCGAGGCGAATCGCGCCGGCGTGCCGCTGATCGTGTGCACCGCGGACCGGCCGCCCGAGTTGCGTGGTTGGGGGGCGGGTCAGACCATCGACCAGGTCGGCCTCTTCACCACCAACACCCGCTGGGCGGCCGACCTTCCGGTGGCCGGTGAGTGGTCGCCCGCGCCGGCGCGGCTCGTCGCCCATCGCGCCGTCGATGCCGCCACCGGCGCCCGGCCGGGCCCCGTGCATCTCAACTGGCCGCTGCGTGAGCCGCTCGAACCGATCGGTGGGGTGCCGGTGGTCGAGGCCGTCCCGGTGTCGACCGTGTCGGTTGCTGCCCCCGCTGCGGGACTCGAGATCGACAGCCGGTATGCGGCGGCGGCCAGGGTTGCGGTGGTCGTCGGGCCCGATGCCGCCACTTCGGTCGACGGGCAGCGCACGTTGGTGGACGCGATCAATCGCGTGGCGGCCCGACACGGCTGGGTCGTGATCGGCGAGCCGATCTCCGGCGTCCGTCGCAGCGCCGACCATGGTGCGGTGCGCGTCGCTCACGCCGATCAGCTGCTGAAGATCGACGAAATCGCGCAGGAACTGCGGCCGGATCTCGTGCTGCGGTTCGGCGGGAGCCCGACCACCAAGCCGGTGCGCCAATGGCTCGAACGCCACTCGGCGCCGCTGGTGCTCGTCGACGAAGGTCGCCGCTGGAACGACGCGTCGTTCACCCTGGCGACGCATCTCGGCGCCGACCCGCTCGCCGCGCTGGCGGCCCTCGACGAGGCGCTGTCGGCGTCGGCCGACCCGGCGTGGGCGGCGCGCTGGTCGGCCCTCGACACTGCGGCGGCGGGCGCCGTGACAGCGGTCGTCGAGGGCGGCGCTCTGCTCAGCGCGGCCGTCACCCGAACGCTCGCCGACACCTTGCCCGCCGGCACCCTCGTGATGACCTCGAACTCCATGCCGGTGCGCGACCTCGACGCGTTCGTCCCACTCACCGGCCCGGCCATCGACTTCGTGGGCAACCGGGGGGCCAGCGGCATCGACGGGATCACCTCGACCGCGCTCGGGCTGGCCAGCGCGGGCGACGCGCCGGTGGTGCTCTACACCGGCGACCTCGCCCTGCTCCACGACCTCGGTGCGCTCTTCGGCGCGAGGCGGGTCGGCGTGCACCTCACGGTCGTGTGCGTCGACAACGACGGCGGCGGCATCTTCTCGCTGCTCCCCATCGCCGGACGACCGGGGAGTCCTGCTGCCGAGGGCCCTGGTTTCGGCGGCAATGGTTTCGGCGCCGATGATTTCGAGACACTGTTCCGCACCCGCCACGGCCTCGACCTGGCTGCCTTCTCGGGCATCGGCGGGGTCACGGTCACCCGCACGTCCACCGCGGCCGAGCTGCGGACGGCGCTCGTCGTGGCCACGAGGTCGACCGAGCCGGGCGTCGACGTGGTGCTGGTCGAGGTCGACCGTGACGCCGACGTCGCGCAGCGGCGCGAGATCGGTGCCGCCGTACGCGCCGCCGTGCGCTGATGGCCGGGTCTCGCCGGCTCGCACTGGCCGACGGCGTCGAGCTGCGCGTGGAGCTCCACGGTGGAGGGGCACCGGTCGTGCTGCTCCACGGGTTCACCGGCGACGCCTCGACGATGGACGTGCTCGCGTCCCGGCTGGCGATCGACCGTCGCGTGATCGTCCCCGACCTGATCGGCCACGGTGGATCGACGGGGCCCCGGGGTGCCCACGGGGTCGACGAGATGGCCGGCCAGATCGTCGAGATGATGGCGGCGCTCGGGGAGCCTGCGCCGTTCGACCTGCTCGGCTACTCGATGGGTGGACGCGTCGCGCTCACCCTGGCGTGTCGGCACCCCGGCCAGGTCGCATCGCTCACCTTGATCGGTGCGTCGGCCGGGCTTGCGACCGAGGACGAGCGGGCCACTCGTCGCGAGGCCGACGAGAAGCTGGCCGCGACTCTGCAGCAGGACGGTCTCGACTCCTTCGTCGACGCGTGGATGGCCAACCCGCTCTTCGCCACCCAGACGAGGCTGGGGACCGACTTCCTCGCCGGGGCTCGGGCCCAACGGCTCCGCAACTCGAGCGCCGGCCTGGCCCGCAGCCTGCGGGCCGCGGGGACCGGCACGATGCGGCCGCTGCACGACCTACTGGCTCGCTGCCATGTGCCGACCGCGCTCGTGGTCGGCGCCGACGACGAGAAGTTCCGGGTCATCGCCGCCGACCTCGGGACCCGGCTGCCGGCAGCGACGGTGGCGGTCATCGACGACGCCGGTCATGCTGCCCATCTCGAACAACCCGACACCGTGGTCGAGGCCGTGCGGGAGGTCGTTGCCCGGGCCACGGTGCAGGTCATCCCGCTGTCGTTGCCGATGCGCGGCGCGCACGCCACCGGTCGGGGGACGGTCACCCGGCGCGACAGCATGCTGGTGCGTCTGCGAGCCGACAGCCTGACGGGGTGGGGAGAGGCATCGCCGCTGACCGGCTGGTCACCCGACGAGACGACGACGGTCGGCCAGCACCGGCCTGGCGTCCTCGACCTCGACGACACCCCCACGGCGTGGAACGCCACGACGAGGTGGCGCGACGCGCTCGAGGATGCACCGGCCGCGCGTGCGGCCGTTGTCGGTGCGGCACTCGATCTCGACGCCCGGCGGGCCGGTCGTCCGCTCCATCGCCATCTGGCGGCCTGGCACCCGCGGCTCGACGAGACAGCGGTGATCGACCGGCTGGCCGTCAACGCGCTCGTTTCCGACCCCGACCCCGCGGACGTGGCCGCAAGCGTGCGTCGCCATGTGGACGCCGGCTTCCGGACGATCAAGCTGAAGGTCGGGGCACTCGATCCGCAGGTCGACCGGGCTCGGGTGGCGGCAGCCCGTCGCGCGGGTGGTGAGGTCGCACTCCGCCTCGACGCCAACGGCGCGTGGGATCACGACACCGCCGTGGGCTTCCTTCGTGACGCCTCGACCCACGGGATCGAGCTGTGCGAGGAACCCGTGCGGGGGATCGAGGAGATCGTCGCGGTCGGCGAACAGAGCCCTGTCCCCGTGGCGGTCGACGAGTCGGTGCGCGACCTCGGCGATCTCGATGCGCTGATCTCGCGGGCGGCAGCGATCGCCGCACTGGTCGTGAAGCCGCAGGCGCTCGGCGGAGCCGATCGGGCGATCGACATGATCGTGGCCGCCCGCGCCGCGGGACTCGACGTGATCGTCACGTCGATGATCGACAGCGCCGTCGGCCTCGCCCACGCAGCCCACGTCGCCGCCGCCTGCGGGCTCGGTGCTGCCCACGGGTTGGGCACGGCATCGATGCTGGGCGCTGATGTCGCGACCGGTCTCCCGGTCGACGGCGGTCATCTCGCGCTCGGCGATCAACCCGGTCTCGGCATCGGTCTGGTTTCGCCGGTGATGGTCGACCCGTCGTAGCCTCACCGAGTGGATCTCTTCATCATCCGTCATGGCCGCCCCGACCGACACGTGGTCACCGACGGGAGCGGCGCCAACCCAGGGCTGTCCGAAACCGGCCTGCTCCAGGCGCAGCGAGTGGCTGAGTTCCTTGAGACCGAACGCATCGACCACATCGTCTCGTCATCGATGCGCCGGGCCGTCGAGACCGCCGTCCCCCTCGCCGACACGCTCGGCTACGAGATCGAACAGCTCGACGACATCAAGGAATCCGACCACTTGAGCGGGGTCTACATCCCGGCCGAGGAGATGTCGCCCGATGATCCCGACGCCGCCCACTTCTTCGAGGGCAACATCCACGACCACGTCTTCAGCGATGGCCTCGAGGCCTTCACCGAGCGGATCAGCCGTGGGTTCCAGCACATCATCGACACGAACAAGTCGAAGCGGGTGGCCGTGTTCTGTCACGGGATGTCGACGTCGGTGTTCCTGCGCACGATCCTCAATTTCGACGACCCGCTGTCGCTCACGCCCGACTACTGCGGCATCAGCCGGGTGCGGGCCGCGTCCAACGGCATCCGCACCGTGCGGTCGATCAACGAGACGCACCACGTCCGAGACCTGATCGAGTGGTGATCTGAGATGAAGTCGATACGGGTGATCGACGGCGTGCCGACCGTCGAGGAGGGTGAGTTCTCCCTTCGTGAGGGCGACGTGCGGGTGAAGGTGGCCGCCGTCGGAATCTGCGGCTCCGATCTGCATCTCCTCGCGGCCGGCTGGGCCGAAGGTCGGGTGCTCGGTCACGAGATCTCCGGCCACCTCGACGATGGGCGAGCGGTGGCGCTCGAACCGTTCCGATCCTGCGGCCACTGCCGGCCCTGCGCCGACGGCGACCGCCACTCCTGCGCCGAAGGGGCAGAGGTGATGGGCATCATGGCCGACGGCGGGATGACCCAGTTCATGAGCGTGCCGACGCAGGCGCTCGTGCCGCTGGCGGCCGGGGTCGACATCGGCCACGCGTCGCTGGTCGAGAACCTGGCGGTGGCCGTGCACGGGGTCAATCGGGCCCGGCTGGAGAGCCGCGACCGGGTGGCCGTCGTCGGGGCGGGTCCGATCGGTCTCTCCCTCGCCGCGGCGTTGCGCCGCTCGGGGTTCCCAGTCTCGATTGCGGCGCGTCACGAACACCAGCGTGTGGCCGCCGAACGCATCGGCGCCACCGTGATCGACGACCACACCACGTTTGCCGACGGGTTCGATGTCGTCTTCGACGCCGTTGGCAACACGGCCTCGATCCAGGAGAGCGTCCGGCGCGTCCGCCGCGCCGGACGGATCTGCATGGTCGGGTCGTTCTGGGATCCGGTGGCGATCGACATCGGCCTACTGATGCAGGAGGCCGAGCTCATCCCCGCGATGATGTACGGCCGCACGCCCACCGGTCGCGAGATCGACGGCGCTGCCGCACTCCTCGCCGAGATGCCCGACCTGGGTGACACGATGATCACCCATCGGTTCCCGATCGACGCAGCGGCCGAGGCCTTCGCCGTCGCCGACGACCGCGCATCCGGTGCGATCAAGGTCGTGTTCGAGCCCCACCGCTAGCCGGGAGCGAGCTGTCGATCCCCTTCTAGGGTGAGAGTCATGCGACTCATCCTGGTTCGACACGGCAATGCCCACGCGGGTCTCCATGGTGTGATCGCCGGCCCGAAGCACTGTCGCGGTCTCACCGACCTCGGCCGTGTCCAAGCGGCTCGGCTCGCCGATCACCTGGCCGCTCGCGACGGTGCCGGTGTCGACCGGCTCGTCGCCAGCGAGATTCCCCGCGCGGTGGAGACGGCCGAGATCCTCGCCCCTGCGCTCGGTATGGCGTCACCGGTACCGAGAGACTGCGACCTCTGCGAGGTCCACACCGGCGAGGCCGACGGACTCGAGTGGACCGAGCACGGTCGTATCCACGGGTCGTTCGACATGGCGGCCGAACCGGATCGACTGTTCGCCCCTGGTGGTGACAGCTGGACGAGCTTTCACGAGCGGGTCCGTGGGGTGATGGACCGCTTGGCCACCGACCACCCCGATTCGACCGTCATGGCGGTGTGCCACGCCGGGGTGATCGCCGCCTCTCTGAGCGTCATGCTCGCAGTGCAGCAGTCGCCGCTGGCTCGTGTTCTCCCGACCAACACCGGACTGACCGAATGGGAGCACGATCCCGCCGGCGGTCACTGGACGTTGCGCAGCTACAACACGACCACCCACCTGAACGGCGCCGACCCGGTTTAACCGGACCAGGCCGAGGATCGTGCATGATCCTCTGGTCGACGGGGTACAGCCGGGCATGGACGACGACGACTTCACGATCGAATCCGCACGAGAGGCTGCTGCCCGCGACGAGCTCGAACAGTGGGTGACCGCGTTCCTGCGCAGCCCCGGCAGTGACAACGCCGAGTTGGCTGACATCCTCTCGGGGGAGATGCAGTGCTGGACAGGGCCGGTGGAACTGCCGTTCGACGACCTCAATCGGCTCGCCGGGCCACCCGACCAACCGACGCTGGGGCGCCTCGACGAGGACGGCGTCGAGAAGGCCGAAGGGATGCAGGACAGCATCGAGGACGGCTGGTCGCCGGCGCCGTTGGTGGTGTCGATACGCGACGGACAGATGGTCGTCGAGGACGGAAACCACCGGATCGAGGGTCTGCGCCGGGCCGGCAACACGGCGTACTGGGCCGTGGTCGGGTTCGCCGACTCCGACGAGCGTGACCGTTTCGCCGCTCGATCAGAGGAGCGAACAATGTCCGAGAACACTCCCGACACGAAGGGTCCGGACGGTACCGAGTACGACGAGAAGGCAACGGAGGATGCCCACCGACGAATGACCGGCGGGTCGCAGGACACCTGACCGGATTCGCACCGGGGAGTATCGTTCCCCCGATGTCCGTCGTCACCAACAACGTGCAGTGCCTCGGCCCAGCCGACGCGATGCCGGTCCTCTTCGCACACGGATTCGGCTGCGGCCAGGAGATGTGGCGCGACGTCGTTCCGACGTTCGTCGACGACCATCGAGTGGTGCTCTTCGACCATGTCGGCTGTGGTGGCAGCGACCCGGGGGCGTTCGATCCTCAACGGCACCGATCGCTCGACGGTTATGCGGCCGATGTGGTCGACATCATCGACGAGTTGGCGTTGACCGGACTCGTCTTCGTGGGCCACTCCGTGAGCGGAATGATCGGTGTCCTCGCTGCGGCCCGACGGCCGGAGGAATTTGCCGCGCTGGTGCTGGTGAGTCCATCGCCGCGCTACATCGACGACGGCGACTACCGCGGCGGGTTCAGCGAATCCGACATCGAGGAGCTCCTCCAGTCACTCGACAACAACTATCTGGGCTGGGCACGGTCGATGGCCCCGACGATCATGGCCAACCCCGAGCGCCCCGAACTCGGCGAGGAGCTCGCTGACAGCTTCTGTCGCGTCGACCCCGGTATCGCCAAGGCGTTCGCACATGCGACATTTCGCGGCGACAATCGAGATGATCTCGCTGGTGTCCACGTGCCCACCCTGATCCTGCAATCCGCCCGGGACGCGATCGCTGCACCACATGTCGGCGAGTACGTCCACCAGCGCATCCCCGACAGCGAACTCGTCGTTCTCGACGTCAGCGGTCACTGTCCCAACCTGTCCGCTCCGCAGGTGACCTCGGCCGCAATCCGACGGTTCGTCGACGACCTCTCCGTACGCGCTTGACCGAGTCGTCCGACCGCATGGTCGCAGGTTCGCTCGGTTATCTCACCGCCGGGGTCGATGATCTGATCGACGATGTCAACACGACCTGCCTCGATTGGCTCGGCCTGTCGAGAGTCGAGGTCGTCGGACGGCGATCGATCCAGGATCTCCTGGCCCCGGGCGACCGGATCTACTACGACACCCACATCCGCCCGCTGCTGGAGATCACAGGTGAGGTGAAGGAGATCGCCGTCGAGCTGGTGGACGCCGATGGTGGCCGTCGTCCGGTGTTGATCAACGTCGCAGTACACGCCGATGCGACGGGAGGGCGGACTCGCACCGTCGTGGTGCTGATCGAGGCGACCGAGCGACGCCGCTATGAGCAGGAGCTCCTCCGCCAGCGCCAGGTGGCCGAGCGCGCTGCTGTCCGGGTCGGCGCGCTCTACGAAGTGGCATCCGGTCTCGCCGGCATCCTCACCGAGGCCGATGTGGCGCGGGTGGTGTCGGAACGCAGCGCCGCGAGTTTCGACGGGGCCGAGTGTTCGGTCTGGCTCTTCGATTCCGACCTGGGGGCGGTCACCCGTGCGGGCTCGGATGAAACGGCGACCACGGTCGAAATCGCCGATGTCGTTGAACGCGCGCCGGCGCTCGCGCAGCTCGCCAACGGCGAGGTGTTGGTGGTGGAGGACAGCCACGCGTCGATCGGCGAGTACCCGCTGATCGAACAGTGGATGCGCTCGGCCGGGCGCCGGTCCTTGGCGATCGCGCCGCTGCACGCCGACGGCCGTCTGATCGGCCTCCTCGGCTACGGGTTCGACGTGGTGCACGAGTTCGACGAACAGGATCGACAGGTCGCGCTCACCCTGGCGACCCAGACGAACCACGCCCTCGAACGGGCGCGGGGGTTCGGGGCCGAGGTGCAGAGCCGTGAGCGTCTCGAAGGTCTCCTGCGGTTCTCCACCCGCCTCTCCGGAGCGATGTCGGTCGACGAGGTACTCGACACGATCGACGAAGAGGGAGGCCGGCTCCTGCGAACGCGCCGGATCCGGGTCGTGCTACTCGACGAGGAACACCGCACGGTCCGGTACTTCGGTGGGGGACAACCGAGCCAGGACGTCGCGCTGGCGACGCAGTCGGTTGGCTGCGAGGTCGTGCGGACCGGCGAGGTCGTCTTCTGCACGAACGGAAGAGAGTTGCGGCGCCGCTTCCCCGAGAGTCCGCTACTCGCCGAAGGTCACGCTGGACGGGTCATCGGCGTTCCGCTGGCCCGCGATGGCGAGGTTTCTGGCGCGGTGGTGGTCGCGTTCTCGTCGCCGGGCGCCATCATCGACGCCGACCGGACGCTGGTTCGAGTATTCGCCGAGCAGGCTGATCAGGCCGTTCGGCGCGCCGTGCTCCACGACAACGAGGTGTCGGCTCGTCGCCGGGCCGATCAACTGCTCGCCCTGTCGTCGGCGGTGAACGCAGCGGTCACGACACGCGAGGTCGCCGGCGCCATCACCAGCCGCGGGATGCGAGCATTCGATGCCGCGTGGCTCGCGGTCTATGTCGCCGAAGGCGATGACAACGAACGCGACCGTTTCGAGCTGTTCGCCCACGGCGACGCAGGGGACGCGACGCCGGACTTTCCGGTGGAGATCTCCGCACACGAGGGGGTCGTGGCCGATCTCGCCGGCCGGCGCACCCCTCGCTACGCCTACGGCCGGCCGACCCCCGACCTCGATTGCGGTGCATTTCTGGAACTCCCCTGGAGTGCGCTTGGGTTCCTCCCGCTGACGATGTCGGACCGACTGGTCGGGTTGGTCGCCATCGGGTTCGAGGACACCACCGACCTGACCCCGGCCGCGCAGGTGGCGCTCGCCGGTCTGACCGCGGAGGCGAGCGCCGCGCTGGGCCGCGCGCGACGCTACGAGCTGCAACACGAGGTCGCCGTGACCCTCCAGGCCAGTCTCCTGGCGGGTGAGCTGCCGACGACACCGGGCTGGAGGATCTCGGTCGTTTATCGTCCCGGCAGCGAACACCTCATGGTGGGTGGCGACCTCTTCGACGTGACGGTCGCGGGTGACGGACGCACCGTGGTGATCGTTGGCGACGTCGTCGGTCACGGTCTCGATGCCGCCGCATCCATGGGTCAGCTCCGGAGCGCGGCTCGCGCGCTGGCGCTGGTGAGCGATGGCCCGCTCGAGGTTCTGCAGGGTCTCGACAAGTTCGCTCGGATCACGCCGGGCGTTCGCTGCTCGTCGCTCGTGTGTCTGTCGCTCACCCCCGACGGCGCAGGCACCCACGCCTCGGCCGGCCACCCCTACCCCGTGCTCTGCCACCCCGATGGTCGGAGTGAACTGCTGCTCGGGGGTCGTTCGGCGCTGCTGGGTGTGGGCCGCAACCCGGATTCCGAGGCAACATTCGAGGTTGAGCCCGGCGGACGTGTCGTCGTCTACACCGACGGTCTCGTCGAGCGGCCCGGTGAGCATCCCGACGACGGCTTCGCGCGGCTCCGTGGCCACTTGGAAGCGGAGTTCGGGCCGGGACAGAGCTGCGATGCGAGCGCCATCGCCCGGACGGTACTTGGCCGCACTCAACCGCGCGACGATGCCGTGGTGGTCTGCGTCGCCCGAATCTGACCGGGGGCCGAGCATCGCCTCTACGCTGCCGGCGATGCCATGGATCGAGGTCGATGAACCGTATGCCGAGCCGCCGCGCGCGGTCGGTCCACTGAGCGAACCCGGCGACGACGGCACGGTCGATCTGGACGAGCGTTGGGGCTCGATCCTCTCCGCCGAGTTGCGCGGCGGCATCGACATCAGCACGTGCGAGCAACTCGAGGTCCGCGGCTCGGTCTTCCGCGGCGTGAGCTTTCGGGCGCAGCCAGGAGTCGAACTCGATGTGACGGCGTCGCGTTTCGTCGAATGCGACCTCACCGCCCTGCGCTTCGCGAAGCTGACCAACACCGTGTTCGAGGGCTGCAAGCTCTCGGGCATCGATGTCAGCGGCGGACTCGCGCGTGACGTGGTGTTCGACCGTTCGCTGATGCAACTGAGCGTGCTTCGCATGGCCGAGCTCGAGCGCGTCGAGTTCCGCGACACCACGCTCGACGATGTCGATTGCTACGAGGCCGATCTTGCCCATGTCGCGGTGCCCGGTTCCGCGCTGCGCAGCGTCGAGCTCGACAAGGCACGGTTCCGTGCCGTCGATCTGCGAGGGGCGACCGAGCTCGACATCCGGTCGTGCCGCCACCTCGAGGGCTGCCTGCTGTCGCCGCCGCAGCTGGTGCCACTGGTGCATCTCTTCGCCGAGGCCGCCGGTGTCTCTGTGGCGAAGGAGCCCGAGCAATAGCCTGAGCGCATGAGCGACACCACGGCCGACCGCACCGACGAGTGGGCAAGGCTTCGCGCCGAACACCTCCGGGCGAAATCCGAGCGACCACCGTCGACCGCCCGGGGTGTGCACCACGTCGCCCTTCTCTGCACAGACGTCGAGCGGACGATCGCGTTCTACCAGGACATCCTCGGCTTCCCGCTGACCGAGCTGTTCGAGAACCGTGACTACGAGGGCTCGACCCACTTCTTCTTCGACATCGGCAACGGCAACGCGCTGGCGTTCTTCGACTTCCCGAAGCTGGGGCTCGTCGACTACGCCGAGGTGCTCGGCGGGCTGCACCATCTGGCGATCTCGGTGGCCCCGGACAACTGGGTCGAACAGAAGGCCGCGCTCGAGGCTGCCGGCGTCGAGATCCACATCGTGGAGTCGTCGATGTACTTCCGCGACCCCGACGGGGCGAGGATCGAGCTGATCAACGATCCGCTCGGGGAGATGTACGGCGATCCCGTGATGTAGCCGATCCCCTGATGTAGCTGACCCTCCTTCTACCCTTGGCGCCGTGTCTGATTCCGCTCCTCTCTCGTTGGTCGTGATGGCGGCCGGCCTCGGCTCGAGGTTCGGGGGCACCAAGCAGCTCGCCGAAGTCGGCCCCGACGGCGAAGCGTTCCTCGACTTCTCCATCATCGATGCCGTCGCGGCCGGCGTCACCAAGATCGTGTTGATCGTGCGCTCCGACATCGAGGACGACGTCCGCCGCCACGTCGCCCGACGCCACGGCCATCTCGACGTCGCCTTCGTCCGCCAGGACGAGCACGGTCCCGCTCGGGCCAAGCCGTGGGGGACCGGCCATGCGGTACTCACCGCCGCCCCCGAGGTGCCGGGGCCGTTCATCGTGTGCAACGCCGACGACTACTACGGCCGGTCCACCTATGGGGCCGTCGCGCCGTTGGCTGCCGCGCTGCCCGACGACCGGGCGCTGCTGGCCGGGTTCAGGATGGCCCACACGCTGCCGGCTCGCGGCGAGGTCAGCCGGGGAGTGTGCGAGGTCGACGACGATCGGTTGACGTCGTTGGTCGAGACCCACGGCATCGGACGGCGCTCCGACGGTTCGATCACCGCCACCGACCCGGCGGGTGTGCTGGCTGAGGACACCGTCTCGTCGATGAACTTCTGGGGGTTTCCGCCGCGGCTCTTCGCCGACCTCGAGCGGGGATTCGATGCGTTCCTCGCCGCGCACGGTCACGAGGAGAAAGCCGAGTTCCTGCTCCCGACCGTGGTCCACGACCTCATGGCCGCGGGGGAGCTGACCGTGGGCGTCGTGCCCACCGCCGAGTCCTGGGTGGGCGTCACCAATCCCGACGATCTGGCCATCGCCCGGGCCCGGATCGCCGAGCTTCGGGCATGACTCGCCCCGAAGTCGGGAACCAGGCGGGCCCGAGGATCGTCGGAAGAAGCATGTCCCCTTCACGTTCCCTTCGGATCTGCTCATTGGTCCTCACCGCAGTGCTGCTCGCCACTGCCTGCGGCGAGGCGGGCGACACCGACACCGCATCGAGTGACCCGACCGTCGCCACCTCAGTGGTGCCGAGTGGCGATCGTGGTTGGCTCGAGGGCGACGACCTCGAATGGTTCGACTCCTCCGGTGGCCTGGATGAGAGCGGCGACGACATGGCGATGGACATGGACATGGCCACCGAGGCATCCGACGGCGACAGCGAGTTCCGCGAGATCGGGCCGATCGATCCTCGGCCCGACGACTCGCCGCTACAGGCCGGTTCGATCGACGATGGCGATGACGTGGCCGCCTACCTCGAGTACCGGGCCGGCGTGCTCGACTCGGGTCTCCGCGTGCGGCCCCTCGACGTGACCGACTCGACGGTCTTCACGGTGACGGGCAGCAACGGCCTGCCCGTGCTCGACGCGGCCGTCGAGTTCTGGGACCCGGCGGCCGACCGGGCGACCGGTACCCCCTTGGTCACGCTGCGCACCACCGCCGACGGCTCGGTGCGCTTCGCCCCTGCCGCGATGGCGGCCGACGCCGCCGAACTCGCCGTCGTCGTCCGAGTCGGCGATGTCGCCACGGATGTCGCCTACGAGCGGGGAGTGACCTCGGTCGATGTCTCGGTCGAGGCGCCCGGCGGTGTCGACGGTTCGGTCCCGCTCGACGTGCACTTCGTGATCGACGCCACCGGCTCGATGGGCGACGAGATCTCCCGGCTGCGCGACAACATGACGTCGATCGCCAACCAGATCGCCGCACTGCCGAGTGCGCCCGACGTGCGTTTCGGCATGACCGTCTATCGCGATGTCGGCGATCTGTTCGTCACCCGCACGTTCGACCTCACCGACGATCTCTCCTCGTTCCTCGATGCGCTGGCCGATGTCCAGGCCGAGGGCGGCGGCGACTATCCCGAAGCGCTCGACGAGGCCCTCGCCGACGCCCTCGAGAAGCCCGAGTGGCGTCGGGACGGTGCCGTCGAGCTGATGTTCGTCATCGCCGATGCGCCGAACCAGGTCGAGCGCGACGTGCAGACGCCCGCCACCGCCACGGCCGTCGCGGCTGCCGAAGCGGGCGTCAAGATCTTCCCGGTGGCCGCCAGTGGCACCGACGACCAGGCCGAGTACGTGATGCGAGAGCTGGCCTTCGTGACCGGTGGGCGCTTCGTCTTCCTGTCCTACGGCGTGGCCGGCGCCGGCACCGCTACGGGGCCCAGCTCCGACATCAGCGCCGACGACTACGACGAACTGCCGCTCGATGCGCTGGTCGTCCGGCTGGTCCAGGACGAGCTCGAGGCCCTCACCGGCGACGAGCAGCTCCCGCCGGAGACCACGACCACGAGCCTGCCGGTCACCACGACGACCTTCGAGCAGTAGGGACAGAACGGTTTCGCCGTCTGTCTCCAGATCGACCGGCTCTTTCGCTGACAACGAATGGTGACAACTGTCCCAGGATTGCGCTTCCGCCGCGTGGTCGGTTTCCTCGCCGACGCGCAGGACCTCCCGACGATCCTCGGCGATACCGGGCGGCCTTCGGCGCGAACGAGCCCAGCCGATAACGTCTGACGGTCCGTCAGATTTTCAGGAGATTCATGCGCGGCATCATCGCCAGCGGGGGTTACATCCCCCATCGTCGTCTCGACCGCAGTGAGATCAGTGCCTTCTTCGGCAAGGGTGGCGGCAAGGGCACTCGCTCCGTCGCCGGGTTCGACGAGGACACCACCACGATGGGCGCCGAGGCCGCCCGCAACGCGTTGCGTGACGCCGGCGACGTCACCGTCGACTCGGTCTGGTTCTCCACCTCCACGCCCGCCTATCTCGAGAAGACCAACGCCGCGGCCATCCATGCCGCGCTGCGGCTCGAGCCGTCGGTATCGGCCCTCGACCTCGGGGGTGCCCTCCGCTCGGGCATCGGTGCGCTGCGCACGGCGCTCCAGGGCGGCGGCACGTCGCTGGTCATCAGCGCCGACATCCGCGACGGCATGGCCACCTCGGCCGACGAGGCGAGCGGTGGCGACGGCGCGGCTGCGCTGATCGTGGGCGACGAGTCCGCCGGTCCGGTCATTGCCGAATACGTGGGTGCGGGCATTGCCACCGACGAGTTCCTCGAGCGCTGGCGGGTGCCCGGGGCCGAACGGTCGCGGGTGTGGGAGGAGCGGTTCGGCGAGGTCACCTACGCCCCGCTGATGAAGCAGGCGTTCGACGCCGCGCTCGCCGACGCCGGTGTCGACGCCGGCGACATCGACCACCTCGCGGTGGCCGGCATGCACGCCCGGGCGATCAAGCGGGGCGGCAAGGCGTTCGGCGCGGCCACCGAGAAGATGGTCGACGATCTGTCTTCGTCGGTCGGCAACACCGGCACCGCCCACCCCGCGCTGCTCCTCACCGCCACGCTCGAGCAGGCGGAGCCCGGTCAGCTGATCGCCGTGGTGATGCTGGCCGACGGGGTCGAGGTCGTCATCCTGCGCACCACCGACGCCATCGCCGACTATCGCTCGACCGCTCCCGTTGCGGCGCAGGCCGCGGCCGGTGCGCCGGTGAGCTACGGCAAATTCCTCTCGTGGCGGGGCATGGTGGCGGTCGAGCCGCCCAACCGTCCCGCCCCCAACCGGCCGTCGGCCAGCGCCGCCCATCGGCGTGAGGACTGGAAGTTCGGCTTCGTCGGCACCCGCGATCGCAGCAGCGGCATGATCCACCTCCCTCCGGCCCGGGTCTCGCAGAAGGGTGGCGCGGTCGACGACATGGAGCCGGTCGCCATGGCCGACACGCAGGGCACCATCGCCGCGTTCACGATCGACAAGCTCGTCTACTCGCCGAGCCCGCCGGTGGTCTTCGCCGTCGTCGACTTCGACGGCGGCGGGCGAGCCCCGCTCGAGATGACCGACGTCGACCCCGACGAGGTCGAGGTCGGCGGTCGCGTCGAACCCACGTTCCGTCGTCTCTTCACCAGCGACGAGATCCACAACTATTTCTGGAAAGTCCGGCCGGTCAGGGCCGGAGAAAGCGAAGTCTGATGGGTTCACACGGCATCAAGGACCAGGTCGCCATCATCGGCATGGGCTGCACGCCCTTCCTCGAGCACTGGGACAAGTCGCTCGACGACCTCATCATCGACGCGGCCCAGTCCACCTACGCGTCGGCCGGCATCGCCCAGGAAGACATCGACGCGTTCTGGTTCGGCACTTCCCAGTCGGCCGCCTCTGGGCTCGCCATGGCCGGGCCCCTGAAGATCCAGGGCAAGCCGGTCACCCGCGTCGAGAACTATTGCGCCACTGGCTCCGAGGCGATGCGCAACGCGGCCTACGCAGTGGCATCGGGCGCCTACGACGTGGTGATGGCGCTCGGCGCCGAGAAGGTGAAGGACGGCGGCTACCAAGGGCTCAACGCGTTCCCCATCCCCACCGACGGGACGCAGCGCACCCTCACCGCGGCGGCCATGTTCAGCCTGATCCTGCCGTCGTACTCCGAGAAGTACGGGGTCGATCCGGAGCGGCTGCGCTACACAGTGGCGAAGATCGCCGAGAAGAACCACTACAACGGGGCCCGCAATCCGCTGGCCCAGTTCCGGCGCGAGACCTCCGCCGAGCAGATCTGCCAGATGGCTGCGGTGGCCGGCGAACTCTCGGTGTTCGACTGCGCCGGGGTGGCCGACGGCGCCGCCGCGGTGATCATGTGCCGGGCCGAGGATGCCCACAAGTACTGCCCGAACCCGCTCTACATCAAAGCGCTGTCGTTCGTCGCCGGCACCGGCGCGGGCTCGCTCGATCCCGACTACGACTACACGACGCTTCACGAGAGCAAGTGGGCCGCGGATGACGCCTACTCCCAGGCCGGCGTGACCGACCCGAAATCCCAGATCGCCATGGCCGAGGTGCACGACTGCTTCACCCCGACCGAACTCGTCCTCATGGAGGACCTCGGGTTCTCCGATCCCGGCGGTGCGTGGCAAGACGTGCTCGACGGCGCCTTCCAGCTCGACGGACGGCTGCCGGTCAACACCGACGGCGGTCTCAAGTCGTTCGGCCACCCGGTCGGGGCGTCCGGCCTGCGCATGCTCTACGAGGTCTGGCTCCAGATGCGGGGCGAAGCCCCCGAGGATCGGCGCATCCCCGAGACCGACCGCAAGCTCGCACTCACCCACAATCTCGGCGGCTACCCCGGCGAGATGGTGAGCTTCGTCGGCATCTACGGCCCCGAACCGGGCTGAGGCCTGCGGGCCGGGACGTTGGTCCCGTGGACACCTCCGAGACGCCCGGTAGAAACTGAGGACCGACTCCCGGACACAGGTGAAGGAGACAGGTGATCGGTTCCGGCGCGACGACACCTGTGATCGAGACGCACGCGCTGACGAAGCGCTTCGGATCTCTCACTGCGGTCGACCATGTCGACCTCCGGGTCGAGGTCGGAGAGGTGTTCGGGTTCCTCGGACCAAATGGGGCGGGGAAATCGACGCTGATCCGTCTCGTGCTCGATCTGATCAGGCCCACCAGCGGCTCGGTGCGGGTCTTCGGTCTCGACTCGCGAGATGATGCCGCCCGGATCCATCGTCGGATCGGTCTCGCACCCTCCGAACCGGCGTTGCCACGTGATCTCACCGCCGAGCGCTACCTGGCCTTTCGCGACGATCTCCGTGGGATCGACACCAGAGCCCGCCGAGCCGAGCTGGCCGACCGGCTCGGCGCCGATCTCCGCCGACGCATCGGTGAGATGTCCACGGGTAACCAGCAGAAGGTCGCCCTCATACAAGCCCTGGCCCACGAGCCGGAGCTCATCGTGCTCGACGAACCGAGCCGCGGTCTCGACCCCCTGGTCCAACACGCGTTGCACGAGATCCTGCGGGCGAGTGCGGAGTCAGGGGCGACGGTGTTCCTTTCCTCGCACAGCCTCGCCGAGGTCGACCGCACCGCAGATCGGGTCGGAATCATTCGCGACGGACACCTCGTCACGGTGGAGGCGCTTGCCGAGGTCAAGGCCAAGGTGGCGCACACCGTCGAACTCGAGCTCACCGGACCGGCCGAAGAGGATTGGTTCGACTACGTCGACAACATCGACGAGGTGCACGTGTCGGGAACCCACGTCACCGCACGCGTGCGAGGCTCGGTCGATGCGTTCCTGCGCGTTGCGATCGACCGCAGCGGGGTTCGCCGCGTACGTAGTTCCGAGGGCGACCTCGAGGACGTGTTCCTCGGGTTCTATCGATCGGAGGCCGACGAGTGACCGTTGCGCTTGTCATCGCCCGCCGATTTCTCACCGAACGGCGACTCCTGGTCGGAGGTGTCGCGCTCGGCGCTGCGGTGAGCCTTGCGCTGCAGATCGGCATGTACCCGAGCCTCCGCGACAGTCTCGGTGAGATGACCGAGGCGCTCCCCGAGGCGTTCACGCAACTCGTGGGAAGTGAGGAGTTCGCCTCCCCGGAGGGATTCCTGCAGGCCGAGGCCTACGGCACGATCGGTCCGATCCTCGTGATCCTCGTGGCGATCTCCATGGCCTCGTCGGGCCTTCCCGGCGCCGAGTCCTCGGGCCGAATGGCGATGCTGGCCACCTCGTCCGCCACACGCCGTTCGATCGCGCTGGGTGTCTGGCTCTCGTTGCTGGGCGCGATCAGCGTCGTCGTAGGGGTCTATTGGGTCACGACGGTCGTCGGGTCAGCGGCGGGTGGACTTGAGATCGGGGTGGGCCGGTTGACGGCTGCGGCGGTTTCGCTCTGGCTTCTCGGCGCCGCGGTCGGGGCGCTCGCATTCGGTGCGGGTTGCGTGACCGGGCGGCGCGGCCCGACCGTCGGTGGCTCGGCCACCGTCGCCGTGGCCAGCTTTCTCGTCTACGGCCTCTTCCCGCTGTCGGATCGGCTGGCTCCGGCCCGGCGTTTGTCCCTCTGGTTTCCCTACGCCGACCACGAACCGTTGGTGGGCGGGTTCGATCCGGCCCACGCCTCGACGTTGGCCGCGATCGCGGCGCTCGGCGCTGTCGTGGGGGTGTGGGCGTTCGAACGGCGAGACCTCGGATGAATGCGGTCCCATACCCTCGCGTCGTGTAGGTCCGAGCCCGGAGGGCGATCTACGATCCTGGACGAACTGAGCAACAGGGGGACCCGTGCCGCGTCGACCACTCGTCGGAATCCGAGTCGTAGATCTCACAATCGAACGAGGTGAACTCTGCGGGCGACTCCTGAGCGACCTCGGCGCCGAGGTCATCCGGGTCGAGCCGCTCGGTGGTTCGCCCTCGCGTGCGATGGCGCCGCTCGATGGTGACCACTCGTTGTTCTGGACGTTTCGCAATGCCGGAAAGCTCGGCGTCGAGCTCGATCTCGAAGCCGACTCCGGCCGCGATCAGCTCCACGAACTGCTCGCCCACAGCGATGTCGTGCTGGTCTGCGACGAGCCCGGCACCAAGGACGGCACCGGTCTCGATGCCGCGGAGCTCGCCGAACGTCACCCTCACCTGATCGTCACGAGCCTCACCGCCTACGGCCGCACCGGTCCCTACGCCGGTCGCGACGTGCCCGATGCAGTGATCGAGGCCACCGGGGGCATGGCCTTCAAGGCGGGCACCCACGAGGGCGGCCCGATCCTGCCGCCTGGCCTCATCGGCGACGACACGGCGAGCCTCATCGGCGCGTGGGCGGTGCTGTGCGCGCTGTGGCAGAGGGAGGACTCCGGTGCCGGCCAGCTGATCGATCTGTCGGTCAACGAATCGCTGGCCCAGATCACCGATTGGTCGTTGTCGAACTGGAGCCGCGCCGCTGACGCCGGTTCTCCGTCGCTCGAGATGCGGGCCGGCCCTGGCCCCGTCTACACGATCATCCCCTGCGCCGACGGCTACGTGCGTCTCGTGGTGCTGAGTACCCGTCAGTGGCACGCCATCCGGGCGTGGCTCGGCGAGCCGGAGTACCTCCAGGACCCCGATCTCGACGGATTCGTCGGACGCATGATGATCGCCGACGCAGTGCTCAACCCGCTCTACTGCGAGCTTTGGGCCGAGATGTCGATGCTCGACGTCTGTGAGGAAGCGCAGCGCCGCGGCATCGTCTGCACGCCGATCCTCAAGCCCAACGAGGTGCTCGACAACCCCCACCTCGCCAGTCGTCACACGTTCGACGAGGTCGAGCTCGACGACGGGCGCACCATGAAGCTGCCGTCGGGATGGTTCGAATTCGACGGCGAGCGCGTGGGTCCCACCGGTCCGCCGCCGCACGTCGGTCAACACAACGACGAGGTCTTCGCGAACCTCGGCGATGCGCGTCCGGCTCCGGCCGCTCCGCTCGACCCTGCGCCGCCACTGGCGGGGATGAAGGTGATGGACTTCGGACACGGCGGGGTCGGCGTGGAGACCGGCCGGATGTTCGGCGAGTACGGCGCCGACGTGGTGAAGATCGAGAGCCGCACCTATCCCGACTTCATCCGAGTCGTCCTCGGCGGCGAGATGTCGCCCTCGTTCGCCTCGTCGAGTCGGAGCAAGCGGTCGCTGGGCGTCAACGCCAAGACCGATCGCGGCATCGAGTTGCTGCGCCAGATGGCTCGCGACGCCGATGTCGTCATCGAGAACAACTCCACCGGCACCATGACCGCGATGGGACTCGGCTACGAGGTGATGAAGGGCGAGAACCCCGACATCGTGATGATGTCGAGCCAGCTCATGGGTTCTCAGGGCCGCTGGGCCGACTGGCTGGGCTACGGACCCAACACCCAGGTGACCGGGGGAATGACCCACCTGTGGAGCTACGAGAACGACCCGGAGCCGGCCGGCAGTCAATCGATCTTCCCCGACCACTTCGCGGGTCGCACCGGGGCCGTGGCCGCGCTCGCCAACGTGCTCGGAAATCGCCGCAACGGTGGCGGCGGCACCCATGTCGAGGTGTGCCAGGTCGAACAGGTCGTCGGGGTGATGGGAGATCTCCTCGCCAAGGAATCGCTCGACCCCGGTTCGGTCGTCCCCCGGGGCAACCATTCCGATCACGGCACGCCGTGGGGGCTGTTCCCGACCGCGGGCGACGACAAGTGGGTTGCCGTGTGCGTGCGCAGCGATGCCGAATGGGCGGCGCTGGTGGAGGTCATGGGTTCGCCCGACTGGGCCGATCCCGCCATGTCGACCGCCGACCGTCGCGCCGCCGAGAACGACATCGAAGCCAAGATCGCGGAGTGGACCGCGACGATGACGAACGACGCGGTCACCGAGGCATGTCTGGCCGCCGGTGTTCCCGCCGGGCCGATGCTGACGGGCGCGACCCAGTCGGTCGATCCACACCTCGAGGCGCGCGGCTATCTGGTCAAGCTCCAGCAGCCGCCGATCGGCGGCATGATCTTCGAGGGCGGGGGATTCCACGCCAGTGCGATGATCGGCCCCGACATCTTCCCGGCGCCCGGGCTCGGACAGCACACCCGTGAGATCGCCGCGGACTGGTTCGGGCTGCCCGATGACGAGATCGAGTCGTTGGTGGCCGACGGCGTGCTCGAGACCGATCCGCCCCACGGCGCCTGAGTGCGCCGGCGTGTCGCCCTCGCCGTTCTGCTACTCGCAGTGCTCACCTCGGCGTGTGCGACCGACGGTGGGAGCGGCAACAGCGATGACGCTGCGAACGACCGCACGCAGGATGCCGTGACACGGCGGGTCGCCTACGACAACGACCCGCTCCAGTTCGGCGACCTCACCGTGCCGGCGGGAGAAGGTCCCTTCGCCGTCGTGGTGTTCATCCACGGCGGCTTCTGGCGCAACGGTTTCGGCCTCGACCTGGCCGAACCGCAGGCCGCGGATGCCGCTGATCGGGGCTATGCAACCTGGAACGTCGAGTACCGCCGAGTCGGTGATACCGGTGGTGCGTACCCGGGAACGCTGCTCGACATCGCCTCTGCCATTGATCATCTCGCCGTGCTGGCCGACGAACATCCGCTCGACCTCGATCGGGTTGCGATCGTCGGCCACAGTGCCGGCGGGCATCTCGCCCTGTGGGCCGGTCAGCGAGCGCAGTTGCCGTCGGGGGTGCCCGGCGCCGACCCGGCGGTCGTGCCGTTGATGGTCGTCGGCCAGGCTCCGGTGGCCGACTTGGCCGGCAACCTGGACCTCGGTGGTGGTGCGGTCGTGGGCTTCATGGGCACCACGCCGGCGGCTGATCCGGCCGCGTACGACATCGCCGATCCGGCGCGGCTCCTGCCGGTCGTGGCGCCGCAGCTGATCGTGCAGGGCAGCGACGACACGATCGTGCCCCCCGACCGTGCCGAGGCCTACGTCGCCCTCGCCGAGTCCTCCTCGGAGCCGGGAAGGGTCGAGCTGGAGTCGTTCGCCGGCGCCGACCACTTCGATGTCATCGACCCCGCCCACCCCAGCTGGCAAGCCGTCCTCGCCCACCTCCCCCCACCCCAACCCCCAAATTGAGGCGAGTTCACCACCGCTGCGGTGGTGAACTCACACCAAGTTCGTTGGGGATCAGCCGGCGAAGCAGCCCCAGGCGGGGTTGGTGAGCGCAATGTCGTCGAGGGTGAGATCGGCGGGTGAGATGTCGTCGAGGGCGTTCACCCCCTCGGTGGTCGTCTTGGCGATGGTGCCGGAGAGGGTCGCAGTCACCTCGGTGCCGCCGCACGAGGCGACATCGGCGAGGTCGGTGTCGACGGTGACGGTGCCGTCGACGATCGTCCATGTGTCGGTGACGGCCGGGGTCGGCTCGTCGGGCTCGAAGACATCGTCACACCAGTTGGCAAAGAGGTCGGTTCCTGCCGTGATCGTCGCGGACCAGTCCTCGGTGATCGCCAGATCGATCGGAGCCGACAGATCGGGTCCGTCGGCCGCGCTGCCGGTCCACGAGATGACGAGGGCCAGGCTCTGGTCGGCGTTCCCCTTGGCGAACAGGTAGCCACAGCCGTAGTCGTCGACCAGTGCCGCCGCGGTGGGCACGACGGCCGACGCGTCGGGGTCGTACGGGGTCAGCGAGGTCACCTCCACGCCGTGTTCCTCGTCAGCGATCATCTCGTCGACGTCGACCCAGTAGCGCACCACCGCGCCGGTCTCGTCATCGAAGTCGAGGTCGAGGGTGTGGTAGCCGTCGGCGATCGCGGCGTCGATCTCGTCGAAGAGCGTCTCCATGGAACGCGGGCCGGGGTCGTAGAACGATTCTTCGCCGACGGGCTCGTGTCCGACGACGTCACCGTCGACCACCGTGTTGACCCAGTTGGTCTCGGGGCAGAAGCACAGTTCCGACGTGGCGAGTCGATACGACGTCAGCCCGTTGGCGGCCCACCGGTCGCGGGCGGCGGCGAGTGAACCCTCGGGCGTGTCGAGATCGACCGGCGCCGCCGTGGTCGTGGTCGTGGTCGTGGTCGTTGTGCCGTCGCCGGGTGCGCCGGCCTCGGTCGGGCTCGCATCGTCACCGCAGGCCGCGGCGAGCAGCATCACTGAAAGGAGGCAGGGAAGGATTCGTCTCATGCCCATTTCGACGTTCCATCGCCGACCCGAGTTCCCCACCCATCCCAAATTGAGGCGAGTTGACCACCGCAACGGTGGTGAACTCGCCTCAATTTGCAAGGGGATCTGCAAGGGGAAGCGCTCGGGTCAGCCGGCTTCGGAGTGGGTGACGGCGGGTTCGCCCATCCACTCGCGCAGGGTGTTCTTGAGCTTGGTCTGCTGGATGAACAGGTCCTGCTCGGCGGGCACACCGTCGACGGCCGACTGCGGTGCCTTCAGGTAGAACGACAGCCATTCCTGCACGCCGGACTCACCGGCGCGGTGGGCGAGGTCCATGAACAGCGCGAGGTCGAGGACGATCGGGGCGGCGAGGATCGAGTCACGACACAGGAAGTCGATCTTGATCTGCATCGGGTAGCCCATCCATCCGAAGATGTCGATGGCGTCCCAGCCCTCCTTGTTGTCACCACGCGGCGGGTAGTAGTTGATGCGCACGACGTGGTCGATGTTGCCGTAGAGGTCGGGGTAGACCTCGGGTTCCAGGATCTTGTGGAGCACGCCGAGCTTCGACTCCTCCTTGGTCTTGAAGTTCTCCGGGGCGTCGAGGACCTCGCCGTCGCGGTTGCCGAGGATGTTGGTGGAGTACCAGCCGCGCAGACCGAGCATGCGGGCCTTGAGGCCGGGGGCGATGAGGGTCTTCATCAGCGTCTGGCCGGTCTTGAAGTCACGACCGGCGATCGGCACGCCGTTGCGGTGGGCGAGCTCGATCATGCAGCGGAGGTCGGTCGACAGGTTCGGTGCACCGTTGGCGAACGGCACGTTCGACTGGAGCGCGGCGTAGACGTAGATCTGGCTGGGGGAGATGTTCTCGTCGTTGGCCTTGAGCCCCGCTTCGAACGACTCGATCGTGTCGTGGACGGCGCTCGGCTCCTGGAACGCCTCGGTCGAACCGCACCACACCATCACCATGCGGTCGCAGTCGTTCTCGGTGCGGAAGGACTCGATGTCGGCGATCAGCGCCTCGGCCTGGTCCCACATGTTGGTCTCGCTCTTGACCCGGGTGCCGTCGAGGCGGCTGACCCACTTCTGGTCGAAGACGGCGTCCATGGCGACGATGCCCTCCATCTCACTGGAGATCGGGGCGAGGTCCTTCTCCTCGAGGACGCCGCAGGTGCGGGCGGCCTCGAGGGCGTTGGCCGAGATCGGATCCCAGCCGCCGAAGACGATGTCGTCGAGCGACGCGAGGGGAGCGAAGTCCTTGATCAGGGGGTTGTTGCCCTCGTCGCGGGTGCCGAGCCGGATGTGGGCCATCTGGCTGACCGACCCGAGAGGCGGTTGACCGTTCTGACGGGCGGCGAGCACGCCGGCGATGAAGGTGGAGGCCACGGCGCCCATGCCGGGTGTGAGCACACCGAGCTTGCCGGTGGCGGGGGAGATGTCTCGTGCAGTCATGGCCCGATGATAAGTAGACATTCATCATCGGATCAGACAGTGAAGCAAGTCTGAACTATCGTGCACGGGGTGCGTACCGCCCTACCCGACCTCAGCATCCGTCAACTCGAGTACCTGGTGGCGGTGGCCGATGGTGACAACTGGGCGGCGGCGGCGGCCGAGGTCGGCGTGAGTCCATCGGCCCTCTCCCAGGGCCTGGCCGAGCTCGAGCGACGCGTGGGCGTACCGCTCTTCGATCGCGACGGTCGCCGCCGGGTCGTGCGTCCCGGCGCGGCGGAGGTCCTCTCCCACGCCCGCCAGGTGGTGGCGCTCACCGCCGATCTCGCGAGCTGGGCCGACCGCACCCGTGCCGGCGGTTCGGGGCGACTTCGGGTGGGCATGATCGACGCCGCCGCGGTCGGTCACTTCAGCCCGCAGCTGCGGGCGTTTCGCGCCGCGCATCCCGACCTCGAACTCCTGCTGACCGTCGGGCCGTCAGGTCAGATCCTCGATGACCTCGAGTCGGGTCGCATCGACATCGGCGTCTGTGTCGAACCCGATCGGTCTCGGCGTGGCCTCGATGTGGTCCCGCTGCTCACGGAGGACATCGCCGTCTACTCACCCGACGGGCGTCGGCCCCGCCGTCCCGAGACATGGGGTCCGTGGGTCGTGTTCCCCGAGGGCTCGCACACCCGTGAGCTGATCCTGGCTGCCCTCCGAGAGCTCGGCGCGCCGATCGAGATCGTCGCCGAGTCACATCAGCCGGACGTGCTGCGGGCCATGGTCGGCCTCGGGCTCGGGTGGACGGTGCTGCCCGTGATCCAGGCCGAGCAGGGCACCGATGCCCTGGTCAACGGTCGGGTGATCGGCAGCCGCGATCTCGTGGTCGTCACCCGCTCGGGCGCACCGGCCGACCCTGCGGCTCAACTGTTGCTGGCGGCCCTGGCCGCATAGAGTCCGGTCGTTCCCAGTGAGACGGACCAGGTTCGGAGAGACACAGTGAGCAACGCAGCGAAGGCCTTCGAGGCGCTCAAGGCCCACGAAGGCGAGGACGAGGGCCACGGCGACTGGTTCGAGATCACGCAGGATCAGATCAACCAGTTCGCCGATGTCACCCACGACCACCAGTTCATCCACATCGATCCCGATGCGGCGGCACCGCTGTTCGGCGGCACGATCGCCCACGGGTTCCTCACGCTGTCGATGCTCGTGCACCTCACCGAGTCGATCGAGCAGGATCTCCCGCCGCTCGCCGGCATCATGATGGGCATCAACTACGGATTCGACAAGGTGCGCTTCCTCAACCCGGTGAACTCGGGTAAGCGGGTGCGGGCCCACAGCGTGATCAGCAAGGTCGAACTCAAGGGTGCGGCGATCAACAGCACCCGCACGATCACCGTCGAGATCGACGGCGTCGAGAAGCCGGCCCTGATGGCCGAGTGGATCGGCCGCCTGGTCTTCGACAGCTGACAACGACGCACACGACAGCAGAAACAGGACAGGCAACGATGAACGATTACCCGATTCGCGTCGGCTCGATGCTCTTCACCATGGTGGACCCCGAGAAGGGCCACGAGGTGGAGTACAACCGTTGGTACGAGCGCGACCACTTCTATGCCGGTTGCATGATCGGCCCACAGCTCTTCGCCGGCAAGCGGTGGGTGGCCACGAAGGAGCTGAAGGATCTCCGGTTCCCCCGGGGCGACACCGCAATGGCCGCACCGGTCGAGAAGGGCTCCTACCTCGCCATCTACTGGGTGCTCGAGGGCAAGCACGACGAGCACTTCCAGTGGGCCCGTGATCAGGTGGTGTGGCTCTATGCGAACGGCCGCGGCTTCCCCAACCGACACCACGCCCACACGGTGCTGCTCGAGAAGCCGTCGTCGCACTATCGCGACGCCGACCCGGTGCCGATCGAGCTGGCCCTCGACCACCCCTACAAGGGACTCGCCGTGCTCACGGTCGACCCGGCCGAGGGCGTCTCCGACGAGCAGCTCAAGGCGTATCTGTCCGAAACGGCGCTGCCCGCGCTCATGAACGGATCCGGAGTGGCCAGTCTTGCGTCATGGCACTACCAGCCCACCGGTTCGGGCGACACCGACGGCGCACCGATGGATCTCGGCGTGCCCGCCGGCCCGGTCGAGCGCAACGTGCAGCTCTTCTTCCTCGACGAGGAGCCGACTGCGGTCTGGGATCGGTTCCACGCCTACGCCGACGCGCTGGCCGAGAGTGGGATGGGCACCGTGACCTTCGCCGCGCCGTTCCTGCCGACGATCGTGGGAACCGACACCTACACCGACCAGCTCTGGTGAACGCGCGGGTCGCCGCCCTGTTCGTGGCGGCGACCCTGCTCGCGTCGGCCTGCGGCGACGCCGAGAGCTCACCGCCGTTGTTGGTCACGACCACGACGTCAACCCCAACGACGCCCCCCGAGTCGACGACGCCCCCGGTCGCCGGCGGGTCGGTGCGACCGGTGGAGCAGGTCGACTGTCCGGCTGCACTCGAACGCAGCAACGGGGGCGCGCTGGCGTGTGGCATCGTCACGGTGCCGATCGACCGCGACGACCCGTCACTCGGCGCCACCTCGATCACCGTGGCCACCCTGGCGGGGACCGACGAAGAGACCACGACGCCGCTCGCGGTGCTGCAGGGAGGCCCCGGTGGCGCCAGCACGGGCCTGGGCGCCTGGCTCCCGCAGCAGGCGTTCACCCAGGTGTTCGTAGACCAGCGGGGAACCGGCTTCGCGGGGCCGGACTTCGACTGCCCTGAGGTCGACGAGGCAATCCTCGCGACCCTGACGGTCGACTCCCTGACGGCGATCGACGTTGCGGATGCGGCCTACGACGAGTGTGCGCGCCGCCTCGGTGACGACGTCGTTCTCGCCCACACCGACAGCGTCGCCCACGCGGCCGATGTGGTCGACGTGATGGCCTCCCTCGGCTACGCCGAATGGGTGGTCTACGGCGTGAGCTACGGGTCGACGATAGGGCTCGAGGTACTCCGGAGTGGCCCGCCGGGTCTCGTCGGCGCCGTGCTCGACGGGGTGTATCCGACCGACCTGGACACCGATGCCGGTGTGGTGACGTCGGCCGAGCGCGCGGTGGACCAGATCGACGCGGCGTGCGCAGCGGACCCGTCGTGTGCCGCGTTCGTCGCTCCGGATGGCTTCCGCGACGTCCTCGAACGGGTGATGGCCGATCTGGCCGTCTCGCCGATGAGCATCCCGGTGGGCACCGACGAGATCGGTGCCGCGACCACGGACGGCGAGATCGAAGTGGTGCTCGACGGCGCCCGCGTCGCCGAGCTCTCGTTCCTGCTGATGTACCACGAGTCGCTCCTGCGATTCCTGCCGGCCGTCGTCAACGACCTCGACCAACGCAACGAGGCTGCGGCCGATTGGCTGGTCCGGACCGGCGCTCGCCAGATCGTCTCGTCACAGGCGGCCAATGACGAGGGCACCTACTTCGGCGTGCAATGCCACGATCGCCTTCCGTTCACCGACGGACCCGGAGACGATCTCCCGGCATTCGGCGCAGCGGTGGCTGCGGTCTCGCTCGCACGCCTCTGCGCGGGCTGGGACCGCGAACCGGCGCCGCCGTCGGCGGACGACGCCGTCCGCAGTGCAACACCGACGCTGTTGCTCTCGGGTGAGTTCGACCCGATCACGCCTCCGGCCTACGCGACGGATGTCGCACGCGGGCTCGGTCGATCGATCGAGGTGGTGCAGGGCGGACGAGGCCACGGCATCTGGTACGGCAGCGACTGCATCGCGAGCATCGTCGAACGGTTCACCGCCGACCCCGATGCCGTGCTCGACACGGCGTGTGCCGACACGCCCGTCGAGATCGAATGGGCAGCGCCCTGAGGGCATGGCAGGATCGCCCCATGATTCTCGACGGCAAGACGGTAATGGTCATCGGTGTGGGGCCCGGGCTCGGCTACTCCTGTGCCGCAGCTGCCTTTCGCGACGGCGCGAACGTGGTGATCGTGGCACGCAACGAGGAACGCCTCATCGCCGCCGCCGACGCACTCGACCCGAGCGGCGACCGCGTGGCGGCCGCCTCGGCCGACATCATGGACCAGGCTTCGCTCGAGGCCGCGGTCGCTGTGGCGACCGACCGGTTCGGCGGGCTCGATGCCGTCATCAACGTCGCCGCGCTCGACACCGCACACGCCCCGTTCACCGAACTGGACGACTCCACGCTGCTAAAGAACCTCGAAGTCAACGTGCTCGGCGCTGTGCATGTGGTGCGCGCCGTCACGCCGGCGTTCGAGGCGCGAGGGGGTGGCTCGGTGGTGCTGATCGGCTCGCAAGCGTCGCTCAAACCCGTCGATCTCATGCCCCAGTCGGCCTACGCGTCGGCGAAGTCGGCGCTGCTCGCGATGGCCCGCGACATGGCCGCCGAGCTCGGTCCGCGGGGCATCCGGGTCAACACGGTCATCCCGACGTGGATGTGGGGACCCAACGTGAAGATGTACTGCGAGTGGCAGGCCGGCGAGCGCGGCTGCACCGCCGAGGACATCCGCGACGAGATCGCGCAGGGAATGGCCCTTCGCAAGATGCCGACCGACGCGGACGTCGCCGAAAGCGCAGTGTTCTTCGCGAGCGATCGAGCCAGCATGATCACCGGTCAGCGGCTGCTGGTGAACGCCGGCGAGTTCTACGACACGTGAGTGTGCCGGTCGTTCCGGCGGCCTCGGTGCTGATCGTCGACGACCGTCCCGACCTCCACGTGGTGATCGGTCGGCGGCGCCCCGGGTCGATCTTCGTCGGCGGTCTCATCGTGTTTCCGGGCGGTGGGGTCGACCCCGAAGATCGCAACTCGGCAGCGCGTCGGCGGGTTCCCGCCGGCGTGGTGCCGGAACTGGGCCGCAAGGAAGGGGCGGCGTTTCTCCACGCCGCCATTCGGGAGACGCAGGAGGAGGTCGGCCTCGACATCGCCGGTCCGCACCCGGTCGAGCCCGGCGACTTCCCCCATGTCGGTCACTGGATCACGCCTGTGGAAGCCCCCCGCCGGTACGACACGCACTTCTTTCTGGCCCGCCATCGCGGTGGCGCGGTGGTCGCGGACCAGGAAGAACTCACCGACGCCTGGTGGGAACGGCCGGCCGACGCCCTGCGAAAGATCGACGGCGGCGAGCTCGAAGCGATTCTTCCGACCATCGAATTCCTGCGGTCATTGTCGGCATATCGCAACGTGAGCGACGCATTCGCCGGTGCCGCTTGTGGAGAACGACGGGACCATACGAACGGCTGGACCAGCTTCTGATATCGGCTATCCGGAGGGTTTTCCCCAGAAGTTTGCCGTTGTGTTGCAATTCGTTTGCCGAGCATTGGGAAATTCTGCAGGTCATGCAGTAAGGTCGCCGTGGGTTGGATGTCGAACGGATGCAGGGCCGAACGACATCGATCCGGGAGCGCGAGCTCCCGTCCCCCTCCAGGGAAACTGGGGCCCGGTCGACGGCACACGCCGACCGGGCCCGAGCCTTTTTGTCGCCCCCCAGACTCGAGGAACGGCCACCGGATGTCCACTGACGCGAGCAGCGCCGATCGGGGCCGCCGATACCTCGCCGAGTTCATCGGGACGGCGTTCCTGCTCATCGGCGTGATCGGCTCCGGCATCATGGCGCAGAACCTCATCGAGACCGATGTCGGCATGCAACTACTGGCCAACGCGGCAGCGACCGTCGGCGTGCTCTACGCGATCATCTTGATGTTCGGGCCGGTGAGCGGCGGCCACTTCAACCCGGCGGTCACGATCGCCGATGCATGGCTCGGCAACCGGGCGTGGTCCGACGTCGGCCCCTACGCCGTTGCGCAGATTGCCGGCGGCGCGCTCGGCACTGTGCTCGCCAATCTGATGTTCGATCTCCCGGCCGTCGATCTCAGTCACCAGGACAGGGGCGCGGCGCACCTGTGGCTCGGTGAGGTGGTCGCCACGTTCGGACTCGTGCTGCTGATCTTCGCGCTCGTGCGGACCGGCCGCGCACACTTGGCTGCGGGGGCGGTCGCGGCCTACATCGGCGGGGCCTACTGGTTCACCTCGTCGACGTCGTTCGCCAACCCGGCCGTGAGCGTCACCCGCACACTGTCCGACACCTTCGCCGGGATCGAACCGGCATCGGCACCGATGTTCATCGTGATGCAGCTGCTCGGAATGGCCTTGGCGGTGGCGGCAGTGCGAGTCTTGTACCCGTGACTGCCACCGAGACCAGCCCCGACCTCTTCGAGCGCTTCGAGGTCATCGACGTCGACACCCACGTGACCGAACCTCCCGACGTGTGGACCGCTCGCACGCCGACCGCGATGCACGATCGCGTGCCCCACATCGAACGCATCGACGGCAACGACGTCTGGATGTGCGACGGCGAACGGATGGGACACCCCGGCTACTACTCGATGGCCGGATTCGACGGGATCATGCCGCTGAAGGTCCCCGCGACCTTCGACGAGATCGATCCGGCGATGTACGACCCTCATGCCCGCCTGAAGTTCATGGACGAGCAGGGCATCCGGGCGCAGGTGCTCTACCCGAACGTCGGCGGCTTCGGCAATGCCTACTTCATGAAGCTGGGTGACCCCGATGTGGTTCGTGCCTGTGTGCGGGCGTTCAACGACTGGATCACCGATTTCACCTCGGCGGACCCGAACCGCCTGATCGGCGTCACCGCCGTACCGTTCTGGGACATGGACTTCGCCCTCGAGGAGATCGAGCGAGGCATCGAGGCCGGACACCGGGCCATCAACTTCTGCAATCAGCCCCAGGACCACGGCATCGCCCCGCTGGCGTCGACGCACTGGGATCCGATCTGGACGGCTGCGCAGGAGGCGGGCATCTCGGTGAGCTTCCACGTCGGCGGCGGCTCGATGGGCACGCAGTTCCAGGACACCGCCGACATGGGCTGGATGACCAACTTCGCCAAGGTGTCGTCGCTCATCTTCCTCGACAACATGCGCTGCATCGCCGACCTGCTCTTCGGCGGAGTGTGTCACCGCTTCCCCGACCTGAAGCTCGTCTCGGTCGAGTCGGGTGCGGGCTGGATCCCGGGGGCCATGGAGTCGTTCGACTGGCAGTGGCAGAACGGCGGCGTGCGCCGTGAGCACCCCGAATACGATCTGCTGCCGTCGGAGTACTTCCGTCGCCAGATCTACGGCTGTTTCTGGTTCGAGCAGGAGGCGGCCCGGTTCGCGATCGATCGGTTCCCCGACAACATCATGTTCGAGACCGACTATCCGCACCCGACCTGCCAGCATCCCGGACCGGCCACTCCCGCCCAGTTCCCCCGCGACTACGCGACCGGCGCCTTCTCGTCACTCGACGACACCGTCCTGCAAAAGGTCTTCCACGACACCGCCGCATCCCTCTACGGCCTCTAACCGTTGCCTCCGGGACTTCGGCGCAGCCGACCTCTGAGCAACGCGTCGCGTTGCCGGTGTCAAGACCCCCGTTGCGGTTCGACGGCGGCCGATGAGCCAACTGCAACGGGGGTCTGACCCCTATTGCAACGGGCGGGCGAGGGCGGCGAGGGCGGTGGCGGCGTGGATGGCGATGCCGTTCGCCATGGCCGGTTCGTGCAGCAGCATCTTGTTGCTGTGGCAGGCCGGCGCTTCGAGGGCATTGTCGATGTGATCGGGGCAGACGCCGAGAAGGCTCATTGCCCCGGGGACCTTCTCGAGCAGATAGCTGAAGTCCTCGGCCCCCATGACCGGAAACGGCAGCTCGAGGAAGCGCCGCTCGCCGAGCACCGACCCGGTGACGTCCTTGACGAGATCGACCGCCCTGGCATCGTTCACGGTGACCGGGTAGCCCAGGGTGATGTTCACCTCGGCGGTGGCGTTGAACGTGGCCGCCACACTGTGGGCGACGCGATCGAGGGCGAGATGGACCTGATCACGGGTATGGGGCGCCATGCTCCGGATCGTGCCGGCGAGGTGGGCCTTCTCCGGAATCACGTTGGTCGTGGTGCCCGCCTCGATCTGGGTGACCGTCACTATGGCCGGTTCGAAGGCATGGATCTCACGGGTGACCATGGTCTGGATGGCGGTGACGATGTGGGCCGCGATGGTGACCGGATCGGTGGTGAAGTGCGGGGTCGACGCGTGGCCGCCGGCGCCGTTGACCGTGATGCGGAACTCGTCGGCCGCGGCCATGATGGCCCCGGCGCGACCGGCGATGAAGCCGCTGGGGCAGTTCGGCGTGATGTGCAGCGCGTAGGCCTCGTCCACTCCGTCGAGCACGCCTTCCTCGATCATCATCGCCGCGCCGCCCATGCCCTCCTCGCCGGGCTGGAACATGAACCGCACTGTCCCCGCGAATTCCTCGCGTCGAGCGACCAGCAGTCGGGCAGCGCCGACGAGCATCGCCGTGTGGGCGTCGTGCCCGCACGCGTGGGCGCGTCCGTCGATCTGGCTCTTGAACTCGAGCTCGGTGTCCTCGGTCATCGGAAGGGCATCGGTGTCGGCTCGCAGGAGCACGGTTGGTCCGTCGGTCGCTCCGTGCAGGTCAGCCCACAGCGATGTGATCGCCCCGTCGCCCCGGTGGACGTCGAGCGGCAGGTCGGCGAGGGCGTCGCCGACTCGCCCGATGGTGATCGGATTCGCGATACCGAGCTCCGGCTCGCGATGGATCGCCCGCCGGAGGTCGATCACGGCGCCCAAGCCGGACGCGGCGTCCTCTCGAATCGCCGCACCCGCCAACTCATCGATCATCGCCATCCTCCGAGCCTAGGTCAGCGGGAAGTACTGCACCGGCGAAGTACGGCACCGGCGGAGTGAGGGATCAGGCCGGCTTGCGCAGGTACATGGCCCGATCGGCTCGCTCGACGCAATGTTCGAAAGACTCGCCCTTGCGCCGCTCGACCCAGCCGATGCTCAATGACACGGGTGGCGCGGACCGATGCAGTCGATTGTGTTCGGCAATCGCATCGGCAACTCGATCCAATGGCGCGTCGATGTCGGCCGCGGAGGCGCCCTTGAGCAGGGCCGCGAACTCGTCGCCCCCGACACGGGCCACGATGTCGGCCTCCCGGAGCTGGTCGCGAAGGAGGCTCGCGGCGTTGCGAAGCGCCTCATCGCCGGCTGCGTGGCCGTCGGTGTCGTTGAGCGACTTGAGATTGTCGACATCGGCGTACAGGAACACCACCGGTTCGTCGAGTCGGTCGGCGAGGTCGAGGAGGTAGCGACCGGCGGTGTCGAAGCCACGACGATTGTGGATGCCGGTCAACGTGTCCGTGACGGCAACGACGGCCTGGGCGATCTCCCGGTTGATGATCGCAGCGAGATCGCCGAGCGCTTCGAAGTCGGCGGCGTCGGCAGTACGGGGCTCGTCGTCGATCACACACAGCGTGCCGAGTCGGTGTCCGTCGGGCGTGTGCACGGGCGCACCCGCATAGAAGCGAATCGACGGATCGGCGGTGACGAGAGGGTTGTCGCGGAACCGGGGATCGTCGAGAGCGTTCTCGACGTAGAAGACGTCGTCGTCGCCGGCGATCGCGTGGGCGCAGAATGCCTGGTCTCTCGGGGTCTCCGTACGGGTGGTGCCCTGATGGGACTTGAACCACTGCCGTTCGGAGTCGACCAGGCTGACCAGAGCGACCTTGGTGTGGAAGAGCCGCTGGGCGAGCCGGGTGACCTCGTCGAAAGCCGGGTCGGGTCCGGAGTCGAGGAGACCGAGCGCGTACAGGGCTCCGACGCGGCGGCGCTCGCTCGGGAGAGTCGGGGCAGACATACCGCAACCATCGGCTGAAATCGGCCGGCAATGAGGGTGCGGCCGGTCCGTCCGCCGCTGATACCGTCCCGCTCATGGAGCTGATCATCGTTCGCCACGGCCGTCCCGAGACGGCGATCGACGTCGACGGCATCGCCGACCCGGGCCTCGACGACATGGGCAGATGGCAGGCCGAGCGGGTGTCGGACTGGCTTCGACACGAGTCCATCGACGCCGTGGTGACGAGTCCCAAGGCGCGGGCGATCGAGACCGTGCAGCCCTTGATGGCGAGTCTCGGCCATGAGCACGAGCTGATCGACGACCTCGACGAGGTCGACCGCTTCTCGTCGAGCTATTTCCCGACCGAGGTCATCCACACCGAGGGCGGCGCCTACTGGGACAAGATCATGGCCCAGGACTGGGAAGCCCTGGGCTGGGACGATCCGGCCACCTTCAAAGCCCGCGTCGAGTCGGCCTGGGCCGATCTCCTGGCCAACCCTCGCGGCGAACGGGTGGTGGTGGCATGCCACGGCGGCGTGATCCGCGTCATTCTCGGTGCGGTCGCGGGTCCGGGGGTGGGTTACTTTCCGCTCAGCGTCGACTACGCGTCGATCTCCCGGATCGAGGTCGATGCGACCGGCAAGCAGCGCTTCGTCAGCCTGAACGAGACCGGACACTTCGACGCCGACCGGATCGGCGTGCGCGGTGTGATGAACGACGGTCAGCGCGTTGCCGACGCGTTCCACTGAGCACCGGTGGGTCTACTCCGGCCCCTCGGACCAACGGAGCGGCACCTCCACCAGGTTGGTCTGGCGTCCGTCGACGGGGGAGTCCTCCCACAAGATCAACGACGCGAGCCCCCCACGACCGATCTCGGCATCGGCGACACTGGCGATCGTGAAGCTGAACGTGCCCCAGGTGCCGTTGCCGGCCGAGGCAGTCGTGAAGCCCTCGTCGAGGATCTCGCCCTCCGGGTCGGTGATCGCCCAGCGAACGGTTGCCTCGAAGGTGTTGGCCTCGCCCGAGACGACCAGTTCGTCGCCGAGCGTGGCGCCGGGCACGGGGGCCTCGACGAGGATCGGCGGCCGGGCCTCGGAAATGTCGTCTCGGCCCAGGCCTCGTCCATCGGGTCCGTCCACGTCGATGCCGTGGGAGCCGATCACGTCACGATCGTTTCCGTCGATCGAGAATCGGACGGTGTCGATTTCGTCGAACGCGGTGAGCGTGAACACCACCTGGGCGACCCGGAGCGTGTCGGAGAATGCCCCGGAGGGCTCCTCGAAGGCGGCGCCGAGATCGGCGGTGGCGACCCCGTCGGCGACAGTGACGCCGTTGAGTTCGGTTGACACGGGTATCGCCGACGAGAAACCGATCTCGACCTCGAACTCGCTCGGGCCGGCGAGCAGCGCGGCGAGCGCCTCGTCGGGGCGGCCGGCCTCATCCGCTGGTCGCCCCGTCGCGACCAGCGCGTCGACGACGCCGCCGGCCGACGGTTCGGTCACGGCGGCCACGAAGTAGAGCGAGCTCGGCATGGCGACCACGACGTCCGGAGTGTCCGGAGTGTCCGGAGTGTCCGGGCCGGGCACCGGGGTCGTCGTCGTGGTGACGGGGTCATCGTCGGTGGCTTCGGACGTCGCCACGTCGTCGCCACACGCAGCGAGGAGAAGAATGAGGACCGCGCCGAGCGCGAGCATGCGAGGCGTTCGAGAGTGGGGTCGAGACATGGCAGGCTCCGGTCGGTGGGGTGTGGCCCCCGCCGGCGAGGCAGGGGTTCGCGGTCATTCTCTCCTCGATCGTGCCGACGTGTCGGTCTTCCGTCGACGGTCTTTGGTCCCGTCGTCCTGATCCCGAGCGAGCGCGCCGCCGGGGCTCGGTTCGCCCGTTTCGTGTTGGGCAGGCGACGGTCGTAGAGTCGAGTCATGGCTGCTCTCGACTACAAGGCGTTCGACGCCGACAACCACTACTACGAGGCGGAGGACGCGTTCATCCGCCATGTCGACCCGAAGATGCACAAGCGGTGCATGCAATGGGCCGAGGTCAACGGTCGCAAGCGACTGCTCGTGGGCGGCAAGATCAACCGCTTCATCCCCAACCCGACGTTCGATCCCGTGGCCCGGCCCGGCTGTCTCGACGACTACTTCCGCGGCAAGGTCGCCAGGGACAACATCGTCGAGGCATTCGGCGAGCTCGTGCCGATTCCCGACGAGTACCGCGACCGTGACAAGCGCCTCGAGGTGATGGACCGCCAGAACCTCGAGTCGTGCTTCATGTTCCCGACCCTGGGTGTCGGCATGGAGTCGTCGCTCGAACACGATGTCGAGGCGATGCTCACCGCATTCGACGGGTTCAACAAGTGGCTCGACGAGGACTGGGGCCTCAACTACAAGGACCGCATCTTCACCGCCGGCTACATCACCCTCGCCGATGTCGACTGGGCACTCGACCAACTCGACTGGATGATCGAGCGCGACGTTCGCGTCGTCAACATGCGGCCGTCGTCGGTGCCCGACGGCAACGGCGGCCGCCGCTCCCTCGGCCATCCGGCCCACGATCCGTTCTGGAAGAAGATGAACCAGTACGGCATCACCCTCGCCATGCATTCCGGCGACGCCGGCTACGAGTTCCTCAGCGACTACTGGGGCATGACCGACGAGTTCGAGGCGTTCCGTCAGAACGCGTTCAAGTCGCTTCTGACCTACTCGCCGATCAGCGACGCGCTGGCCTCGCTGATCGCCGAGAACGTGCTCAGCGAGCACACCAACATCCGGGTCGCCACGATCGAGACCGGCTCGGAGTGGGTGCAGCCGCTGGTCAAGAAGTTCGAGAAGACCTACAAGCAGCAGAAGCACATGTTCGCCGAGGACCCGATGGACGTCTTCCGCCGTCAGGTCTGGGTGTCGCCGTACTACGAGGACGACCTCGTCGACCTCCGCGACAAGATCGGTGCCGACCACATGCTGTTCGGATCCGACTGGCCCCACGCCGAGGGTCTCCCGGAACCGACCGACTTCATCGACGACCTCCACGAGTTCAACTCCGAGGAGACCGAGAAGATCATGCGCACCAACGGCCTGGCCCTGACCCAGCGAGCCGTCTGAATCCGTCGAGGGTGGCGCGGCCAGCGCGTCACCCCTCGGTGTTCTCGATCCCCAGCTCTCGGAGAACCTCGGCGATCTCGGCGTGTTCGGCGTCGCCGAGCGCCTGGAACGGCGGGCGCATGTTCATGCTGTCGCAGCCGAGCAGGCTCATGGCCGCTTTGGTCGAACGAGGCGTCATGTGCCTGCCGGCAAGAACGATGTTGAGTCGTAGGACCCGCGTCAGCGCCGCGGCCATCGCGTCGAGGTCGCCGGCCGCGAAGGCGGCGGGGATCGCCGCGCAGGTGCGCGGAATGATGTTCTGCTCGAAACTGACACCGCCCACCGCGCCCAGGGACAGCGCAAGCGGTAGCTGGGCGGTCAGCCCCACGTAGACGGCGATGGCCGACGCATCGACTCGTTGCATGAGGTCGACGAGCGGCCCGGGGTTGGCGTCGGTCCAGTTCACCGCGACCACCTGCGAATGGCGGGTGACGAGGTCCGCCATCAACGCGGCGTCGATTGCGTAGGCCACCATCATCACCTCGTTGCTCAACACGACCGGTCCGGTGACCTCCGCGAGGACATCGTCGTAGAAACGGGAGATCTCGCCGGCCGTCGGGGTGACCGTGACCGGTCCGCCGAGCGGCGGGTGGATCTGCACGGCTGACACGCCGAGGTCGTGGGCCTCGTTGGCGAGTTCGATGACGGTGCCGGTGGCGCTGAGGCCGAGCCCGGCCGCGACGACGGGGACGGTGCCGCCGGCGGTCGTCACTGCGAGCCGGTACATCCGTCGTAGCTCGTCCCTGGTGAGCATGCGGCCCTCGCCGGTGCCGTAGCTGCCGACGATGATGCCGACGCCGGCATCCCTGAGGATCTCCGATTGACGGGTGAATGCCGCTTCATCGAGGTCTCCGGCGCCGTCGAATGGCGAAACGATCATGGCGAAGCTTCGGGTGTCGCGGTACATGTGGGGCCTTTCGGGCGGACGGTTGGTCAGTGCTGCGGCCGAGACGGACGCCCGGCGGGTCGACCTACGAGATCACCGAACAGCACGCTGAGTCGAGACGGGTCGTCGCCTCGTCCACCGGAGATGATGCGGCGTCGGATCGACGAGGAGACGGTGTCGATGGACACGACGACGGCGATCGTCATGATGAGAACGGCGCCGACCTCGGGGAAGTTGCGGAAGTTGAGCTGGGCGACGAGCTCGGAGCCCACCCCGCCGGCGCCGATCACGCCGAGTACGGCGGATGCGCGCACATTGATCTCGAAGCGGAAGAGCCAATAGCTGGTGATCTGCGGCATCACCTGGGGAAGGACCCCCCAGCGGACCTTGGAGATCCATGTGCCGCCGGCCGCCTCGACGGCCTCGACGGGGCCGTGGTTGGCCGACTCGATCTCCTCGCTGGAGAGCTTGCCGAGGGTGCCGATCGAATGGAGTCCGATCGCAAGGGCGCCGGCCCATGGTCCGAGCCCGGCCACGGCGATCAGCACCATCGCCACGATCAATTCCGGGATGGCGCGGATGGCGTTGAAGAGTTGACGGATCGGGTGGCGGACGACGGCGGGCGAGATGTTGTTCGACGCGAGGAACGCCAGTGGTAGCGAGAGCGTCGCCGCGATGACCGTGCCAACCCACGCGATGTACACCGATTCGAGCACCTTGCCGATCACGCCCCGATCGATCTCCGTGGCGAAGTCGGGAGGCCACATGAGCCGCACGATCTCCCAGGCGTCGCCCGGCGCGGTGCGGAGTCGTTCCGCCGAGGCCCCGAGCCCGGAGAATCCCCAGACGAAGGCGAGGACGATGGCGACGAACAGGCCGAGGCGGGCGAGGCGGGGCCCGGACGGTCGGGCCGGACGCGTCGGACGCTCGAGGGTGGCCGTCATCAGACGAGCCTCCGGCGCAGGGCCACGCTGATCTGTTCGATGACGAACACGACGACGAAGACGAGGACGAGGATGCCGAGCAGCCGGTCGAAGTTGAAGGAGCTGCGCTGCACCTCGACCACCCGGCCGACGCCGCCGGCGCCGACGAGCCCGAGCACGATCGAGGCTCGGATGTTGAGTTCGAACACGTAGAGCGAATACGCCACGTAGGAGGGGAGGACGGTCGGGAGCACACCGGTGCGCACGGCCGGCACATGACGGGCACCGGCCGCCCGCGCCGCCTCGAGCGGGCCGGGGTCGGCCCCGTCGACGGTCTCGGAGAACAGCTTGACGATCACCGCGAACGAGAAGATCGAGAGCGCCCAGGCGCCGGCGAAGGCGCCGATGCCCACCGCGGTGACGAGGATCTTTGCCCAGAACAGGTCGGGCACCGCCCGCACGACGTTCATCACGATGCGGCTGACCCAGTAGGTCGGCGCGTTGGGGGTCGTGAGCCGGCTCATGGCGAATGCGGCCGGGAGTGCGAGGCCACAGCCGATCACGGTGGCGACAATGGCAATCTGGAACGTCTCGATCAATGGGTCGATCACGTTGGCTCGGTCGAGGACCCACTCCCATGGAATCGGCCAGAACTTCTCCCACAGCGGGTTCGTCCACACGTCGATGAAGGTCGACCAGCGAAAGCCGACCTGGCGGGCCGCGAACACGGTCCAGCCGATGATCGCAGCCGCGCCCAGGTAGACGAAGGGGTGGCGCCGCGGTGTGGCCGGCCGTTGGCTCGTCGAGGGTGCTGTCGGAACGCTCACGCGTCGTTGTCGGCGAGGATGTCGCCGGCGGTGATGGAACGGCCGTAGATCTCGCGGAAGGTGTCGTCGTCGACGTCGGCGATGTTGCCGTCGAAGACGAGCTCGCCGGCACGAAGGCCGATGAGTCGCCGACCGTACTCCTGGGCGAGATCGAGGTAGTGGAGGTTGATCAGCGTGGTGATGCCGAGCTCGGTGTTGATCCGGGCGAGATCGCCCATCACCTGGCGACTGGTGACCGGGTCGAGGGCCGCAACCGGTTCGTCGGCGAGCATGAGCGTTGGCTGCTGGGCGAGCGCCCGGGCGATGCCGACGCGTTGTTGCTGGCCGCCGGAGAGGTTCGAGGCTCGGACATAGGCCTTCTCGACGATGCCGACCCGTTCGAGGGCCTCGAGAGCGATCTCGCGCTCGGCGGCCGGCCACAGGCCGAGGGTGGAACGCCAGGCCGGCACGTTGCTGAGCCGCCCCATGAGCACATTGTTGAGGACGGTGGTGCGCTCGGCGAGGTTGAAGGTCTGGAAGATCATGCCGATGCGTGATCGGACGTCGCGCAGCGCGGCTCCGGTGGCGCCGACGACCTCGATGCCGTCGATCTTGGCCGATCCGGCCGTGGCGGGGACCAGCCCGTTGAGCACCCTCAGCAGGGTGGACTTTCCCGCGCCGGAGAGTCCGACGACCACGACGAACTCACCGTTCTCGATGGTGAGGTCGATGTTGCGCAGGGCCTTGACTCCACCCCGGTAGGTGACGGAGACGTCGTGGAGTTCGATCATGTCGGAGCCTGCCTGGGCGGTGGGTTGACGGTGTCTGGGGGCGGAAGCGACACCGGCTGCGACCGCCGAAGCGGACCGCAGCCGGTGACCTTCACGTACTGACGGACGATGCCGCCGAAGGGGTCACTCGGGCGGTTCGGTGATGCCGAGCGCCGTTGCGGCCTCACGGACGATGTCGAAGTCGGCGTCGTTTGCCGGCGCGATGTCGGTCCAGCTGTAGATCTCGTCGAACACCGCTTCGCCCTCGTCGGTGGCGAGGTAGTCCTCGATCGCCGTGTAGATGGCGTCCTTCAGCGACTCCGGAAGGTCGGTGCGAACGGCGACCACGTCGTTGGGGATCTCGTCGGTGATCGAGAAGACGATGACCTTCTCACCCACGTCGGGGCTCACGTCCTCGATGGTGCTGCGGGCGTCATCGAAGGACAGGCCGAAGTCGGCGCTGCCGTCGTAGACCGCGGTGACGGCGGCGTCGTGGCCGCCGGTGAAGACCGGGGTGATGCCCGTGGCGGGGTCGATGCCGAGGTTGGTCAGCTCGAGGGCCGGGAACAGGTAGCCCGAAGTCGAGGTCTCCGTGGTGAAGGCCACGGTGCCGCCTTCGACGACCGAGAGGTCGGCGATGCAGCTCCAGCCGGGGCCGATCTCGTCGCCATTCTCGTTGACCTTGCCGGCCTGCGGGCCGTCGTCACCGAACTCGACGCCGACCTGCAGTGCCACGGCTTCGAGGGCCGGAACCTGGACGATCTCGCCGTCGACGTTCTCGAGTGCGGTGCCCTCGTTGAGGGTGCCTTCCTCACAGATCGAAGAGTCGTTGGTGAACCACTGGCCGTGGTACGTGGCCGACCCGAAGCGCACGGACTGGATCAGGGGCTCGATGTTGCCGAACTGGTCCTTGCCCAGCGTGTAGCCGAACGGGCCGAAGGCGCCGAGGTCGGTCTGGTCGGTGCCCATCGAGGTGACGAGACCGGTGTAGTCGGTGGTGACCACGCCTTCGACCTCGATACCGAGTGCGTCCTCCAGCACCGTGATGAACGGATCGATGTTGTCCTGCAGCGTCGCCTGATCCTGGCTGGGAACGAAGCCGAAGGTGATCTTCTCGGGCCAGTCCGCCGTGTCGCCGTCGGCCGTGTCGCCCGCGTCGTCGTCGCCGCACGCAGCGGCGAAGAGTGCGAAACCGAGTAGCAGCGCAAGGATGCGCATCAGGTTCTTGTGCATGTCGTCCCTCCAGGGATTTGTGTTCGAAACAAGGTAGTCAGTCCCACCGCCTCGTGCGCCGCCGGCCACGCTACGGGAGTGTGAACTCTGCGACCGCGGCGGTGAAGTCGTCCCAGTCGTGGACGTCGACCGCTGCGGCGTGGGCCCGATTCCACGGCCGGACATAGCGGCAGACGAGGGCGTCCGGATGCGACGCAGCGAGCGCCTCGAGGTTGTGGTCGGCGTCGTCGAGGTACACGTCGCAGGCGACCTGGGTCTTGTCGTCGAGGATGTGGATCTCGGTCGACGGCACCCGATGGCGGGCCAGCCAGTCATAGGTGTCGTGCACCGAGAAGTAGGGCTTCGTCGTCAGGATCACCAGATGATGGCCCGCACGCCGGAGAGCATCGAGTGCGTCGATCGCACCGTCATATGGCTCGAGTCCGTGGAAGATGCTGCGGCCCTCCGCACAGGTCTCGGCCCATCGCCAGAACTCCGACATGCTCGCGAAGTGGCTGAGAACGGTGGGCGCATCCCACTCGACGACATCGGCGGCGGTGAGGTCCCGAGCGAGGAGTTCGGGGAAATCCCGGTTGTAGCGGGTGGTCCAACCATGGTTGAAGTCCGCCACCACGCCGTCGAGATCGATACCCAGTCGCAATCTGCCCATCGGGCCACTGTGCCATCTCCAGCCCGTGATGTGGCACGCTCGGGGGATGGCGAAGCCCTTTGTCTTCGGTGTCGACCTCGACGGCGTGGTCGCCGATTACACCGCCGGGTTCCGCGAGGTCGTTGCTGCCGACCGGGGCGTCGACCCCTCCTCGCTCCCCGAGGATCGCTCGTGGGACTTTCGCGAATGGGGTCTGAGTGGCGACGACTTCAACCGCCTGCATCAGCACGCAGTGACCGAGGTCCGCATGCTCGCCACACTGCCGGCCTTCGAGGGCGCCGCCGACGCGCTGTGGCGGCTCTCCGATGCCGGCATCTGGATCCGTATCGTCACGCATCGCCTCTACGTGAACTGGGGTCACGCGGCGGCGGTCGCCGACACCGTGTCCTGGCTCGACACGAATCGCGTGCCGTATCGCGACATCTGCTTCCTGGGCGCGAAACCCGAGATCGAAGCCGACTGCTACATCGACGACGCGCCCCACAATGTCGAGCAGCTACGCGCCGCAGGCAACGACGTGATCGTGTTCGACCAGTTCTACAACCGGGAGTTCGACGGGCTCCGTGCTCGCGACTGGCGCGAGGTCGAGGCGATCGTGATCGAGCTCGCCGCGGCCAAGGCCGGTGCGGTCGAGGTGCAGTTGCCCGGCATCGAGTCCGGTGCCGATCGCCTCGGGCGTCGCCTGGGTCCGGTCGACGACGACTGACATGGGCCGGTTACCGGTGGATGCGCGACGATGACCTCGTGAACGACTTCGACCTCGACACGATTCGGATCTCGCTCCACATCCTGGCGGCGTGCGTGTGGGTGGGTGGGCAGGTGGTCATGGCCGCGCTCCTGCCATTGCTGCGCTCCCTGGGTCCGGACGTGCCGCGACAGGTGGCCAACCGGTTCGGTCGGGTGGCCTGGCCGTTCTTCGCCCTGGCCGTCGTGACCGGCGTCTGGAACCTCCTGGAGATCGACGTGGGCGACCGGTCCACGGCGTACCACGTCACGCTGGCGATCAAGCTCTTCGTGGTGGCGGCGACCGGTTCGGCCGCTGCGGTGCATTCGCTCACCTCCTCACCGGCGATGCGCGGCATCACCGGGGCCGTCGGCCTCGTCGGCTCGCTCGCCGCCGTTGTCTTCGGCGTGATGCTGGTGTGGGGGTGAGCGATCGGCTGCAGATCGGCGATGACGGCATCGCCCGTTGTTGGTGGCCCGGCTCGGCCGACGACTATGTCGCCTACCACGATCACGAATGGGGCCGCCCCGTGATCGATGACACCCGCCTGTTCGAGAAGATCTGTCTCGAGGGCTTCCAGTCCGGTCTGTCGTGGATCACGATCCTGCGGAAGCGGGAGAATTTCCGCGCTGCGTTCGCGGGCTTCGATCCGAGGTCGGTGGCGGCTTTCGGTGAGGCCGATGTCGCGCGACTGCTCGACGACGCGGGAATCGTGCGTCACCAGGGAAAGATCCGATCGGCCGTCAACAACGCCGCCCGGGCGCTCGAGTTGACGGACGAGTGTGGCTCGCTGGCCGCGTACTTCTGGAGCTGGGAGCCGACGGGGATCGAAGGCGATCGAGTCCCCGGGGCGCCGGTGCCGGCGACCACGCCGACGTCGACGGCCATCGCCAAGGATCTCAAGAAGCGGGGTTGGTCGTTCGTGGGGCCCACGACCGTCTACGCCTTCATGCAGGCGATGGGGCTGGTCAACGACCATGTCGAGGGGTGTCATGCCCGCACCGAGTGTGCCGCAGCCCGTCGGGAGCTGGTCCGCCCGGGCTGATCGGGTCGCCACATGATGGCGACGGCTGGGGTGGTTGGTACTCTCGGCGACTGTGCTGGAATCAGATCTCGTCTTCAACCTGGTGTGGACCGGCGGGGTCTACCGGCATCTCCGCTATTTCGTCTTCAGCCTTCTCGATCAGACGACGTGCCGTTACCGGTTCATCGCCAACAACTGCACACCCGGATCGGTGGAGGAGATGCGGCGCTTCGCCGATGCCAGCGATCGGATCGTGGAGACCGTCGTCCTCGACGTCGAGCGCATGGTGCCCCACGGCACTGCGCTCGATCCGATCTTCGACACTCGCGACGACGGTGACCTGTTCTGCTTCATCGACGTGGACATCAAGGCGACTCATCCGTTCCTCGGCGACTTCCTGCGCGCGATGTCGACCACGGACGTCGTGACCTCGGGGGTCGAGGTCTGGACCGATGTCAACACCCTCGGCGCCGACGAGCACGGCGTCGGCGGCCGTCACTTCTACGCCCACGACGGTTTCGTGTTCGGCAGCCCGCACATGGCGATGTACCGCAAGGACGTCGTACGGGCGACCTTCGAGAAGTGGGGAATCCGTTTCCATGTCGGCGGCCAATCCGAGATGTCGCCTGCGGCCTGGGAGCTGCTGGCGGACACGGGTCGCGCCTTCATGGCCTACGACACCGCGAAGGTGCTCAACATCCTGCTGCAGGCCGACGGCCACTCGCTCGTGCACCAGGAGCACGATGCGCTCCTGCACATCGGCGGACTGTCGCACTACCTGGCGCCCCCACAGGTCGACTTCGCGCTCGATGCCACCGACGGCACGTTCGAGGGGGAACCGCTGTGGACGAGGTACGGCGGCGTCGAGTTACGCGCCGCAGTCGCCCGGTTCACGGCGCGGACGCTGGAGGAGCTCGCAGCCGGCCGCCCCGCGCCCGAGGTGCCCGACGGACTCGACCCGTCGACGAGAGCAAAGGTCGAACGGGTCCGTACCGAGATGGCGACGATGGTCGCCGACGCCGGACCGTGGTTGGCCTTGACCGGTGAGTGAAGGTCCGGTGAGCAGAGGACCAGTGGGCGGGCGTCCGTACTTCTTCGTCCATGTGATGAAGACGGCCGGGATGACCTTCAACCATCACATCAAGAACAACTTTCCAAGAGACACGATCTATCCGGGGGCCGACGACCTGACCGGTGTCGACTACTGGGTGGTCGATCGCCTGCGGGCGGCGGTGGCCGAGCGAGCCGACGAGATCCGACTCTGGCACGGTCACTTCCCCTACTTCGTCACCGACCTCCTGCCGAATGCGATCACCCTGTCGGTGTTGCGCGAGCCGGTGGCCCGGATCGTCTCGTTGCTCGACCAGCACCGGCGTCAGAACGCACCGGAGCTCGATCTCGAGGAGATCTACGACGATCCGCTGGTGTTCCGGCGGACGGTGCTCGATCACCAGACGAAGATCTTCTCGATGACCGAGGACGACGAGATCAACGCCTGGACCCAGCACATCGACGTCGACGACCGCCGGTTCGAGATGGCGAAGGCGCGGCTCGGCGAGGTCGACCTGCTCGGCTTCCAGGAGGATTTCGACTCGTTCCTGGCCACTCTGCGCGACCGCTGGGGCTGGACCATCCAGCCGGTCGAGAGGGTGAACACCGCCGACGAACGGCCGGTCGTGTCCGACGCGTTCCGGCGCCGGATCATCGAGGACAACGCCTACGACATGGCGTTCTACGAATTCGCGCGGTCGAATTTCTGACCACCGCTAGCGTGCGGTGGTGACCACCATCGAACCCCGCGTCGCCGAGGTGCCGTTCGCCCCGAGCGACTGGGGATTCATGCTCGGCGCGGCGTCGATCTGGGGCGGATCGTTCCTCTTCATGGCGATCGGCCTCGATGCCTTCGAGCCCGGCGTGGTCACGTTCCTGCGGGTCGGCTTCGGCGCGCTCGCCCTGCTCATGTTCCCGGGTTCCCGTCGGCCGATTCCGCGCGACGATCTCCCCCGGGTTGCGCTGCTCGGCGTCACGTGGATGGCGTTCCCACTGACGATGTTCCCGATCGCCCAGCAGTGGATCGACTCGTCGGTGGCCGGGATGCTGAATGCGGCCATGCCGCTGCTCACGGTCCTGATCTCGTGGTCGCTGTTCCACACCCCCACGGGACCTCGTCGGCTGGCCGGCGTCGGTGTCGGTCTGGTCGGCATCCTGCTGATCGGCGTGCCGGAAGCCACGACGGCGGGAACCAACGCGATCGGGGTCGGCCTCGTCGTGCTGGCCGTCACCTCCTACGGCATCGCGGTCAACATCGCCGGACCGCTCCAGAAACGCCACGGCTCCTTGCCGGTGATAGTGCGGGCGCTGGGCGTGGCGACCGTTCTCACCCTTCCCTACGGGCTCGTCGGCGTGCCCGATTCGACCTTTGCGTGGGACTCGCTCGTCGCCTGCGTGCTCGTCGGCGCCGGCGGCACCGGTGTGGCCTTCGTGTTCGCGGCGAACCTGACCGGCAGCGTCGGTCCCGTCCGGTCGTCGCTGATCACCTATGTCGTGCCCGTCGTGTCGATCGCGCTGGGGGTGATCTTCCGCGACGAGACGGTGACGATCGCGGCGGTCATCGGCACCGCGGTCGTGCTGTCGGGCGCGTTCTTGTCGAGCCGGGCGGAGTGATTCAGATCCTGGTGTCGGCGCGCTCGTAGCTCGTGCCGGGGCCCGAATAGGAGAGGCCGTATCCCGGCGGCGAGGTCCACTCGAGGTCGGGCGGCGCCGCCGTGGCTTCCTTCCACCAACTGATCAGTCGGTCCTCGTTCTCGTAGTCGAACGGGTCTTCCATGATGCGCTCGACGATGTCGCCGGGAGGATGGGGGTTCTCGGCGAGCCAGCGGGCGGTGCGGGCCACCGCCTCGCGAGCCGGGACGACATCTCGGTACCCCAACACATGGCGAAGAGAGCTCGTGTCGAAGGCCCGATGGTGTGTGCTCGGTTGCATCATCAGCGGGCGGGCCGGCACCGCGATCTCGGGGGGCATGGACACGATCTCCCACTCGTGGTCGAGTGCCGTCGCGCAGATCTCGACGACCTGGCGGACGGTGAGGATCTCGTCGTCGGCCGCATGGAAGATGCGCCCGGCTGCGGCCGCCGGCTGGTCGACGGCGAGGTGGATCGCGTGGGCGAGGTTCTCCGTGTAGCCGAAGCTGTGGGCCGAATGACCGCCGTCGGCGAGGATGATGTGCGGGCGGCGGTCGAGGATGCGCTTCACGATCAGCCACTCACGGGGCGCGAGTTGACGAGGCCCGTAGACGTAGGGGTAGCGGAAGTGGGTGGCCGTGGGGTGGTGCTCGAACACGTACTGCTCGGTGCGGGCGATGCGGTAGGACTTGCCGTCCTCGGCTTCGGTCGAGGTCGGCGCCGTCTCGGGCGTGGGCAGGGGCAACCCGGGCGGGACGTGGGCCCACGGGTCGAAGTAGCCGCGCAGCGCCGGCCCACCGCCGACGGAGACGAAATGGCCGACGCGGCCCTCGAGCACCTCGGCGATCGTGCGGAGCCGGCCGTAGGTGACGACGGCGACGTCCCAGTCCTGGCCACCGATCGCGCCGACGAGGGCGTCGTGGTCGCGGACATCGCAATGGATGTGGGGGAGGTGCATGACCTCGTCGATCTCGTGCTCGCCGGTGTGGCAGATCGTGACGTCGTGGCCGCGTGCCTCGAGTCCGGCGACGATCGGTGGGCCCGTCGGGCCCGTGCCGCCGATGACGAGGGTCCTGGTCGCCGGACTCACGTGGGCATCACGTTGCCGCCGTCGACGCAGATCACCTGACCGTTGACCATGGCGCTCTCGTCGCTGGCGAGGAACACCACCGGTCCACACATGTCCTCGGCCTGGCTGTTGCGCTTCGTGGCCGACATCTCGGCGAAGACCTGGTCGAAGCCGCCGGGCACCTGCTTGTCGGTGGCCGGTGTCATCACGAGTCCGGGGGCGATGGTGTTGGCGGTGACGCCGTATTTGCCGAGTTCTCCTGCGAGCTGGCGGGTGAGCCCCAGCACCGCGAACTTGGTCTGTTGGTAAGAATACGAGCCCAGGGACCATGCCTCGGGATCGCCTGGCGCTCCCATCGCGCCAAGGGGGAGATACCCGGCGATCGAGCCGATGTTGATGATGCGGCCGCGTCCCTTCCGCACCATGGTGGGAGCGAAGGCGCGACACATCAGCCATTGGCCGATCACGTTCACGTCGTAGACGTGGCGGAGGTAGTCGACGCTGTTGTCGCCCAGGTCGAGTTCGCCGTAGAGGGCGGCATTGTTGACCAGCGTGTCGACGGTGCCGAAGGCATCGAGGACGGCGTCGCGGCAGTCATCGACCGATGTTTCGTCGGCGATGTCGCAGTGCACGAAGATCGCGTCGTCGCCGAGCGCGTCGGCGACCTCGGTGCCCTGCTCCCGCCCGATGTCGACCACCGCGACCTTGGCGCCTTCGTCGACGAAACGTCGGCAGTAGGCCTCGCCGATTCCACCCCCGCCGCCGGTGATCACTGCGACATGGCCTTCGAGCCGGCGAGATGTGTCGTTCACTGGGTGGAGACTCCTTCGTACTGTTCGCGCAGGACGCGCTTGAGCACTTTGCCAGTCGGATTGCGAGGAATCACATCGGCGAACTCGACCAGCTTCGGCAGCTTGAAGCGGGCGAGCTTGCCGTCGCAGTACTCGAGCACCTGCTGAGCGGTGAGCGACTCGTCGGACCGCACCACGATCGCGAGCGGCGACTCGCCCCACTTCTCGCTGGGGACGCCGATCACCGCAGCCTCGGTGACGCCGTCCATCGACATCAGCACGTTCTCGATCTCGGCCGGATACACGTTCTCGCCACCCGAGATGATCATGTCCTTGACCCGGTCCTGGATGTAGACGAAGCCGTCGCCGTCCATCACCGCGATGTCGCCGGTGCGCAGCCACCCCTCCGGCGTGATCGACTCGGCGGTGGCCTCGGGCCGATTCCAGTAGCCCACCATCATGTGCGGACCCCGGAGCCAGACCTCGCCGGCCTCGTCGGCGTCGCAGACCTCGCCCTTCTCGTCGACCACCTTCACCTCGGTGTGGAAGAACGCCTTGCCGGTGGAGCCGGCCCGAACAAGCGCGTCGTCGGGGGAGATGAGGCAGCCGGGTCCGCAGGTCTCGGTGAGCCCGTAGACCTGATGGATCTCGATGTCCATCGCCGCGTAGGTCTCGATGAGCGAGACCGGCACCGGCGCGGCCCCCGACATCACCCAACGGAGCTTCGAGATGTCGTGCGCTTCCTTGTCGTAGGTGAGCAGCATGAAGTTGAGCATCGCGGGCACGGCGAGGGTGACGGTGATCTTCTCGTCGCGGAACACCTCCCAGATCTTCACCGGATCGAACTCGGCCATGATCACCGCGCTGCCGCCCTTGTGGAAGGTGGCGAGCATCGGGTTGAGGGCGCCGACATGGAAGAGCGGCAGACAGATCAGGTAGCGGTCGCCGTAGCGCACGTCGGCGGTGGCGTTGCCGGTGATGACCGACCAGATCGCCGTCTTGTGGGAGTGCATGACGCCCTTGGGCAGACCCGTGGTGCCCGAGGTGTACATGATGAACAACAGGTCGTCGTCGCAGGCCACCACATCGGGCTCGTCGGTCGACGCCCCGGCGAGCATGTCCGCGTAGCCATCGGCGAAGGCGGGCCGATCGGCGGCATCGCCCACGTGGATCCACTTGGTGACCTGGGTGCCGTCGGTACCGCGGGATTCGAGTTCGGTCACCAGCTCGTTGAACGCGGTGCCGAACACGAGGGTCGTGGCGCCGGCGTCGGTGAGGATGAACGACAATTCGTCGGCGACGAGTCGCCAGTTGAGGGCGACGATCACGCCGCCCACCTTGGCGACACCGAAGAACGTCTCGACGAACTCGGGGCCGTTCATGAGCAGCGTGGCCACGCGGTCGCCCTGTTCGAGACCGGCATCGGTCATTCCGTTGGCGACGCGATTGCAGCGTTCGTTCAGTTCGACATAGTTCAGCCGCGTGCCGCTGGCGACGTCGACGACGGCATCGACCCCCGGCGACAGTTGCGCGCGCTTCGTGATGAACAGGCCGATGTTGTTCTTCATGGGTGGTCTCCAGGCATGGATGGGGATCGGGTCGAACCGGATTCGCGGAGGCGAAGGAACGATGATCGTACGTCCTAGAGTTCGGATGTGCCGACCGACACAGTCGTTGATCACCCCGCACCGCTCGAAACGGTGGTCTTCGACCTGGGGAATGTCCTGGTCGAGTGGGACCGGCGGCTGCTGTACCGGCAGTTGATCAGCGATCCGGCCGAGCTCGACGAGTTTCTCGACACGGTCCTGACACTCGAGGTGAACGCCGACCTCGACCGCGGCGTACCGCTCGGCGAGGTCACGGGAGCGCTGGCCGATCGCCACCCCGATCGCCGGGAACTCATCGAGGCGTTTCGCGACCGATGGGCGGAGACACTCGGCCCGGTCCTGGCCGGATCCGTGGCCATCCTCGAGGAGCTCCGGGCCCGACCGTTGGCCCTTCTCGCCCTCAGTAACTGGGGTCATGACACGTTCGCGATGGCCGAGGAACGACTGCCGTTCCTGCGCCACTTCGACGGCGTGGTCATCAGTGGTCGGGAGGGAGTGGTGAAGCCCGATCCGAAGATCTTCGAGCTGCTGTGTGCCCGACACGGGGTCGTCCCCGAGACGGCCGTGTTCATCGACGACAGCCCTGCGAACATCGCGGCGGCGGCCCGACTCGGCTTCCACACTGTCCTGTTCACGTCGCCGGACCAGTGCCGGCGTGACCTGATCGCGCTCGGCCTCGACCTCTCGCCCGTGACCCCGTAGCCTCCGACGACCATGGACGACGTGTTGCACATCGAGGTCGCCGACGAGGTTGCGCTGGTCGTGATGAATCGACCCCGAGTGCGCAACGCACTGAACTCGCTGCTGCTCGGCGGCCTACGGGCGTCGCTTCGCTCGCTCGACGAGCGAGAGGATGTCCGGGCGATCGTGCTCACCGGGGCCGATCCCGCCTTCTGCGCGGGCCTCGACCTCGAGGAGTTGGCCGGGGGCGGCCGGATCACCTCGGGCTCCGACGACGGGCATCCCTTCCCACCCGACATGACCACGCCGATCATCGGCGCGGTCAACGGGCCGGCGGTGACGGGCGGTCTCGAGATCGCGCTGGCCTGCGACTTCCTCGTGGCGTCGGACCGTGCGTCCTTCGCCGACACCCACGCCCGGGTGGGGATCCTTCCGGGCTGGGGGCTCTCGGTGGAGTTGCCGCGGGCCATCGGGGTCCGCCGGGCCCGACAGATGAGCTTCACCGGCAACTACGTCCCGGCCGAGCAGGCGCGCGAATGGGGATTGGTCAACGAGGTCGTGCCCCACGCCGAGCTCCTCGATCGGGCCACCGCGCTCGGCCGCGACATGGCAACGGTCCCGGCGCCGGCGTCGGCCGCCATGAAGCGCCTCTACTGGGCCACCCACTCGGTCGCCGTCGGTGACGGATTGTTGGTGGAGGCCGAGGTGAGCAAGCGCTGGTCCGCGTCGGGTGGGTTCGACCCCGAGCGCCTGGCCGAAACCCGTGCTGACATCCAGGCGCGGGGTTCCGCCCAGCAGTGACGAGCGGTCAAACTTGTGTCAGACGGACTGTCATATGTAAGGTCTGGGCGTTGAGCTGCTGAGAGGGAGACCGATGTCCGCCGACGCTCCGATGCGTGCCCATGCGTCCACCCTGCCGGCGCCCGAATTCACATCACCGGCCTTCGTCACGCCAGTGCCGCTGGCCGAGGCGACCGTGGCGATCGTGACCTCGGCTGCGCTGCACCGTGCCGATGACGATCCGTTCGCCCAGGGTGACACCAGCTATCGCCGGATCCCCCGCGAGGCCCGTGATCTGGTGCTCGGCCACTGGAGTCCGAACTTCGACCGGGCCGGCTTCACCGCTGACCTCAACGTGGTGTATCCCATCGACCGGCTGGAGGAGCTCGCGGCCGAAGGGGTCATCGGCGCAGTGGCCGCGACCCACTACTCGTTCGCCGGCAATCAGCCCGACGACGTCGCCACGATCATCCACGACTCCGGACCGGCGGCGGCCGCCGAACTGAAAGCGGCCGGGGTCGATGTCGTCCTGCTCACACCCGTTTGACCGCTCTGCACGCGCACCGTGTGTGTGCTCGCCCATCTCATCGAAGCGGCCGGTATCGCCACGGTGACCCTGGCCTCGATGCGCCCGGTCGCCGAGAAGATCGCGCCGCCGCGCGCGTTCCACGGCGAGTTCCCGTTGGGCCGGCCGCTGGGCGTGCCCGGCGACGCCGAGTTCCAACACGACGTGCTGGCCCGGGCTTTCGCCCTCCTGGACGCACCCTCGGGCCCGGTCATCGAGAGCCATCCGACGGTGATCGAGGACAGCACCGACGCCATCGCGTGTCAGCTCCCGCCCGCCTTCGACGCCGATGCATCGCCGGCGGTGGCCGAGGCCCGTGGTATTCGCAAGGCCTACGACCGCGTCGTCGAGCGGCGGGGCGCAACCTCGGTCGGACGTTCGATCGATGCCGACACGGTCCCCGCGGCCCTGGCCGCGCTCGAACGCATCATCGCCGGGACCGCCCTCAAGGAGGCCGAGCTGCCGGGGAAGAACACGGTCGGGGTCTGCCACGACATCCGCACCTACTACGAGGAGACGGCGGTCGAGCTGGTCAACGGTCCCATCGGCAGTGGCCGGGCGGTCGAGAACTGGTTCTTCGAGTCGACGGAGGCCGGCAAGGTCGTCCTGGCCGCGCGCGCGGCGCTGTCAGAGCAGGGGGCCCCGTTCCACTATTGGTTCTACATGGCTCCCGGACATCGATGAGCGCCCAGCCGCTGCCGAGCATCGACGGCCGCCGGGCGCGGCGCGACCAGAACCGCGACCGTGTGGTCGACGCGCTGCTCGAGATCTATCGCGAGGGCGACCTCCAGCCCGGTGTCGAACAGGTGGCGGAACGTTCCGGCGTGTCGCATCGCAGCGTGTTCCGCTACTTCGAGGATCTCGACGAGCTCTATCGCGTCGCTGTCGAACGCCAGTTCAGCTCGATCTTCGATCGTCTCGTGATCAGCGCGATCGGCGAGGGACCGCTCATCGAACGGGTCGACGCGATCATCGAGAACCGGCAGGAGATCTATGAGGTCTCCGAACAGGTCTCCCGTGTCGGTCACATGCTCGCGCCGGTGGAGCCGATCATCGCCGAACACCATCGTGAGATGGCGAGGCGGGCGGTCAGCCAGGTCGGACAGCAGTTCGCGCCCGAGCTCACTCCGCTCGACGCCGAGTCCCGGGCATCGGTGAAAGAGGCGCTCGCCGTCGCCCTCTCGATCGACTCGATCGACTATCTGCGCCATGTGCGGATGTTGAGCCGCTACGAGTCGTCGGCCGCCATTCGGGCGACACTGCTCGGGTTGCTCGACCGCACCGCACCCGCCTGACCCGCCCATGACTGACCGGGAGAATTCCATGGAGATCGTCCTTCTCGGCACCGGCTCGCCGATACCCGATGCGAACCGGGCCGGGCCGGCGACGCTGCTGAAGGCCGGCGAGGGTGGGCTCGAGCACGTGCTCGTCGACGCAGGCCGTGGTTGTGTGATGCGGATGGCGGCCGCCGGATCGATGCCGGTGCTGCTCCAGGGCGTGTTGATCACCCATCTTCACAGCGACCATCTGACCGACCTGAACGACGTCATCACGACCCACTGGGTCATGACCCAACAGCCCACGCCGCTGCGGATCTGGGGCCCGCCGGGCATCGCAGCCTATGTGGAGCACACGATGAGGGCCCTGGCCCCCGACGTCGGCTATCGGCTCGCCCACCACGAGGACCTCGACTGGGAGCCGTTCCTCGAGATCACCGAGCTCTCACCCGGCGACCGTTTCACCGTCGGATCGATGGCGGTCTCGGCGCACCGGACGATGCATGCGCCCGTCGAACCGACCATCGGGTATCGCGTCGAACGCGAGGGAAAGGTGGTGGCCCTGGCCGGCGACACCATCCCGTGCGACGGTCTCGACGAGATGACGGCGAGCGCCGATGTCTACGTGCAGACCGTGATCCGTGAAGACCTCGTGGCGCTGGTCCCCAGCGCCCGCCTCCAGGACATCCTCGACTACCACTCGAGTGTGCGCCAGGCGGCTGAGACGGCCACCCGCAACGGTGTCGGCACGCTGCTGATGACGCACTACGTCCCTACGCCGACGCCCGAGCAGTACGACGAGTGGGTCGCGATCGCGGCCGAGTACTTCGACGGCGAGATCGTCATGGGCGACGATCTCACCTCGGTCACGGTCTGACCGTCCGCCGGGCCCCTCAGCAGTCGACGGCCGCCTCGGGCGCGGCGCCCAGCATGCCCTCCGCGAACGCGAACGTGTGGGCCGGACTGACCATCGCGTGCTGGCTGCCGGCGTGGATGTCGCGGAACGCCCGCTGGAACGCGCCGTCGCGCAGCGCGGTTGTGCCGATGTGGCGGTAGAGCTTCTGCAACGACTCGGTGGCCTGCTGGGTGAACCACGAGGTGGCCTGGAGCGCCTCGCCCACGAGCGTCTGGTCGGGCGCACCGTCGAGCGCCGACGCTTCGGCCTTGGCGAAGCTCGATCGAATCCAGAGGTCGCCGGCTCGGAAGAGGCTCTCGGCCTCGGCCAGGTCGTACTGGAACCTCGGGTCCTCGGCCAGCCCGGTCTTGCCGGTCATGCGTTGCTTGGTCTTGGCGATCACTGCGGCCTCGTCGATGGCGCGTCGCACGACGCCGAGAGCCCATCCCGCGTGGCCGATCTCGGTCAGGTGGAGAATGCCCAGGTCGAACTGCTTGCCCCCACGATGGCGCGTGAACCCGAACATCGAGAACGTGCGGTCGGCGGGTACGTGGCTGTCGATCTTGTAGTCGTAGCTGGCCGTCGAGCGCAGGCCCATCACGTTCCAGTTGCCGACGATGTCGGCCTCGGACTTCGGCACCACTGCGAAGATGTAGTCGGGATCGCCCTCCTCGGGTGTGGTGAACGAGCCAGAGCCGGCCCAGTCGGCATGCTCGAGGCCGGAACCGAACGAGTAGTTGCCGGTGATGTCGAAGCCGTCGCCCTTCGGTACTGCGGTGCCGTTGGGGGCGAACTGCCCGGCGACGAGGGGGACGCCGTCGGCGAACATGACATCGGTGAACGAGTCGGGGCAGTACGAGCTGAAGTAGGCCGTGGCCGTGCTGCCGGCCATGACGACCCACCCGATGGAGCCGTCGGCCCGAGCGAGTTCGGTGAAGACGTCGAGGCTGTCGAGCGCGCTCAGTTCGGCCCCGCCGACCTCCTTCGCGACCAGGGCCCCGTAGAGGTTGGCCTCCTTGCAGACACGCACCGCCTCGTCGGTCATCGGGGACCCGGCGGCCTCGGCCTTCTCGCCTTCGGCGTCGAGCGTGCGGCGCAGATCTCGTGCGGCATCGAGCAGTTGGTTCATGCGTGATCTCCCTGGGGGTGCGAACACGAGAGTAGAACGCGTTCTCGTCACGGGCGAGTTCGGGGCTGATCGAACACCACGGGTAGGTTTCGCTCCATGAGCCTGGATCCTTCTCTGCCGGTACTGGTCGGTGTCGGTGCCGCGCACCAGCGCCTCGAGGAACCGGGTGCCGGTCTCGACACCACGGGGTTGATCGCGGCGGCGGTCGAGGCCGCGCTGGCCGACACGCAGTGCACCGCGGTCACTCGGGAGGTGGACTGGATCGGCGCCACACGAGGGCTGTCGGCGCTTCCCGATGCGGCGCAGCGGGTCGCCGATGCGCTCGGCGTCACCGCCTTCACCGTGGCCGCCGATGTGGGCATCCCGCAGCAGACCCTGATCAACCACGCACTCGAGGCGATCCGATCCGGCGCGGCCCAGGTCGCCGTGGTGTGCGGTGGCGAGACCAAGTACCGCGACGATGTCGCACGCCGCACCGGGATCGAGCTGGCCGGTCACGATCAGGCCGGCCTCGCTCCCGACCTCGACATGTCGCCTCAGGGGGAGATCGTCGCTCGGCCCGAGATCGAGATCGGCGCGGTCGCGCCGGTGCAGCAATATGCGTTGATCGACAACGCTCGTCGGGCCGCCGAGGGCTGGACGCTCGATGAGCATCGAGATGACATCGCGGCGATCTGGCACCGTTTCAACCAGGTGGCCGGTCGGAATCCCCACGCCGACTTCGGGGCGTCCCTGTCGCCGGCGCAGATCAGGGATCCGGGCCCGTCCAACCGGCCGATGGCGTTCCCCTACAACAAGTGGCACAACAGCCAGTGGGGTGTCGACCAGGCCTCGGCCATGGTCTTCTGCTCCGTGGCCACCGCCGACCGGCTCGGGGTCGATCCCGGTCGTCGCGTGTACCCCCACGTGGGGCTCGAGTCGTCGCTGTCACTGTCGCTCAGCCGGCGCACGGATCTCCACCGCTGGCCGGCGATGCGGGTGTTGGGCGAGGCGGCAGCCGCCCACATCGGTCGCCCGGTGTCGGCGATGGACTTCGTCGAGCTCTACAGCTGCTTCCCGGTGGCCGTGAGAATCCAACAGCACGAACTCGGTCTCGACCCCGCCGGTACGCCGACGCTCACCGGCGGCATGGCGTTCGCCGGTGGCCCGTTCAACAACTTCGTGTACCAGGCGACGGTCACCATGATCGAGAAGGTGCGCTCGGAGCCGGGCTCCTTCGGCGCGGTCACCGCCGTGAGTGGGCTGCTCACCAAGCCGGCCCTGGCCGTGTGGTCCACCGAGCCGCCGGGCGACGGACTCCTCGTGGCCGATCTCGTCGAGGAAGCAACGGCGGCGACGGCAGTGGCGCCGCTCGACGACAATCCCGACGGCGAGGGCACGGTGGTGACCTACACAGTGACCTACGCGGGCACTGAACCGTCTCGCGTCTGCGCCATCGTGGATCTCGATTCCGGCGAGCGTGCGGTCGCCGCGGTCGACGACGCCGACCTCGCGGCAAACGCGGTGCAAGAGGACCTGATCGGCACCCGGGCCCGGGTAGCCGGCCGGACACTCTCGATCTGACCGAGGTCGTCCGTTCTGGTGGACCATTTGTGTGCGTTCCGCACAAATGGTCCACCAGAACCAGCGCGGTAGCCCTAGTCGATGCCGAGTTCGGCGATGCGGTCGAGCACCCGGTCGCGTTCGTCGTCGATCACCGTGGTGTCGCCGTGGCCGGTGTGCACGACGGTGTCGCCGGGCAGGGTGAGCAGGTGGTCGCGAATCGAGCGAAGGATGGTCGGCTCGTCGGAGTAGCTGCGCCCGGTCGCACCCGGTCCGCCGCAGAAAAGGGTGTCGCCGCTGATCACGCGCCCCGCGGCGACGTCGTGGAAGCAGCAACAGCCGGGGGAGTGGCCGGGGGTGTGGACGACGCCCACCTCGTGGCCGCCGGCGGACAGCGTCGTGCCGGGGACCACCTCACCGTCGGGTGAGGAGTCGGGGTAGACGGCGTCCCAGAGCATCCGGTCGTCGGCGTGGAGCAGGATCGGCGCGTCGACCGCGTCGCGGAGGGCCTCGGCCGCGTTGATGTGGTCGTTGTGGCCGTGGGTCAGCACGATCGCGCTGACCGAGCGACCGTTGATCGCGTCCACGATCGGCTGATGGTCGTGGGCCGCGTCGAACACCATTACCTCGCGGTCGTCGCCGACCAGCCAGATGTTGTTCGTGACCTCCCATTCGCCCCCGTCGAGGGCAAAGATCCCGTCGGTGGTGACCAGTTCGATCGCCACGATCAGATCTCGACCACGGAGCGGAGGACTTCGCCGCGTTCCATCTTGTGGAAGGCCTCTTCCACGTCCTCGAGGGTGATCGTCTCGGACACGAAGCCGTCGAGATCCAGGCGGCCCTGCAGGTACAGGTCGATCAGCATCGGGAAGTCGCGGGAGGGCAGGCAGTCGCCGTACCAGCTCGACTTGAGGGCACCGCCGCGGCCGAACACCTCCTGGAAGGGGAGTTCGATCGTCATCTCGGGGGTCGGAACCCCGACGAGCACCACGGTGCCGGCGAGATCGCGGGCCTCGAAGCACTGCTGGTAGACCGACGGCAGGCCGATGGCGTCGATGGTGACGTCGGCGCCGAAGCCACCCGTGTACTCCCGGATCTTCTCGACGGCGTCCTCGTTGCCGGAGTTGATGGTGTGGGTGGCGCCGAAGCCCTTGGCCCATTCCAGCTTCCGGTCGTCGAGGTCGACGGCGATGATGGTCGACGCGCCGGCCAGCTTCGAGCCCGCGATGGCCGCGTCGCCCACGCCGCCACACCCGAACACAGCAACGCTGTCGCCCCGGCTCACGCCGCCGGTGTTGATGGCGGCGCCGATGCCCGCCATCACTCCACAGCCCAGGAGGCCGGCCGCAGCGGGCGACGCCGATGGGTCGACCTTGGTGCACTGGCCCGAGGCGACGAGGGTCTTCTCGGCGAACGCGCCGATGCCGAGAGCGGGGGAGAGTTGGGTGCCGTCCTCGAGCGTCATCTTCTGCTGGGCGTTGAACGTGCTGAAGCAGAGGTGCGGCGAACCCTTCCTGCAGGCCCGACAGGTTCCGCACACCGCGCGCCAGTTGAGGATCACGAAGTCACCGGGTTCGACCTCGGTGACACCCTCGCCGACCGACTCGACGATGCCGCTCGCCTCGTGACCGAGCAGAAACGGGAACTCGTCGTTGATGCCGCCCTCGCGATAGTGGAGGTCGGTGTGGCACACACCGCAGGCCTGGATGGCCACGACGGCCTCGCCCGGTCCCGGATCGGGGATCACGATGTTCTCGATGGTGACGGGTTCGCCCTTGGCCTTGGCCACCACGCCCTTCACTGTCTGTGCCATGTCGCTGCTCTTCCCTGAGGCTGTCGTCGAACGGCGTCAGGGTAACTCGCCTCAGCCGGCGACGAGTAGCGGCTCGACGCGATCCCAGGTGCCCGGCACCACGCCGAGCATCTCGTCGCGGCCCACGGCTTCGAGGTCGTCGAACCCGAGTCCCGCGAGCTCGTCGATGATGGCGTCGTAGTCGTCGTGGAGGATCGTGTTGCTCGGATCGAGTCCGCTCACGATGGCGAGTCCGGTTGGTTCGACGTCGACCGTCGTGACGGTGAGGTCGGGCCGGTGGCGACGCAGCGCCACGACGACCTTCCACACGTCGCCGGACCACACCACGGTACTGCGGTCGCGCGAGGCGGTCCTCGCGTCGATGGGCAGGCAGTCGTGGATCATGATGATGCCGTCGGGATGCGAGTGACGTTCGACGTTGGCGACGTCTCGCAGGGTCTGCTCGTGGAGGTGGAGGCCGTCGACGAACGCGAGGTCGATGGTTCCATCGAGGAGGGCGACCAGTTCGGGGTCGGCGAAGAACGCGTCGCTGGTGGCCGGAACGATCACTGTGTTGTCGGGCGGGTTCTCCACCTTCGGCTCGGGGTCGACACCGACTACGCGCGTGCCGGGCCGAACGAACGAGAGGCTGTGGCCTTCGTGCACGCCGATCTCGAGATAGCGCTCGGGCCTCACGATCTCGTGGGCCCGCCGGAGCAGTCCGTAGTAGGTGGAGATCTTGGTCATGTCAGTCCTCGGAGACGGCCGGCGTCAGGCACCGCGGCGCCAGTGCACGCCAGTCCAGTCGATCGGGACGATCTCGTCGGTGATGCCGTGGCGGTCGCGATAATCGGTGCAGGCCTGGCGGCACGGCTCCCAAGCGCCGTAGTCGTCGACGATCACGTAGCCGCCCACGCTCAGCTTCGGATAGAGCGCCTCGAGGGCGTCCATCGTGGACTCGTACATGTCGCCGTCGAGGCGCAGAACCGCGAGCTGATCGATCGGCGCGGTCGCAAGGGTGTCGCGGAACCAACCCTCGAGAAACTGCACCTGGTCGTCGAGTAGGCCGTAGCGATCGAAGTTGGCCCTCACCTGATCGGCCGACACCGCGAGCGCGGGCACGCCCGACAGGTCGTGGCCGACATCCTGGGGGAACGATTCGGCGTCGGGCGTCGGCAGGCCCTGGAAACTGTCGGCCACCCAGACCCGCCGGTTCCGGTCGCCCCAGGCTTCGAGCATTCCGCGCATCAGGATGGTCACGCCGCCGCGCCAGACGCCGGTCTCGATGAAGTCCCCGGGGACGCCGTCGGCCATGACCCGGTCGACACGGTGGCGGACGTCGGCCAGTCGTTGCCGCCCGACCATGGTCTCCGCCGCCGGAGGCCAGTCGTTGCCATCGAGACGCCTTGCCGCGTCACCGCCGCGACTCGTGAGGCGCCAGCCGTTGGCCCGCAGGGTCGAGCGGAGCGCGTCGGTGTCGCTCGGCCAGTCCCCGAGGTCGACGTCGTGGGTCTCCTCGTCGAGGAATAGTTCGCGGGTGAGACACCCCATCAGCAGGTCGACATAGCGGTCCCGGAGGGCGGTATCGGTGGTGGTGGCCATCGGCCGGAAGCCTATTGAGGGCGGGGGAGAACCCAGATGCCATGCGGTGCCGAGGGAAAGAAGGCGAGAGTCCTCTCCTCGAGCAGTGTGAACCCGAGCCGCTTCGCCACCGCCTGGGACGGTCGGTTGGTCGGGAGGATCACGCTGTAGAGGTGGTCATCGTCGTGGTTGGCGAAGGCCCACTCCACCGTGGCCCGGCCTGCCTCGGTGGCGTAGCCGCGACCCCAGTGGGCAGGATCGAACGTCCAACCACACTCCAGACCGGGCCAGTCGGCGCGCTGCGGCCGGTGGGTGCCCGCCCGGCCGATGAGCTCACCCGTGTCGCGTAATTCGACTGCCCACTGGCCCGAGTTGCGCAGCGCCCACTGGCCGCGCATCAGGGCCATCTCGGTCCATGCGTCGTCGGGGCTGTAGCTGTCGGGCTTGTGGAGCGACGCGCGTACGTCGGGCGCGGTGTGGATCGCGAAGTAGCGATCGAGGTCACCCTCCCCGAGCGGTCGCAGTACGAGGCGCTCGGTCTCGATGGTCGGGCAGGCGGGCATTTCGTCATCCTGACACGGCGGCGCGTACCCTCCGCAGGCATATGTCATGGCTTCTCGATGAACGCACCGAACTGGATTCGCTGGGTGGTGGCCGCTACCGCCGCCACATCGACGACGGCGAGTTCTGGGGCACGGGCAGTCCGTTCGGCGGCTACCTGATGGCGCTCGGCTTCCAGGCGATGTGCACCGAGGTCGACGACCCCACACGTCTGCCGCGGGTCTACTCGCACCAGTTCCTGCGGCGCGTACCCGTCGGGCCACTCGACTTCGCGGTCACCAGCGAACGCGTCGGCGCACTGGTGCATTCGGTCACGGCCCGCCTGTTCGTGGGAGACGACACGATCGGAGTGGCAACCGGTCTGTTCGCCGGTGATCGAGAGGGCCCGACCTACCTCGACGATCCGATGCCCGATGTCGCCCCACCGACCGAACCCGACGGCACCGAGGTGCCGGGATGGGCGACCAACGTCCATGGCCGGTTCGTGCCGCATCGCCGATTCGGCGACGACGGCGAGGTCGTGCCCAACGAGGACGGTGGGTGGCTTCGCCCGACCGAACCCGGCCCCTGGGATCATCGACTGGCGCTCATGGCAAGTGACGTCTGGCCTCCGCCGGTCATCCGGCGAGCCGATCGCATGTGCGCGACACCGAGCCTCCACCACGTCGTCCACTTCGGGCCCGACGTCGGCGGTACTGCGGATCAAGCCCTGCTCGTGCGGCACGTGGCCACACGCGGGCACGCCGGCCTCACCGACGAGGAGATCACCGTCTGGGCCGACGACGGCCGGCTTCAGCTGAAGGCACGCCAACTCCGGACCGTCATCGATCTCAGTCGCATCGACACGTCGTCGTTCACTCCCTGACTCGCACCGCCTGACACGGCTCCTGACTCTTTTCGTCGACGGGCTTTCCGCCGACGTGCGGTCGGGGCAGGATGGCGGTCACCGTTCGACGAGGAGTCAGAGATGAAGTTCGGAATCGGGTTCGCCAACACGGTCACGTTCGTCACCGGCGACGGCGCCGCCGAGCTCGGCCGAGCGGCGGAGGATGCCGGCTTCGACTCGCTCTGGACGGTCGAGCACATCGTCTACCCCGAGGGCTACGAGTCGACCTACCCGTATGCCCCCGACGGCAAGATGCCCGGAAGCGGTGACAGCCCGATACCCGACCCGCTGATCTGGCTCAGCTACGTGGCCGCGCACACGACATCGCTGAAGCTCGCGACGGGAATCTCGCTGCTTCCCGAACGGCACCCCGTCACCTACGCCAAGGAGGTGGCCACCCTCGACATGATGTCCGGAGGCCGAGTCATCCTCGGCGTCGGCATCGGTTGGTTGAGGGAGGAGTTCGATGCGCTCGACGTGCCGTGGGAAGGCCGTACCCGACGCACCGAGGAGTACGCCGAAGTGATGCGCGCCCTGTGGGACCGCGACGACGTCTCGTTCCACGGCGAGTTCATCGACTTCGACCACATCAGCTCGAACCCCAAGCCGGCGGACGGCCCCGTGCCGATCCACATCGGTGGCCACAGCACGGCAGCCGCGCAGCGGGCCGGTCGGATGGGCGACGGGTTCTTTCCGGCCAAGGGAAACATCGCCGAGCTCTTCGAGATCGCCCGTCAAACGGCGGCTGACGCCGGTCGCGACCCCGACGCGCTCGAGATGACCAGCTCCCACCCGGGCATCTTCGGCGACGACCCGGCGGCGGCCGTCGAGGAAGCGGCGAGTTGGGGCATGCACCGGATGATCATCCCCGGTTTCATGTTCATCGGCAGCCCGTCCGACAAGATGGCACCGTTCGCCGAGCTCATCTCCTCGACGAACTGAGACCGGTCAGTCCGGCGACCGCCGCAGCGGACGGCTGTGATCCCAGTCGGCGATCAGACTACGAAGTGCAGTGATCAGGATCAGCGGCACATCGAGCATCGGATGATGGCCCGCCGTCGGGAGTTCGATGACCGGGGCCACCCGCCCGAGCTGCTCGTACATGTAGTCGCCGATGTCGGGGGTGACGAGCCCGTGCTCGCAACGAAGAAGGGCGACACGGCAGGTGATCTGGGGGAGGTACTCGTCGGCATCGCCTCGACGGGGCACGAAGATCCTCGAGTCGAACTTCCAGCGCCAGAGCCCGTCGGGATCGTGGCGAAGCGAGTTGGACGCCACGTGCTCCATGACGTAGGGCAGGTAGACGTCCTGCTCCGGAATCGTTCGAAACCGTTCGATCGGACCGGTGGGGTCTTCGTACTCCCGTTCCTTCTGGAACAGGTCCGTGGCGCGGCCGACGTTGACCTCGGGATCGACCTCGACGACCGGTGAGTCGATGATGACGGCGCCGGCGAGCAACTCGGCGTGCCGAGCTGCAGTGGCCATGGTGACGAAACCGCCCATCGAGTGTCCGACCAGCAGCGGCGGACCCTGGAAGTCGGCATCGGCGATGACCGCGGCGACCTCGTCGCACCAGAGATCGAGGGAGTACTCGGAGCGTCGGTCGCTGTCACCGTGGCCCGACAGGTCGATGGCCGCGACGGAGTGTTCGCGGAGGAACGCCGGCGCGACATGGCTCCACCAGTGCGCGTGGGCCGCGCCGCCGTGGACGAAGACGATGCCGGGGCGGCCTCGCTCGCCCCACGACAGATAGTTGATGTCGGCTCCGTCGACGTCGACCGTGCGGGCCGTCGGCTGGGTGGAGATCGCCGTGGTGAACCACTCGGGGACGTCCGTCATGGTGCCGACGTTACCGTCGACCGCGGGGCCCGATGTCGTCGATCGTCGTGGTGACGAGCGCATCGCCGAGCAGGCGGCGGGCCGACAAGAGGGCAATCGCCGCGATGACGGCACTGAAGAGGAAGCCCGTGCCGAGATCCGCCCAGTCGCCGATGATGCCGATGATCGGACCGCCGAATCCGAAGGCCAGGTCGAAGAACATCGAGAAGCTGCCGATGGCCTGACTGCGTTCCTCGTCGGGAGCCCGGTCCACGACGAGGGCGAACAGGGCCGGGAAGAGGAAGGTCTGGGCGACGGCGAGGACCGCCGCGGCGACGTAGACCCCAGCGGGTTCCTGCCAGAGGAAGAGGATGACGAGTCCGGACACCCCGAACGAGAGAGAGATGCGGGTCGTGAGGAGCGGGCCGAGCCGATCGGGTAGACGGGCGGCGAACAGTCGGAGGGTGATGATGACGGCACCGAACACCACGAAGATCCGCTCGGTGTTCTCCATCCCGATGCGTTCGCCGTGGACGACGGCGAATGCGAGGAAGCCGGTGTAGCCGAGGAGTCCGGCGAACAACATCATCCCGGGCCGGATCGCAGCGGGATGGATGAGCCGGCGGAGCGGCGGAAACGGTGGCTTCGTCTGGGGGGGTCCAGGCGCCGAGAGGCCCACCGCAGCGGCCAGCGCCGCGAGGACGCCGGCGACGATGAAGACCCAGTCGGTGCCGTAGTCGTCGCGGATCCACCCGCCCAGCAGCGGCCCGACGAGCAGCGTGCCATAGATCGTCAGCGAGAAGTAGGAGGCGGCTTCGGCGCGCCGATCATCGGGCGTGAGGTCCTGTATCGAACTGGCGATGCCGACGAACACCGCGGCTTCGCCGATGCCGGTCACTGCCCGGATCGCGATGACCTCCGGGATCGTGTCGGCCAGTGCGGTCGTGGCGGTCGCCGCTGCGGCCAGGAGTGTGCCGGAGATGACGAGGGTCCGCCGCCCCATCCGGTCGCCCAACGGCCCGATGAACGGACGGATGAATGCGGCCGCGATACCGAACGAGCTGACGGCGAGACCGACTTCGAGATTACGACCGCCGAGTTCTTCCTCGACGAACAAAGGAAGGACGGGAATCGTCATGTTCAGACCGAGGAAGTACAACGACGCGGCGGCGCACAGCGCCAGGAAACGTGTCGTCAACAGTCGGGCATTCACCGGGGGATCCTGTCGGCTCAGTCTGCGAGCGACAACCTCGGTCCTCCGCCGTCGTATGCCGCCGGGGAGAGGGGGATCCGGTCGGCGTCGAACACTGTGACGAGATCACCGAGCGTCGGCGGTTCACCGGAGGCGCTGGTGGGTATCCCCAACGTCGTGGCGAATGCGGCAATGAGCCCGCCGTTCGAACCACCGGCGTCGTGCCAGGACGCCAATCCGGCTGAACCATCGCGCTTCGCCAGCCGTTCGCCCGACGTGTCGACCACGAGCGGCACGTGGGTCCAGACGGGTTCGCGGTAGCCGAGAAGCCGTTGTAGATAGGCGTGGCGTGGGGTGGAGTCGAGCAGGTCGTCACCACGCACGACCTGGCCCACGCCCTGGTGCTCGTCATCGACCACCACCACGAGATTGTAGGCAGGGGTGCCGTCGCCACGGCGAAGCACGATGTCGTCCATGGCCCGACGAACGCGTCCGTGGAGGGAGTCGACGATCTCGACCTCGGCCGAGTCGGTCCTGAGGCGGAGCGCCGGTTCTCGGCCCGACCGCTCGTGCACTGCGATCTCCCGTGCACTCAGATGACGACAGGTTCCCGGATACGAGCCGGGCACACCGTGGGGCGCCCGGGTGGCCTCTTGGATCTCGCGGCGCGAGCACCAGCAGCGGTAGGTCGACGAACGCCGGGTCAGGTCGGCGATCACCTCGGCGTACGCGTCGGTGCGGTCGGATTGGCGGAGTGGAGTGCCGTCGAACGTCACCCCGAGTGCGGCGAGGTCGGCGAGCTGCGACGACTCGTGACGAGGGTCGGCCGTGAGGTCGAGGTCCTCCCAGCGGAGAAGAAAGTCGCTCTGTGATGCTCGGGCGAAGAGCCACGCGGCCACCGCCGTTCGGAGGTTGCCGAGATGGAACGTACCCGTGGGACTCGGGGCGTAGCGGCCGGTTGGCATGCGTCGCATCGTGCCACGCGTCAGCGTGACAACAGGAGGTTCACCACCCGGGCGACACCGAACTCGACATTCGTGGCGGTGACCTCGTCGGGGACCAATGGGGCGAGCAGATTCACGAGCTCGACCTGGGTGACCGTCGGGTGGGCGAGAAACACCTTGCCGACGTCGTCGAAACGGTCGACGGGCATCGCCGAGGGTCGTCGACGTCTCCTCTCGTGGCTCGCGGGGCTGAGCTCGGCGAAACGCCCGGTCCACGCCATCCCGTCGGACAGCTCGAAACCCAGGCCGATGTCGCCGAGCCGCGTGACGCCCTCGACCAGCGCGGTCAGCGCGGTCAGCGCGGTGGACGGGAACGTGATCCGTTCCTCGACGAGGCTGGTGGATTCAGTCGGTGTCGCCGTTGGACCCGATGAACGCCTCGAGGCGCGCGCCCGTTCCCGTTGCGAGGGCGGCACCGCCGAACCAGCTCCGCCGGGTCGCGGCGACCACGATGATGCCGGCATCCACCGCCGCGTTGAGCGCGTCGACCGTCGGCGGTTCGGGTTCGTGGGTCGGGCCGAACATCGTGCCATCGAGGTCGGTGGCGATCAGGCGGAAATCCACCGCGCGGTTCTATCACCGGCCACTCCGGAGACCCGGAGGTATCGGACTCGGTTGGCGGCGGTCGACCCGAGCTGATGAAGTGATCCCCGTGACTCTCGCCGACGTACGCCTTGTCGACCTCTCACAGGGGATTGCCGGTGCCTACCTCGCACGGCTCTTCGCCGATGCCGGTGCCGACGTGATTCGTGTCGAGCCGGCGTCGGGTGCGGCGCTGCGCCTCCGGTCCGGTCGACCCCTGGCCGCAGGTGAGTCGGGGCCACTGTTCCGGTTCCTCGCCGCCGGGACGCGGTCGGTCGTGGGCGAGGTCGCCACCGACCCGCCGGCCGGCGACCCGATCGAGGACCTGCTCGCATCCGCCACCCTCGTTGTCGCCGACGCGGCGACGGCGCCCGAGGCCGTGAAGTCGATCGCTGCTCGTCATCCGCAGGTGGTCGTCGTCTCGATCAGGCCGTACGGACTCGACGGACCGTGGGCCGAGCGCACGCCCAACGAGTTCCTGATCCAGGCCGACTCGGGTTCGGTGTCCTGTCGGGGACATGTCACCCAGGTGCCGTTCGTGGCCGGAGGATCGGTCTTCGACTGGACGGCGGCCTCGTACGCGGCCCCGGCAGCGTTGGCCGCAGTGGTGCGCGCTCGAGCCTGCGGTGTGGGCGACGTCGTCGATGTCTCCATTGCCGAGGCGGCGTCCATCTCGGCATCGACGTTCGCCGATCTGGCGATGCAGATGGCGGGCCGTGACGAGCCGCCGCTGCGAAGCATCGAAGCGCCGTCGATCGAGCCGGCGTCCGACGGCTGGGTCGGCTTCAACACGAACACGCGTCAGCAGTTCCAGAACTTCTGTCTGATGATCGAGCGCCCGGACCTCATGGAATCGCATTGGGCCAATCTCCAGGCTCGCACGGCGGAGCTCGACGAGTGGAACGAGATCGTCGCGGCATGGACCACCCAGCACACCGTGGCGGAGATCGTCGACCTCGCGAGTGCGCTGCGGGTGCCGGTGGCGAGCGTGAACGACGGTCCCGGGGTACTTGCGGAGCCGCATCTACTCGCTCGGGATTTCTTCCCGGAGCAGTCCGGCGGGTTTGCCGCTCCCCGACCACCGAGGCTCGTGAACGGCGACCGCCCGCCGCTCCCCGGCCCGGCACCGGCAATCGGCGAACACACCGGTCGCGTGGAGACGGTCCATCGGCCCGAGCCGGGCGACGCCGACCCTTCGGCTCGTCCGCTCGAGGGTGTGCGGGTGCTCGATCTCACGAGTTGGTGGGCGGGACCGTCCTCCACCCAGGTGCTGGCCGCGCTCGGTGCCGACGTCATCCACGTCGAGTCTGTGACGCACCCTGACGGCATGCGCCTCACCGGCATGATGTTCGGGACGCAGGACTGGTGGGAGTGGGGTCACATGTTCGTGGCCGCGAACAGCGACAAGCGCGACCTCACCCTCGACCTGGGCTCGGCGACGGGCCGCGACCTCCTGCTCCGGCTGGTCGACTCGGCCGACGTGCTCGTCGAGAACTTCAGCCCGCGGGTCATGGAGCAGTTCGACCTCGGATGGGACGTGATCCATGAGCGCAATCCCCGTTGTGTCATGGTGCGCATGCCCGCCTTCGGACTCGATGGACCGTGGCGTGAGCGGGTCGGCTTCGCCCAGACCATGGAGCAGATGTCGGGTATGGCGTGGCTCACGGGTCATGTCGACGACCAGCCGCGGATCATGCGCGGTCCGTGTGATCCGATCGCCGGCATGCACGGAGCATTCGCGGCGATCCTGGCGTTGCGGGAACGTGAGACGACCGGTTCCGGGGTGTTCATCGAGTCGCCGATGGTCGAGGCGGCGATCAACTGCTCTGCGGAGATGATCGTCGAGTGGACGGCAAACGAGGTCGAGCTCGGTCGTATCGGCAACCGCAGTCGCTTTGCGGCGCCGCAGGGTGTCTATGCCGCGGCCGGCGATGAGCAGTGGCTGGCGATCTCGGTCGAGACGGATGCCGAGTGGGTCGCCCTCGCCGCGCTCGTGGGAGTGGACCCGGTCCGGTTCCCGACGGTGCTCGAGCGCCAGGAAGCCCACGACGACATCGATCGGATCATCGGCACATGGGCGGCGGCGAGATCGGCCGCCGATGCCGCCGCGGCGCTCGAGGAGGCCGGGGTGCCGGCGGTGGCCTGTCGCAACCACGGCATGCTGCGGTTCCATCCCCAGTTTCAGGCCCGAGAGTTCTACGAAGAGGTCACCCATCCGGCCGTGGGAACACACCTGATGCCGGGACAGCCGTTCCGGCTTCGTGGCATCGATCGTTGGATTCGTAGGGCGACACCGACCCTCGGACAACACAACTTCGAGATTCTCCGGGAGCTCGGTCTCGACGATGCTGCCATCGAATTTCTCGATGCCAACGGCGAGATCGGGACAGTTCCCGTCTTCTGACACTGCACGGTGCCCTCCAGTTTGCGACACTGCGGTACATGGAACTGTCAGCCTCGAGCGATGAGCACGATCACCACATGGTGCATCGGCACCGCGACGTGCAGGGCGGCGAGGCGCGAGCCGCAGTGTTCGGCGTCAGTGATGGCCTCGTCTCCAACGTCGCGTTGATCCTCGGGATCGCCGGTGCGAGCACCGACGGTTCGCTCGTGCGGTTGGCCGGAGTGAGCGGGCTCCTGGCCGGGGCGATCTCGATGGCGGCTGGTGAGTGGGTCTCGGTCCGAGCTCAGAACGAACTCATCGAGCGCGAACTGGCGATCGAACGGCGCTCGCTCGAGGAGAACCCGCAGGCGGAGACCCGTGAGCTCGCTGCGATCTATCGCGATCGCGGCCTGAAGCCGGAAACCGCCGACGAGTTGGCCGAGGAGATCATGGCCGACCCGGCCGTTGCGCTCGACGTGCACGCCCGAGAGGAGTTGGGTGTCGATCCGGACGGCGCCGGGAGTCCGCTCACCGTTGCCGGTGCGTCGTTCGGCGCGTTCGCGTTGGGCGCGTTCGTACCGCTTGCGCCCTGGCTCGTCACTGATGGCGCCGGTGCGGTGGTGGCGTCCGTGGTGCTGGGTGTGGTCGCGGCCGCCATCGTGGGATTCGCGATTGCGGCATTCACCGAGCGGTCCAAGATCCGGACGGCGTCGCGGCAGGTGTTGGTGGCCGTGGGTGCCTGCGCGGCGACCTATCTGATCGGTTCGGTCCTCGGCGTTTCGGTCGCCTAGTCGCCGTCGGTGGCCGAACCAGGCGCATCGGGATCGACTTCGAGGAAGGTGTTGAGCAGAGCCCAGTAGCCGGCAGCGAACGCCGTCCAAGTTTGCTCTTCGCCGTCGGGCCCAGTCTTCAACGTCACATCCGGCAGCTCGTCCTCATCGAACCGCATTCTGACAGTCGCCCCTTCGGCGAGCATCAGGCCTAGCCGGGCGATCAACTCGTAGCCATCTTCGGGCGAGGCGAACATCGCGACGCGAGGACGAACGCCGATGGCGAGAGCGATGCCTTTGACAAGCTCCGCCCCACGCAGCTCGGTCTCGAGATACTCCGTGTGTGTCGTTTCAGCGAGGATCTCCCGAGTGTCGGGTGGGGTCACCGAGTCTTTCGCAAGGCTGAGCGTGAAGCCGACCCAGCTGTAGAACAGCGGGTCGGCTGCGGCAATGGCGAGTACCTCGTTGGGCGCACGTCGCGCAACCTCGCGCATGGTGGGTAGAGGTAGCCAGTCGGCGGTAGCGGAAAGGACCTCAGCCGCCACTGAGTTGGCTGCGCCCAGGCCGGTGGCCATACGGCTGACACGAAGGAGGACGTCGACTTGGAAATCCTCTTGGCTCCTCCACAACCGTTCGTGCACGGAGGCTCTCGTGATTCGGATTCCTCTAGTGGTGTGTAGGTGATCAAAGACGCGTTGGTAGGTGATCGTTGTTGGCTCCACTCCGAGGCCGTGCTTCCGCACGAGGTCGAGGGCAGCTTCGATCACGAGTTCGCGGGTTTCGTCGCGGGTTCGGCGTTTCGACATCGGGGGTCGGCAGTCCTGGAGAAGTGGCTGTTGCGGAGGAACTGGACTGCGAGATAGATTTGCAACCCAGAGTCGCTACCTAGCGTAGCGACGCCGAGTTGCGAAGGGATGGATGATGGCAGGGAGTCGTGAACGAGCGTCCAAGGCGGAGATCGCCGGGGTGGTGGCCGACATCAACAATTGGTACCGGACGCAGATTAGCTCCGGGGCCGGGCCGAGATCGGCACGCATTGAAGAGATCAATGTCGGGGAGGTGTGGATGGAGTTCGACCTGGCGGACACCAAGCTGGAGGGCTACCTACTCGACCCGTTCGTACATGACCTCGGGCGCGGCCAGTGGATTCAAGGCTGGTCCGACGGATGGACCCTGTCGGTGGCCGTACCGTGCGCGAGCGCGCCGTTCGCATTGGGTTTCGTCCGGGCACTCGCGTAGCGCCCGGGCTGGAAACCCGATCCACCGGTGGTGTCGGGCTAGCGTCTGGCCAGTCGTGGAGGTGAGGCATGGTCGGGCCACTGGCTGGAGTACGGGTGATCGAGCTGGCGGGTCTCGGCGCGCTGCCGTTCGGCACCTTGAAGCTCGCCGACATGGGCGCCGAGGTGATCCGGGTCGATCGGTTGTCCGAGGTTCCCGACGTCAAGGAACCTGGCGGGTATTCGTCCTGGGACCGAGGACGACGGTCGGTCGCCGTCGACCTGAAGCATCCCGATGGCGTGGAGACCGTGCTGAGGCTCGCGGCAGGTGCCGACATCTTTCTCGAGGCCTTTCGGCCGGGGGTCGCTGAGCGACTCGGCGTCGGGCCCGATCATGTCATGGCACGAAACCCCGCCATGGTCTACGGACGCCTCACCGGCTGGGGACAGTCCGGTGCATTGGCCCACTCGGCGGGCCACTCGCTCAACTACGAGGCGATCACCGGCGTCATCCGGTCCATCGGCCCCGAGGGCGGTCCACCGGTGCCGCTGCTCCAACTCCTCGGTGACTTCGCCGGCGGTGGGCTGACGATGGCGTTCGGTGTCGTCTGCGCGCTGTGGGAGACCCGCCAGTCCGGCAAGGGCCAGGTGGTCGATGCTGCAATGACCGACGGTGTGGCGTCCCTCGCGAGTGTCTTCTACGGCATGCAGGCGAGTGGCATGCACACCACCGATCTCGGCACCAACCTGTTCGACGGCGGATCGCCGTTCTACGCCGTCTACGAGTGTGCCGACGGGGGCTACATGTCGATCGCTCCGATCGAGCCACACTTCTATGCGCTCATGCTCGAGACGATCGGTGTCGATCAGGCCACGCTCCCTGCGCAGTACGACCGCGACGGCTGGCCGGAGGTGAAGGCGACTCTTGCCGCCCGCTTCCTCGAGAAGTCTCGCGACGAATGGTGCGCGCTTCTCGAAGGCACCGACTGTTGCGCGGCGCCGGTGCTCACCTACGACGAGGCCCGTGTGTACCGACACCACCGCGATCGGGGCACATTCGTCGGCGAGCAGGGGACCGAGGTGAGGCCGGTGCCGATTCTCTCGCGCACACCGGGGGAGATCCGACCGTCGCCGGAATGGACCGGGGCCGACACCGACGACGTGCTCGCAGCATCGGGTTTCGACGCAGCCGAGATCGAGCAGCTCCGACGCAACGGAGCCATCGGTGGCTGAGGTCGATCTCGATCTCGACCGGGTGAGCCAAGCAGCCGCCGCGATTCCCGGGTGTTTCGTGCAGACGCCGCAGTATCGGAGCGAAGCGCTGAGCCGGCTGCTCGGGGTCGAGGTCGTGCTCAAGGTCGAGACAGCGAGCCCCACCGGCACGGTGGCGAGCCGGGGAGCCGAGTGGTGGTTCGAGAACCACCCGCACGTCCATCGCGTGGTCTGTGCCAGCGCAGACGATTTCGGCACCGCCATGGCCTTCGCGGGCCGTTCGCGCAACATCGACGTGGAGCTGTTCGGACCGATCGATGCTGACCCGGGCAAGGTCGAGACACTTCGCCACGCGGGCACCATCGTGCGGTTGGATGGACGCGACGCCGACGAGGCCCGTGCCGAGGCCCAGCGCTACTCGGCGGTGGTCGATGGCTTGTTCGTCGACGATGGTGGCCACATCGAGCTCGTGGAAGGAGCGGCCACGCTCGGCGCAGAACTCGAACAGTTGCCGGGCTCGTTGGACGCGGTCTTCGTCCCGATCGGTCGGGGAAGCCTTGCCCATGGGGTCGGTGCCTGGTGCCACCAACGGATGCCTCGGACCCGTGTTGTCGGCGTCGGCGCGGAGCGAGCTCCGGGCACGGTTCACAGTGTGCGAGAGGGTCGCCTCATGCCGTCGCCGGTCGTCCCTGGCGCTGCGTCGGAGATGTCGGTCTCCGCGCCGGCCGCGCCGTTCGTGGTCTCGCTCTCCGATGCGCTCGACGACACGACTCTGGTAAGTGATCGCCACCTCGAGCAGGCCGGCGCCGCGCTTCTTCGCTACGAGGGGATCAGGGTGTCAACGGACGGTGCCGCGTCGCTGGCGGCGGCTGCCCTGGCTGCGCCGGCGATCCCCGGTGCCTCCGTCGTGGTCCTCGTCACCGGTCGTTTGGTGGGCTGATCACTTCCGGCGCTTTGCCCGACTCGTCGGTCGTGCGGTCGTAGGATCCTCCGGCCACTCGTGCTTGGGATAGCGCCCGCGGAGTTCACGGCGTACCTCGCGGTAACCCTCGGCCCAGAACGAGGCGAGGTCCGTGGTGACCTGCACCGGCCGGTGAGCAGGCGAGAGAAGGTGCACGACGACGGGCACCTGACCGTCCATCACCGATGGGGTCGTCGACAGGCCGAACAACTCCTGAAGCCGCACCGCGAGAACAGGACCTGACTCCGGGCCGTAGTCGATGGGGATTCGTGAGCCCGAGGGGACTTCGAAGTGCGTCGGTGCGAGCCGCTCGACATCTCTGGTCTTGCGCCAGTCGAGCCGGTGATTCAGTGCGCCGCGTAGATCGATCATCGCCAGGTCGTCGCGACGTCTGGCGTTGCCCAGCGAAGGGCCGAGCCAGTCCTCGAGCCCGTCGAGCAGCGTTGCATCGTCGACCGCCGGCCACTCGTCGGGATCGTGACGGTGGAGGAAAGAGAGGCGTTGGCGCCACTTCGCCTCGGCTTCGTTCCACGCCAACAGTTCGAGGCCTTCTCGTCGGACCCCGGTGAGGAGTGCCTCCCGCAGTGCGTCCTTGTCGGGGTCCGCGTCAGGGTCGCGACGCAGGATCAGGGCACCCAGTCGCTCCTGGTGTTCGAATACGGCATCGCGTGCTCGGCGGTCCCACTCGCCCCGAACTCGTGATTCGAGTCGGTGGCCGTGCAGCGCGTCGAGATCGTCGCGGTCGATCGGGGCGGCGGTGAGGATCTGCGCGTCCGCCCCCAGACCGGCGGTCTCGGCGACGGCGAGCAGCGGTTCCCGGGCCAATCCGTCGCCGGGTGGGACGCCGGCCCCCGTCCCCGACGCGAGGAGGAAGCTCCCCACTTCATCTCGCCTCTGGGCGATGCGCTCGGGAAAGGCGAGCGATACCAGCGGGCCGACCATGTCGAGATCGGCCGGATCGTCGCCGGCGCCGAACTGGTTCCGCCATCGGCGGGCGATGTCGCGGGCCCGGCTGCGGCGTCCCGGGTCGACACCCGGGCCACCGGCGGCGAGCGCTTCGATCCGCAACCGGAGATCCACCGGTCGATCTCGTCCGGAAAGGAGATCGCGGTCGCTCAGTACGGCGGCGAGGTCGCACGCCGTTCCGGTCGCGTCGAGCGCTGCGGCCCGCAGGATCATGTGGGCAAGACGTGGTTCGGCCCCGATCTCGGCGATGGCCCGGCCATGGTCGGTGAGTCGGCCGTTGTCGTCGAGTGCACCGAGCGAGCTGAGCACGCCGCGGCCCGCAGCCAGAGCCGGCGCGGGGGGCGGGTCGATCCACGGAATCTCATGTTCGTCGACCGCTCCCCACGCCCCGATCTGGAGGGCGAGCGGGGTCAGGTCGCTGGTGAGTATCTCTGGCGGCTCGTCCTTGCGCCGCCGCACCTGATCGACCTCCGGCCAGAGTCGCACGCAGAGACCGGGTCCCTGACGGCCGGCGCGGCCGCGACGCTGGTCGGTGGCTGCCTGGCTTGCGGTGACCGTGCGCAGTCGACTCATTCCGCGGCCGAGGTCGTGTTCGGGTCGGCGCCGCCGGCCGGTGTCGACAACGATCGATACGCCATCGATCGTCACGCTGGTTTCGGCGATTGGTGTGGCCAGCACGATCTTCCGACGACCGGAGCGATCGCTGCGCAGGGCGCGGTCCTGCTCCCCGGGCGGCAGTGAGCCGTGAAGGGGGGTGAGTACGCAGGTGTCGGGCAATCGGGGCCGAAGCGCCCGGCCGGCCCGGTCGATGTCGGCTGCCCCGGCGAGAAACACGAGCACGTCACCGGCACGCTCCGAGAGCACCTCGAGGACTGCATCGGCGAGGTCGTCCTCGGCGCGGCGTCCGGGTGCGGGCACCCGGTAGCGGGTTTCGACGGGGTGCAACGGTGCGTCGACTGAGATGATCGCGTCGGTGGAGAGCCGACCGGCAAGACCGGCCGAGTCGAGGGTGGCCGACATGAGCACCACTCGGAGGTCGTCGCGAAGCGCGGCGGCCGTCTCACGCACGAACGCAAGGCCCGTGTCTGCGTGGATGCTCCGTTCGTGGAACTCGTCGAACACGACGGCACCGATGCCGCTCAGCCCGGGGTCATCGATCAGCATGCGGGTCAGGACGCCCTCGGTGACCACTTCGATCCGGGTGGCTGAGCTGACCCGGGTGTCGAAGCGGCTACGGAGGCCGACGACGTCCCCGACCGTGGTGCCGAGTTCCGCAGCGATGCGTTCCGCAGCGGCTCGGGCCGCGACACGGCGTGGCTCGAGCATCAGGACCTTGCCGTCACCGAGCCAGGCTGCGTCGAGCAGCGCCGGGGGAACGCGAGTGGTTTTGCCGGTGCCGGGAGGGGATTCGAGCACGAGGAACCGCTCGTCGTCGAGGAGCGCGATCAGGCGCGGGAGCGCACCGTCGATCGGCAGCGGTGCGCGACGATTCATGGGTTGCTGGTCAACTCCGGTCGAGGCCGGTCAGCGATCGAACCGCGGCGACGACAGCCTCGGGATGCGAGCGCATGAGGTAGTGGCGCGCATTGTCGACCGTGGTGCGAACGGCGTGAGGGAGCTTCTTCTCCATGTAGTCGTTCGCCCCGAGGTAGGCGCGGTCGCCGTCGCCGATGACCAACGCAATCGGCAGGGTGAGTTCCGTCAGACGGTCGATCATCATCGAATCGGTGTGAAAAGCGATCGACGCGGCGATCTCGGGGATCGCGTAGTCGGGCGCGCTCTCGCGAACTCTCGTATTCCAAGCCTCCCGCGCGTCGGGGTCGCGAAAGCCCGGGCCGGTCGCGACCAGAACCAACGCGGCGAGCTTTCCGGGGCGGGTGAGAGCGTGCGCCATGCCGAGATAGCCGCCGAGCGAGTGCCCGACGAGTACGACCGGACCGTCGAGGCCGGCGATGATCTCATCGAGGTCTCGGAGTACTGCCTCGCGGGTGTAGTCAGCCGGATCGGTGCTGCCCGGGGTGTCGCCGTGGCCGGGGAGATCGACAGCCACGCACGTGTGATCGTCGAGCAGCGCGATCGTCGGCGACCATACGTCGCCTGTGCTGTCGAGCCCGTGGACGAAGAGCACGGTCGGGCCCGTCCCGGTGGTTGTGGTGTGAAGGTCGGTTGGCATATGCGCTCCGGTCAGGTGCCGTCGAACTGGGGGTGACGCTTGTCGAGGAAGGCTTGCACACCCTCGCGGTAGTCGTTGCTGCTGTAGCAGGCCTGACGGGAGCTGGCGGCCGCGTCGGCGAGGACGGTGTTGCGGAGCGAATCCACCGACAGCTTGGTGGACCTGTGGGTCAATGGCGCGAGGCGGGAGATCTTCGTGGCGAGATTCGCGACGTGGTCGTCGAGCTGATCCTTCGGCAGCACCTCCTGGATCAGGCCGATCGCCAGCGCTTCGTCGGCGCCGATCACTCGAGCGCTGTAGAGCAGTAGCTTCGTCTGGGCCGGGCCGATGAGCTCCGTGAGCCGGGCGACGGCATCATGGGGATAGGCGAGCCCGAGCCGAGCCGGTGGTACCGCGAAGGTCGCGTCGTCGGCCGCGATCCTCACATCGGTGTGCAGCGCCATCGCAATCCCGCCGCCCATGCAGGGTCCATGGATCGCTGCCAGCACGGGAACCGGAATCGCCGCGAGGGCATCCCAGGCATCGTGCTCGACGTCGTCGAAGCTCTGGGCGTCGTCCCCCATTCGGCGGCTGGGGAACTCCGAGATGTCGGAGCCGGCACCGAACGCCTCGATGCCGGCACCGCGTAGCACGACGATCCTGACCCCGGCATCGGCGAAGAGTTCCTTGATCGCCGGCCGAACTGCCGCGTACATGTCAGCAGTCATGGCGTTGCGACGAGAGGGATTGTCGATGAGCATCGTGCCGACTGCGCCGGCCCGTTCTATTGCGATTCCTGCCATCTCCGCAGCCTCTCAGACCAGCGGCGGATCGTGTGGGTTCGCGGCTAGTGAGAGTGCCCCACGAGTGCTTCGCCCTCGAGTTCTCGGGCCAGCAGCTCGCCGATGACATCGGCGGGAGCCGGTCGTGCGAAGTAGTAACCCTGGCCGAGACGGCAACCGAGGGCGAGCAGTCGTCGATGTTGGTCGGGCACTTCGATGCCCTCGGCGACGGTCTCGGCGCCCATTCCCTGGGCGATCGAGAGCACCGTGGAGACGATCGCCGAATCGTCCTGGTTCTCGAGGCGAGCAACGAACGACTGGTCGATCTTCAAGATGTCGGCAGAGAACTCGTTCGCGTACTTCAGCGTGGCGTATCCGGTGCCGAAGTCGTCGATCGCCACGCGCAGACCCGCCGAGCGCAGGGCGTCGATCCGCTTGACGACGAGTTCGAAGTCGTTGATCAGCGCGGACTCCGTGAGCTCCAGCACCACCGCGCTTCGCTCCAAGCCGGCCTCATCCACGATCTCGAGCACTTCCGCGACAATGCCGTCTCGCTGGAGCTGGACCGGCGAGATGTTGACACTCGCGTAGATGTCATGGCCGATCGACCGCCAATGAGCGACCTGAGCCGCCGACTTCTGGAGGACAGACCGGCCGAGCGGCACGATGAGTCCGTTGCGCTCGGCGAGCGGGATGAAATCGCCCGGGTTGACCATGCCGCGAACGGGGTGGTTCCAACGCACCAGCGCTTCGACTCCGGCCGTACGCCCAGAACCCAGATCGAGAATGGGCTGGTAGTAGACCATGAGTTCGTCGTTGTCGATCGCTTGGCCGAGCGAGTTGGAGATCTCGAAGCGGGCGACGGTCTGGTCGGCCATCGCCGCTTCGAACATCGCCCATCGGCCCTTGCCCTTTGCCTTGGCCTCGTACATGGCGACGTCGGCAGCTCGCAGAAGATCCTCGGGGCTCTGCGATCGGTCATGGTCGATGGCGATGCCGACACTCACGCCGAGCCGGACCTCCTGGCCCATCAGCTCGACCGGGCGGGAGAGTTCCTCGACGATACGGTCGGCCACGAGCGTGACGTCGGCGTCGCTGTAGACATCGGTCAGCAGGACGGCGAACTCGTCGCCGCCAAAGCGGGCGGCTCGATCGTGGAGGCGCAGCCGGCCGAGAAGTCGGCTGGAGGTCTCCACGAGCACCTGGTCGCCGGCCGCGTGACCGAGCGAATCGTTGATGTTCTTGAAGTCGTCGATGTCGATGAAGAGCGCAGCGACCTTGCTGCCGGGTCGCCGCTCCGGTCCGAGGGCCAGTTGAAGCTGGTCGGTGAATTGCACGCGACTGCCGAGACCTGTGAGGTCATCGTGGAGCACCTGGTGACGAAGGTCGTTCTCGAGGCGCTTTCGATCCGTGATGTCGCGCATGTTGAGGACGAGGCCCTGCACGGACGGGTCGCTTCGGAGATCGGTGACGGTCACTTCGGCGGTGCGTTGTCCGCCGTCGGCGCGCTCGAGGACCACTTCGATCGTGCGACTGCCGGGAGTCGTAGCCATCAACACCGCACGAACGTCGTCGACGGCCGACGTCTGATCCGGTGGCAGGAGCTCGAGGAAGTTGCGGCCACGCAGTTGCTCGGGGCGGGCGTCGAGCAGGGCGGTCGCCGATGGGCTGATGTACGTGAACACACCGGCCTCGTCGAGTACTGCGATCACGTCCGAGCTGTTCTGCACGAGACCGCGGAACCACTGCTCACTGCGCTGAAGGCCGAGCTTGGCGGCTCGCTCCTCGTTCACGTCGCGCGCCGTCAGCACCACGCCGGCGACTTCCGGGTCGCCCGAGAAGTCGCGGGTGGTCACGTCGAACCAGCGGTACTTGCCTTCTGATGTGCGGAGCCGACACTCGATTGCGAGAGGAACTTCGTCAGCCTTCGACGGTGCGGCGATCGTGTTGCGGAGCGCTGCCGCTTCGTCAGGATGTGCAAGATCGACCGGGTCGGACGCGAGGAGGCTGGAAGCGGCAACACCGAGCACCCGTGTCATGTTCGGCGAGACGAACTGGACCAACCCGGCGTCGTCAATCACGAGAACGAGATCGGCAGACTGTTCAACGAGCGCAGTCAGACGCTGCTCCGCTCGACGCGCGAAGCGCGCTTCCGCCAAGCGGAGAGATGCCAGCGCTTGCGAGATCTGTGCACACATCGTCTGAAGCGCAAGGTTGAATGCGGTATCCAGGACCCCAGAGATCTCCACGACCATCTGGCCGAACTCGCCATGGTCGCCGAGCTCAAGATGTACGAAGTCCGGATGGTCCTGAGCGATCGCGAGATTGTCCCAGAGATCCGGCTCACCATGTTCTGGCGACAAGAGCTCGATCTGCGCATCACGAGATGGATCAAAGCGAACGACGAGCTGACGGGGAGCTCCTGCGATTCCTACCACAGCGGCGTACCTGGCGTTATCGCCAACGACCAGCCTGATTGTCTTCGATGCCGCTGCACCTATCTCACTGCCGGTTGATGCGTCCAGGAGTTCGCGCCCGGACTCCGAGAGAGCAGCGTCCATTCCGGCGACTCGCTCCTTGGCCCGAAACAGAAGCGAAATTCGGACCAGAGTTAGGAGGGCTAGGACGCCAGAACCGGTAACTAGCACGGGCAGGTCGGGAGCAGTGTCGCGGACGAGCGCAGCGAGGAGGGCAGCGGGGAGAGTGAGTAGCGCAGTGGCCAGCATCACTAGTCGCCCAGTTGTCAACCTTGGCGACGCATACATAGGAGTCTTGGCGATGTCGCCGGCCTCAGGATGTTGGATCGCCGCGGCAGCGAGAACGAAGGCTGCAGGCGATGCAACATATGAAAGGGTCAGTGCCCAGTCAGACCCGGTGGTGTTGAGAAGGAAGAAGAGATCGTTAAGAAGTATGAGAATTGTTGCGCCAGCGATCAGTCGCCAGGCGGTGTTCCGCACACCCGGGCCGACCGCGAGGCGGGCGACCATTCCGAGCAGCGCCAAGTCGAGGATGGTGTAGACGAAGTTGCCTGACCGGGCCCAGCCATCGATTGAGGAGTCTCGGATGTAGTCAGACAGGACGGCGGAGAACACGACGACCGATGCCGCAGCCGCCACGAGCAAACCGTCCAGCGCTGAGTCAGCATCTCGTCGCTTCGAGCGGTGATTCCAGAAGCTCCGAGCAGCAAGGATGATGCAGATGTAGCCGATCATGCCGGGCACCTCAGCAGGGCTGGGGTATGGCCCGTCGACATCACTGATGAGGCCGTGAATCAGGCGAGTTAGCGCAGAGACCAGCGCAAGCGAGCCCCCGGCGAGGATTAGTAGCCAAGGACCGCGTTGAAGTGAGTTATCTCGGCGGAGATGCCGCGCATACGTCAGGAGCAGATAGACACCTGCTAGGGCGCGGACGACGACTAGAGCGGCATCGCCCGCAAGCGTCGCGACTGCGACGCCCGCGAGTCCGACTGCCACAGTCGTGGTCCAGGCCTTTCCCATACCCCGTTTGGTCGGCCAACGGCACGCAAAACTGAGCGATGTTCGAGGGAGCTAGCGGTCGGAACCTGTGGCCTCAAGCCTGATCACGTTCGACCGGTGTTCCGGGACGGTCGACCGGAGGTCGATCGCAAAGTCATTGAGTCGGTCGAACGGAATCTCGCCAGAGAAGAATCGGAGTGCCTCGGGGTTCGAGGTCGTCAGAAGCTCGATGGTCCTTGGGAGGTACATAGACACTGGCGTGGATGGCGAACCAAGGTAGTCCGTTGTCTCGCCAAGCGGTTCAAACGGAAACTCGAACCAACGGCGCATGATGCGCAAGAGTCGGTTATCCATTACCGCCAGCATGTATGCGCGGTTTGTTCGGACGGACTCCTGCCACACGAGTCCGTAGAGGGCTGCAGAGATCGCCATGTTCTGAGCGCCGACCCGGGGGGTAGCGAGGGCTGATACCTCGACGCACCGTGTCGGGTCGAGATGGGCGAAGGTCTCAAGGGCTTCGTCGCTAGTCTCGGTCTCGTGGAACGCGGGAAATCCACGCACTGATGGCCGGATAATCCGGCACGTACCGACTATCTCATCGTTTGCGGTCGTGTCGTGGGCCGCAAAGTAGTCGCTGAACGGGACCCAACCGTCCTCGAAGTACCCCCTGTAGTCGAGATCGGCATCGGTGATGTAGCCGGCGTCTACATAGCACTCCGCGTGTAGACGACGAACGGCGTCCATCTCTCGCTCGTTCGTGACAGGCCTGACGTCGAGACCGGGAACGCTTAGAAGCATCGCCATGAGGATGTGACCCTAGCCCAGGAGGAGCTGCCGACCCAGAACCAGGCATCAACGGTCGGTGCCTGGGCCCAGTGTCTTTTCGTAGGCAGTGCTCAGATCCCGTAGTGTCGAGTCGATGCCGGACAACGAACGTGTTGGATTCTTGGGCCGAGCATGGATCGTTGGTGTCTTCGCCTATGCCGTATTTAGGGCGTTGCTGGTTTGGCCGACGCTGGGGGACTACGGGATCAACCCGTGGGCGTTCCTCGTGATCGACGTGGGCACGGCGTGGCCGTATGCGTACGGGCAGGTCCGGGTGGTCAACGAGGCGCGGGCGCAGAACTGGGGCGGCACGCAGTTGTGGGCGCTGATCGCGATGCTGTCCTTCATCGCTCCGTACGCCTACATCGCGGGTGCCGGCTCCGGCGAGATGCCGCTTCTCGCCTGGATCGTGATCGGTCTGCTCATGGTGTTCTTCGGCGTGGCGTCATTGATTCGAGTGCTTCGGCAGATCCGCAGCGCCGACCCGACATCGCTTCAGCCGTAGCGCCGTGGGCGGTGCAGCGGCACACCGCTAGCGTTGTCGGCATGACGACGGTCTTCTCCGCCCCCGATGAACTCCTCGACGCGGTCGGCCGCGACCTCGGGGCCAGCGAGTGGGTCAGTATCGATCAGGCTCGCATCGACCAGTTCGCCGAGGCCACCGGCGATCACCAGTGGATCCATGTCGACCCTGTCGCTGCCGCCGATGGGCCCTTCGGAGCAACGATCGCCCACGGCTACCTCACGCTGGCCCTCACCAACCAGTTCCTGCCAGAGATCATGCAGGTGAACGGTGTCTCGATGGGCGTGAACTACGGCGCGAACAAGGTCCGCTTCCCGCAACCGGTCACCGTCGACAGCCGTGTTCGCGGCACTGCGACGATCACCGAAGCCACCGAGATCGACGGTGGCGTCCAGGTCGTGGTCACCATCACGGTGGAAATCGACGGGCAGGCGAAGCCGGCGTGTGTCGTCGAGTCGGTCAGCCGGTTCCTCCGGTGAACGAAGGGCGGAACTGATGGCAAAGCGAAAGCGTCGCAACGGACCCGTCACCAAGGTCGGCCCGTCGCTGCCGCCGGTCACCGCCGGTCTGCAGAGCCCGATGCGGCGTGTGCCGGCGGAGATCGCCCGTCCGCCCTATGCGGTGTCGGGTGATCCCGGCCCCTCGGTCAGCCCTGTTGTCCGCACCGACGACGAGATCGCTGCGATGCGCAGGACGGGTTCCGTCGCGGCCGAGATCCTCCTCCGCGCCGGGGAACTCGTCCGGCCGGGAATCACGACCGACGAGATCGATCGGGTCGTTCACGACCTCAGCATCGACGCCGGCGGATATCCGAGCCCGCTGAACTATCGCGGCTACCCGAAGTCGGTGTGCACCTCGGTCAACGAGGTGATCTGCCACGGGATCCCCGATTCTCGACCCCTCGCCGACGGCGACATCATCAACATCGACGTCACGCTGTATCGCGACGGTGTGCACGGCGACACCTCGGCGACGTTCCTCGTTGGTGACGTCGACTCGCAGTCGATCGATCTGGTCCGGGTGACCCTCGAATCCCTCAACCTCGCCATCGACGCAGTCACCCCGGGGGGACCCGTACGCGACATCGGTCAGGCGATCGAGCGTCACGCGGCGAAGCACCGTCTCGGCGTCGTGCGCGATTTCATCGGCCACGGAGTTGGCACAGAGTTCCACACCAGTCTCCAGATCCCGCACTACTACGACCGTCGGCAGACGACCCCGCTCGAGGTCGGCACGACGTTCACGATCGAGCCGATGCTCACATTGGGCGATCCCGATGCGGCGATGTGGGACGACGGCTGGACCGCCGTGACGATCGATGGCACGCGCACCGCACAGTTCGAGCACACACTGCTGATGACCGAGGGCGGCGCCGAGCGTCTCACCGTCACGGCGGCAGGTGAGTGTGCCCACGACCGGTTCACCGCTGCCGCGGTCTGAGCGGCCTGGGAACGGGAGCCCGCAGTCACGCGCTGACCAGCGAGAAACCCACCGAGCGCTCGATCGGGTCGGCACGGTCGAGTCTCACCGTGACCTCTGACCCCAGCGTGAGTCCGGTGGCAGGGATTCGAGCCACGACCGCAGGGTCGGCCAGCTGGAGTCGACCGCGATTGCGTTCCGCGTCGACATCGGTGACGACCGCGCGAAACTCCTCGCCCACGCGGGGCTCGAGAACGACGGCCTCGACGTAGTCGACCACGGCGCTCTCGAGGTTCCGGTCTCGTTGACTGGCCGCGCCCATGAGGCCGGGCAACTCGTCGAGTGCCTCCACCGCCCATGTCGGCGGTTCGTGCATCGCGCAGTGGGCGAGCACGATCTCGTTCGCGAAACGATCGCACAGCCGACGCAGCGGCGCGGTGACATGGGCGTAGGTCGACGCGATCGCGGAGTGGAGGGGATCCGCAGGCACGTCGTGTCCCTCGAACGCGACGTAGCCGGCACCACGCAGACCTCTGGCGGCCTGGCTCAACAGCGCAGCCCGCGCCGGGGTGTCGGGCCGGAGCCGGCGCACGCGCTCGGCGTAGCCGACGTCGTCGGGCCACTCGACGCCCAGCGCACGGGCGGTTCGCCGGATCTGATCGATCGTCTCCGGCTCCGGTTCCGGAAGTGTGCGGAGGATGCCGACGCCGGCGTCGAGCATGATGTGGCTCGCCGCGATGCCGGTCAGGAGTGAGATCTGTGCATTCCAGTCCTCGACCACCAGGCTCACGTCGTATTCGAGCTGATATGCACCGTCATCGCCGCGAACGACTTCCTGGGCGGGCAGCGCAAGGCTCACCGCCCCGCGGCGTCGCTCCTGTTCGATGCGCTGTTCACCGATCGTCCGGAGCAGGGCGAGTGATGGGGAGGCGGCGCCACCGTCGATCATCGTCTGGGCATCGGCATAGGTGAGCTGCGCCGTGTTGATGACGCGAGCTCGCTCGAGATGAGCGTCAATGACCTCACCAGCGTCGTCCAGGTCGATCGTCCACAGCAGCGCTTGGCGTTCCTGGCCCGTGAGCAGGCTGCCGGCGTCCTCGTTGATGCTCTCGGGATGCAGCGACGTTCGCAGGTCGGGGCTGTAAAGCGTCACCCCGCGAGCGCGGGCTTCGAGGTCGACGAGGCCGCCCGGCGGAACGAGGGCCGCCACATCGGCAATCGCGTAGAAGACACGGTGCCCATTGCCGTGCGGCTCCGCCGCGAACGCTTGATCGAGGTCTCGTGAGCCCGGCGGGTCGATGGCCACGAAGGGGATGTCGGTGGCGTTTCTGACGGCGTTGCTGGCGCCCGGGGGGATCTGGGGCCCGGCGGCGCGTGACCGGTCGGCCGCGGCCACGACGTCGGGGCTGAACGCGGCCGGTACGTCCAGCTGGTCGCGGATACGGCGGAAACCAGCGACCACTGCGGGGTCGGGTGGGCAGTGAACGACACGACTCGGCACGGCCGGGACCCTACCGTTCGTCTCAGCGGGAGCTGGCCCGGCCGGGACGCGGCAGCTCGATCCAGATCTTTCCGGGAAGGATGCGAAGGTCCGTGCCGTCCGGAAGGGTGAAGTCGGTTTGATCGGCGATGGCGTTGCGGATCCATGACACGGGCATGAGTTGGCCGGCGGTGAGCACCCATGCCTCGCCGCTGCCGACCGTGACTGCCTCGGGCGACGACTGATCGGCGGGAGAGGGCCGATAGTCGACGAACTGCAATACGACGGTGGTGGGAGCCACGCGGACACCCTCGGTGTCGACGGTCGGTTCTCCGTCCTGCGTGCGGTCCCAGCCCGTGCCGTTCCACGCGTAGTCGACCGTCGAACTGCCGTAGTCGATCGAGACGCCCTCGACGGCGGTGGCGCCGTCGGGCAGCGACTCGCCCGTGCTTCGGAACGAGAAGATCGGGAGTGGCGTGCCGGCGTTCTCCAGATCGCGACCGAGGACCCACAGGTTGAACGCATTGGTGAAGAGGTTGTGCGGCGCCCGGCGTGCACTCTCGCGGTAGTAGGCCTCGTTGAACGCGTTGACACCCACGTCGACAAGCGTCGAGGTGGCGAGGGCGCCACGCGCCCCCCGGTTGCCGCCGGAGTTCGCGAAGAGCGGACCGTTCAGCTGGGCGAGAAGATCGAGGTCGCCGGTCCGCATCGAACGAACGGGTCCCACCACCTCGGCGCCCTGCGAATGGAAAATCGCCGCGAGACGGGTGAGGCCACCCTCGACCTCTTCGACGTAGACGATGTCCGCCTGGTTGATGCCGGCCTGGGGGCGAGCGGCGCGCACGTTGTCGATCTTCACCGCGAGTGCCGGACGGGTCGGATCGTCGAATGTCGTCTGTCCGGTGAGAACGGCACCCGCCTCCAGCTGGCGGAGCTCCTCGATCCGGATGATGAGGTCGGAGAGCTCGTCGGAGAGCTCCGTGCGTCGGGCCCCGGTCGTACGGATCTGCTCCTCGACGGCGGTGAGCAACTCGCCCGTGGCGCCGACCTGGTCTCGAGCGTTGGCGAGCTCGGTCGCGAGTTCCGTCAGGCGATCATCGATGACCGCGAGTCGACCCAGTGTGTCGTCGATCACCGACTCGTAGAGTGCCCGCCGCCGGCTGGGCTCGTCGTCGCCTTCGAGTGTGCGAACCTCATTGAGCATCTCGTTCTGTCGCGGATCGCCGCGCGTGAAGCCGAAGATCGCGATCTCCACGCGGGTCGACGCCGGCTCTTCACGGGTGAAGGCGGTCCACTCGATGTCGTCCGCGATGAGCTCGACGCCGATGCGCTGGTCGTTCTGCTGTTCTTCCAGCGAGCGACGCTCGAGGGCCAGCTGCTCGAGCTCGGCATCGATCTCGCCGATCTCGATCGTCAACTCGTCCCGGCGACTCTGGAGCTCGTCGAGTTGGCCAGGATCGATCTGCGCGTTCGCAGGGGGGACCGCGAGCATGGCGCCGGCCGCGGCGACGCACAGCGCGCCCAGGAGTGTTCGATGGTGTGGACGCATGAGTCGTGTTCCGCGGTAGTTCTACCGCTCCGCGGGCCCAACCGTACCGGCCGGACGTGGACAGGTACGGTCAGGTATGGCTGCCACCGCTGACGTCATGGAATTCACACGACGCGACGTGTCCCCGGTAGTCGCCCGGATGGAGGAATTGGCCGACCGGGGAGACGGCTGGATGAATCTCGGGCCGGGCCTGACGCCCGAGGAATTCGCTTCGCTTCCCGCGCAATCAACGGTGGGGAAGTGGGTGTCGGGGCGCGGGCCCGCGGTACCGATGGCGACCTGGACCCCGGCACCTCGACGGGGACGAGGTCGACTCGCCCAGATCGGGATCTCCCACGGCACCGGCCCGAATGCGCTCGCGAGACTCGAGTCCGATGGGGTCGTGCTGCCGGCGGACTGGCAGAAGAAGCAGGATCACGCGAAGCACGGCATCGTCGTCGAGCTGCCGGACTCCGCAGAGTCCGGCATAGTTCTCACGTGGTTGTTCCGGGCGATGGTCGTGCTGTCGCCTCGCGTCGCGGTGGGCGAGAACTGGATCGCGGAGTTCTACGGTTCGTCGTGATCGGTTGCGGGCTGGGTCCAGGCCCGGTCGAATGAGAGGCGTACGACGAGGTCAGGCTCGACACCGGGATGACCGTCGTGACACTGAAGGCCGAGATCGTCGCCGTGGTCATCGATCACGATCCGGGCGTCGCCCACCCACGCCTGGATGAGGTCGCTGTCTCGCCAGACATTCCAGATGCGCAGGTCGCCGGCATCGGTCGTGCGGACCTCGACCCGTTCCGGTGAGGTGTCGGTCCACAGCACGACATGGGAGGCCTCGACCGAGCCGACCCTCAGCGGGTGGTCGGCCTCGAGCGCGAGACCCTGGGGTCGCTGGGAGGTGTGCGACTCGCGTTCGACGGTGATGGTGGTGTCGGCGGCCACGCCGATGGTCATGTGTGTCACCGGGCTCATCCATCAGCCTCGAACGGGTCGACCGGCTCGCGACCCCAGCTCGCTCGGCCGCTCTTGGCGTCGACGACCGCCTTCTCGTCGAGCCCCGTGATGGGGTTTCGGCGGCGAGGTGCCTTTCCCGCGGCCAGCAGCGCTCGGTTGTCCTCACCCCATCCCCCGGAGATCGCGTGGTTCTTCCACACGCGGCCCCGCACCGTGCCCGACGCGGGTTCGTTGCCCTTCGCCGTGAGTGCAAGTGGGTCGTCGCCCACCGTCCACCCCACGGCTCGGGGCTCGGGCTCGTCGGGTCCGTCCTGCTCGGGCTCGACTGGTTCGTCGGTCTCGGGCCCGTCGGACTCGGGTTCGGTCATGTCGGTGTCGGCGTCGAGATCGATGCCCTCATCGTCGGAGTGGAGGCCGTCGACCTCACGCGATACGACGTCGACGGCACCCTCGCGCTCCTCCACGACGAGCGAGTCGTCGATCCGGCGGACCTCGGTCTCCTGGTCGCTCGTCCAGTTCAGGCGGAGACTCGATGCGCCATACGCGTCGCGTAGGGCGGCCCTCACCGAGGCATCCTCGTCCAGTCGACGGCGGGCTCGCTCGGCCTTTCGCGCCGCGCGGTCGAGGGGTTGCCGTTCGCCCCTCGGTCGGAAGTGGCCGCGGTTGGGATTTCCGAGCCAGTCGAGGGCGATCAGGAGAGCGACGAGAACGATCCACCCGACGATGAACGAGAAGATGATGCGGTCGGACGACATGGTCAGGTTGCAGGGAGCGAGATGATCGCGTCGACGATGAGGTCGATGACGGCCGGCGCGTCGACGGTGCGCAGGACCTTCACGGTGGGGTTCCCGGCCGCGTCGGCTCGGGTGTCGACCACGGTCATGCCCCGGGTGTGGACCCCTTCGAGTTCGATCTCGACATGGTTGTTCGTTCCGCCGAAGAGCTCGGGATGGGTGACCGCGATGACGGCGCTGGCATCGTGGATCGGCGCGCCCGCCCAACCGGACAGCTCACCGGCTCGATCGACGGCGTAGTCGAGCAGGTCGGCTGCCAGTCGGGCCGACGCGGTGTCGGCGGCCCGCATGGCGTCGCGTTCTGCCGATCCCATCAGGACCTGGTGGGTGACATCGAGACCGACCATTGTGATCGGGCCACCGTCGCGAAAGACGATGGCGGCCGCCTCGGGATCCGCCCAGATGTTGAACTCGGCCGTGGCCGTGACGTTTCCGCCGACCGCTGCGCCCCCCATGATCGTGATGCCGCTGAGTCGAGACGGCAGTGTCGGATCGGCCTGGAGCGCGAGCGCGATGTTGGTCAGCGGTCCGACGGGCACCAGGTGGAGCCCGCTGACGGAGCGGGCCATGTCGAGAATGAACGCAACGGCGTCATCGGAATCGACGGTCCGGGTGACATCGGGGATCACGACAGAGCCGAGGCCGGTCGGGCCATGGACGTGGGAGGCGTCCATCGGTTCGTTCACCAGTGGCTTTGCCGCGCCGCGGTGGATGGGAACTTCGATCCCCGCGACCTGGGCCACGGCCAACGCGTTGTGGGTGGTGTGGTCGAGCCCCACGTTTCCGTTGACCGTGGTGATGCCGACCAGGTCGGCCAGTTTCGACGCGGTCAGCAGCGCGATCGCGTCGTCGAGTCCCGGGTCGCAGTCGATGAGCATCGGCACGGAGGACATCTCGGAAAGGGTACGTCGTGAGGGGCGGTCGGCGACCGTCAGCCCAACAGCGCGTCGACTTCGGCTGCGGTCGGGAGCGATGGTTGGGCGCCCGGTCGAAGGGTGGTGACGGCACCCACGCGGACGGCCCAGCGCACGGCATCGAACACGTCGAGGCCGCGGACGAGTGCATCGGCCATGGCGCCACAGAACGAGTCGCCGGCTCCAGTCGTGTCCACGGGGCGGACGCTCGGCGCGGGGATGTGTTCGCTCCGGTCGGCGGTGACCACGAGAGCACCCTCGCCCCCAAGGGTGACGACCACTGTCGGGGAGGGAAGTCGGCGCGCCAGGTCGGCGGCGATGCCGGCGTCGACCGAACCGTCGAAGCCGGTGAGCGTCGCGAGTTCGGTCTGATTCGGAACGAGGATGTCGACCGCCTCGAGCAGGGCCGACGGCAACGGCTCGGGTGGGGCGGGGGCGGGGTTCAAGATGACGGTGCCGCCCGCAGCGATCGCCGCCGCAGTGACGGCTTCGACCGGGATCTCGAGTTGAAGGAGCACGACGGTTGCCGCGCTGACGAGCGGGCCGGCGGCGGCGACATCATTCGCGTTCACCCGGGCGTTGGCGCCGGGACTCACGACGATGGCGTTGTCGCCATCGGCATTCACGGCGATCAGCGCAACCCCGTTCGGTGTGTCGGGGGTGTCGAGAAGCGCGCTGGTGTCGACGCCGTCGAGGTCGAGCGCCCCCCGAAGAATGGTGCCACCGTCGTCGGTTCCCACCCGGCCGACCATCGCCACGCGGCGGCCGAGACGGGCCGCGGCCACGGCTTGATTCGCACCCTTGCCGCCGGGGATACGGCGGAGGTCGCCGCCCAGGACGGTCTCGCCCACGAGCGGCACGCTGGCCACGTCGACGACGAGGTCGAGGTTGGCGCTTCCGACGACGGTGATCTCGGGGGTGTCCAGGAGAGGCTCCTCAGTCGAGCGCGTTCACGAGGGAGTGCGCGTGGTCGAGCATGACATCGACGCGGTCGGCGATGATCGACGGCGGGCCGATCTGCGCCATGCCACCCTGGCTGCCGCGGAGGCGCCGGGCGTAGACACCCTCGACGATGCACGCCTGCTTCCACCACGAGAACGCCTCGTAGAACGGATAGTCCGAGAGGTCGAACCCGGTGGCGGTCTCGTAGCGGGCGATGACCTCGTCCCGGCGGGGGAAGTGCGACGAGGAGGTCGGCGGATCGGTCAGCCAGGTGATGTCGTCGCCCGGTTCGGCCCAGTACTGCATCGACCAGGCGAAGTCGGCGATCGGGTCGCCGGTGGTGCACAGTTCCCAGTCGAGCACCGCGGCCAACGACAGGTCCGCACCGAGGACGACGTTGTCGAAGCGATAGTCGCCATGGGCCAGCGCGGGTCGGGCTCGCTCGGCCGGCGTTCGGGCGGTGAGCACAGTGTGGAGTTCGTGGATGAGCGGGACCGGGCGGGCGTCGGCCCGTTCGATCTGGGTCTTCCACCGCTTGAGCTGGCGGGTCACATAGGCGTCGTGACGGCCGAGATCGGCGAGTCCGACGGCGGTGAGGTCGAGTGTGTGGAACGCCACCTGGCCGTCGACCAGCGCGGCGGTCGCACGGGCGGCGTCGGCCTCGTCGAACGCACCGCCGTCGGCGGCGGTGCGCAGGATGGTGCCGTCGACGAACTCCATCACGTAGAAGGCCGCGCCGGTGACGGATGCGTCATCGCACCGGGCGACGCAACCGGGGACCGGGACGACCCCGGCGTCGGACAGCGCCGACATGATGCGCCACTCGCGGTCGGTGTCGTGAGCCGTCTCGAGCGCGGTGCCCTCGGGGGGTCGACGCAGGGCGAACTCCCGGCCCGCCGCGTCGCGCACGCGATACGTCAGGTTGGAGCCTCCCGCTGCGATGAGCGAGAACTCGAAGGGACCGTGTGCTTCGCTGACGTGTGCGTCGAGCCAGCGGCTCACCGACCCGGGGTCGAGACCGCGAACCTCGGCGGATTGCGGCACCGGCGACCGTCCTAGCGGACGACGCCTTCTTCGAGCTCGTGCAGGCGCTTCACCGCACCGACGAGAATCTTCTTCGCGAGCTTGGAGCTCTCATCGAGCATCGAGCTGAACTCTCGTCGGTTGAGCGCCTCGACGGTCATGTCGGTGTCGGCGGTGACGGTGGCCGTCCGGGGCACCCCGGCGATCACGGCGAGTTCGCCGAAGAAGTCGCCGGGCTTGTAGCGGGCGATCACCCGACCGTTGCGGCGGACCGTGGCCTCGCCTTCGGCGATGATCATGAACTCGCGGCCGGGCTGGCCCTGCACCGTGAGATCACGGCCGGCTTTCACCGTGATGGGAGTCATGAAGGACGCAACCTTCTTGAGTTCCTTCTTGGTGAGCTCCGAGAAGAGTTCGATCTCGGCGAGCTGCTCTACGAGTGCCATGGCAACCTCCAGACAGGCCCTTTGCCTGCATTCGTCACGGGTCTTCCTATCACTTCCTCCCTGTGCGGGTCAGAAAACGGCCACGGGAACGACCGGTGCGCCCGTGGCGCCGACCACCGGTTCGGGGCTCGCGCTCAGCAGGAATGTGTGGCGCCCGTACTCGCGACAAACCGCGGCCAGCTCCTCGAGTTGCCAGTTCTGACCCTGGGTGAATCCCATGTCGACCACGGCCAGACAGTGCACGGCAAGGACGTTGTCCCAGTCCGGCGGAGGGAACACCTCGAACATGTAGGTGTCGGTTGCGGCGGCGGCGATGTCGTTGCGGTGGAACCACCGCACGGCGTCGATGCCGGGGCCCGGGCTGTCGGCCGTGCCGGCCTCACCCATCGTGTAGGCCTGCGCGCTGCCGTTCAGATAGAGCTGAATGCGTCCCGTGCGGATGAGGACGATGTCGCCTGCAGCGATGTCGACGCCGGCCCACTCGGCGGCCGCGTCGAGGTCGGCCCCGGTGACCTCGTGGTTGTCGGGGAGACGGTCGAGCCCCTTCGATCCGGGTATGTCGAGCAGGACTCCGCGTCCGACCAGCGCGCGCACGTGCTCGATGCCGAGGACCTCGGCACCACCTCGCGCGGTGATGGTCGACGCGGGAATGTCGTTGTACAGCCGGTGGCCGTAGCTCACATGGGCGAGACCATCCCAGTGGGTGCCGGCCTGGAGGCCCATCGTGACCATGTCGTCACTGAAGTGGGGAACCATCGCATCGCCGTCGGGGTCACCGAGGTCCGGGTGGTCGATCGTGCCCATCACGTGCACAGGGTTGATGCGGGTCGGGATCTGGCCGATCTGCACCCCGTCGTGCTTCAGGTCGATCGCCAGCGAGATGGCGCGGCCATGTTCGACCGTGGCTGCGGCCGCGGCGATCGCGTCGGGCGTGATGAGGTTGAGGGTGCCGATGCGATCGTCGGCACCCCAGCGGCCCCAGTTGCGAACTTCGGCGGACACTTCGTGGAAGAAGGCGTTGAACGACATGGCCGGGAGCGTAAACCAGCTCACCGCCGTCCCGCAGACTCGAATCCGTACTACCTTCGAGGGGGAACGAAATGAGTGCGCTGTACCTCTTCTTCCTCGCCGTCGGGGCGCCGCTACTCCTCTGGATGACGTTTGTCGGCGATGCCGATGGCGGCGACGGCTTCAGCCTCGACATGGACGGCGACGGCGACATGACGGTCGTGCCGCTGTCCGCGGTTGCGGCGTTCATGACGACCTTCGGCGGCATCGGCATGATCGGGCAGCTGACCGGCTCGGGTTTCGTCGCGACGCTGGTTCTCGCCCTCGTCCTCTCGCTCGGTGTGGGCTACGCGGCCCACCGTCTCTTCAAGTGGATCAAAGCCCCCGGCGCGTCGAGCCAGGTGACCGACGCCGAGCTCGAAGGCAAGATCGCGCGGGTCTCGCTTCCGATCACCGACGACCATCGCGGAAGGATCGTCCTCGACATGGCCGGCGCCCGAGAACAGATGACGGCCGCGCCGGCGGATGGATCGTCGATGGCTGTCGGTGAACCAGTCGTGATCGTGCGGATCGAGCGGGGGGTCGCGCTCGTGGCCCCCATGATCCCGGATCTCTCACTCGAATGAGAAATAGTTCGCGGCGGCATGTGCTGCCTCGCAGATGCGTCCTCGACGCAGAAGGAACCAAGACATGGGATTAATCATCGGCGCAGGTCTTCTGGTCGTATTCGTTCTGTTGGCGATCATCTCGATAGCAAGTTCGGTCCTGGTTATCTGCCCCCCGAACCGCGTCGCGATCATCACCGGACGCAAGCGCACACTCTCCGACGGTCGGACGGTCGGCTACCGCATCATCAAGGGCGGCCGCGCCTACAAGATGCCCATCTTCGAGCAGGTGGCGTGGATGGACCTCAACACGATCCCGCTCGAGGTGTCGGTGACCAACGCTTACTCGAAGGGCACCATCCCGCTGAACGTCCAGGGCATCGCCAACGTCAAGATCTCGAGCAAGGAAGGTGTGCTCGAGAATGCGGCCGAGCGTTTTCTCAACGTGCCCAACGCCCAGATCGGTCAGATCGCGAAGGAGACCCTCGAGGCGAACCTCCGCGGTGTTCTGGCCACGCTCTCGCCGGAAGAGGTCAACGAGGATCGGCTCCTCTTCTCGCAGAAGCTCATCGACGAAGCCGACGATGACATCAAGACGTTGGGTCTCGATCTCGACGTGATGAAGATCCAGAACGTCACCGACGACAACCTCTATCTCGAGTCGGTCGGTCGGCGACTCACCGCTGAGGTGGTGAAGGAGGCGCGGGTCGCCGAGGCGAATCGGCAGTCCGAGTCCGAGCAGGCGGAGGCCAACGCCCGTCAGCTGGCCCAGATCGCCACCGTGCAGGCCGAACGCAAGATCGTCGAGGAGCAGAACATGTTGCGGGTGCGCACCGCAGAACTCGACGCGATCGCTCGCGCGAAGGAAGAGGAGGCGTCGGTGGCCGGCGACATCGCCCGCGCCACAGCCGAGCAGGACCTCGAGCAGCAACGCATCGAGCTGGAGCGTCGTCGCCTCGAGGCCAACGTGGTCACGCCGGCCCGCGCGAACCTCGAGGCCAAGCAGCTCAATGCCCAGGCCGAGGCGGCGAAGATCGTCGAGGACGGCAAGGCACAGGTCGAGGTGTTCCGTCGCTTGACCGAGCAATACCAGGCGGCCGGTGAAGACGGTCAGCGCATCTTCGTGCTCAACATGCTGCCGGACCTCGTGGACAAGATCGTGTCCACCGTCAACGGCATCACCATCGACCGTGTCGCCGTGGTCGACGGCGGTGGGAACGGCAACGGCAACGGTGGGATCCCTGCCTTCGTCTCGCAGCTGCCGGGGGCCGTGGTCAGCCTCACCGAACAGATCGAGGCCGCGACCGGCGTCGACATCCTCGGGAGCATGCGCGATGCCACCAAGTTCGACGACTCCGCCGACCAGGACGACGACGCCGATCATGGTGACTCCGAACTCCCGCCGCCGCCCCCGGCGCCGGACGGGGAGTAGGCCGGCTCAACGAGCGAGGCGTTCGAGGAGTGCCCGGTCGAGTACTTCCACTCGCCCCCGGCCCACCAGGATTGCGCCCGCCGTTTCCGCAGCCTTGAGCGGACGGTTCGCGGTTTGTCGACGGGTGCCGGCCATCGCGGCGATGTCTTCCTGACGTACCCGGACGACCACCGGCTCGACGCCGTTGTCGAAGACGTCGGCGAGGCGGAGCAGCACACGAAGGACGCGTGTCTCGACGGGGGTGAACAGGACTTCCATCAGCTGCGCCATGGTTTCGGCGAGGCGTGCCGCGAGGATCTCGAGGAGTCGCCGGTCGACCCCGGCGTCGGCCCGCCGGAGATCGTCGAGTCGCGCTTGTGTGAGCGACAGCGTCTCGGTCGGTTCGAGGGCTGTGACCCGGGCGGTGCGGAGGCCATCACCGACGATGGCGAGCTCACCGAGTACCTCGCCGGGGCCCCGCACGGCCAATGCCGCGACGTCGCCGCGAACGGTGGAGACCTCGATCAGGACGCGCCCCTTCTCGATCACGTGGAACGTGTCGCCGGTCTCGCCTTCGTGGAATATCGGCTCGTCCTTGCCGTAGCGGCGGCGCAGCATCTGCTGCCGCCACGCCGGCGCCGCGTCGCCGAGCTCGTCGAGAAATCCCGTGGGCATGGTTGCGAGGGTACCGGTTGGGTCCCGCGGCGGATTTCGCGATCGCTGGTGGTGTCCGCCAGACTTTCGGGCCATGTCTTCGTCGACCGACGCCTCGACCCCGCAGCGACGGGCCGATGGAAAGGCGGCGCGGCGCGGGCGAGTCGTCGAGGCGGCGATGCACCTGGCGGCCGAGGGCGGCTACGAGGCGGTCCAGATGCGAGAGGTGGCCGAACAGGCCAACGTCTCGCTCGGGACGATCTACCGCTACTTCGCAGGCAAGGACGATCTGCTGCTCGCCGGTCTCGCAGGATGGGTCAGCGTGCTGCGGCGTCGTATCGAACGGGACGGTCACGTCGACGGAAGCGCGGCTGATCGTCTTGCCGACGTGCTCGGGCAGGCGGCGAACGCAGCCGAGGGCGCGCCCGTGTTGATGGGTGCGCTCATCACGGCGCTGACCACCACCGATCCGGCCGCGGCGCAGTACAAGTTCCGGGTCGACTCAGAGGTGATGGAGATGATCGTGGACGCCATCGGCGACGAGCCGGGGGTCGACGCGGCCGGCGTCGCCCGGGTCGTGGGCCACGTGTGGCTGTCCGCGATCAGCCGTTGGGTCGGCGGGCTGACCGATGCCGGGAGCGTCGAAGCGGAGCTCCGTCACACCGTGCTCATGCTGCTCGGTGACCGACGCTGAGTTCAGTTGTCGTCGAGCGCGTGATCGAAGGCCGCGGCTTCGCGCGGTTCGGAGAACAGGAAGCCGAGCGCCTGGTCGCAATCGAGCTCGCGGAGCACCGCCAACTGATCCTCTGACTCGACGCCCTCCGCGATCACGATCAGTCCGAGCGCATGGGCGAGATCGATGATCGCCGCGACGATCGTGGCGGCCGCGTGATCGGAGGCGAGCCCGGACACGAACGAGCGGTCGATCTTCAGCACATCGAGGGGCAGCCGTTGGAGGTAGGCGAACTGTGACCAGCCGGTGCCGAAGTCGTCGATGCCGAGGCTGATGCCGATGCGCCGGAGCTGGTCCAGCTGCTCGGTCGCTGCTTGGGCGTCGTCCATGAGCGCGGACTCGGTGATCTCGAGGCAGATCTCGTCGGTGGAGATCCCGGCCTCGGCCACGGTGCGCTGGACGAACGGCACGAGATCGGGATCGCCGAGCTGGCGGGCCGACAGGTTGACCCAGATGCGCACGGGTTCCTGGTCGGGCGTGCGATGGACGCGCCACAGCGAGGCCTGACGGCAGGCCTCGGCGATGACCCATCGACCGATGTCGACGATGATGCCCGTCTCCTCGGCCAGCGGGATGAACTCGCCGGGCGGAATGAGTCGCCCGTCGGGCCGTTGCCAACGCACGAGCGCTTCGAACCCGACGATACGCCCGGACTCGAGGTCGAGTTCGGGCTGGTAGTGGAGGCGGAGTTCCTGGTTGTCGACGGCGCGCCGCAACGCCTCTTCGGTGTCGATGCGCTCCAGAGCGAGCGACTGGTCGGTCTCGTCGTGGATCGCGAACCGGTTGCGACCCTCGTGCTTCGCCTCGTATCGCGCGATGTCGGCGTTCTCGATGATCTGATTCGGTTCGGCCGACCCGATGGAGGTGGCGATGCCGATCGACGCGCCGATCGCGATCTCGCGACCCTCGAGCACGAACGGCTGGGCGAAGGCGTCGAGGATGCGACGGGCCACGGCAGTGGCACCGCGAGCGCCGTCGGTGCCGGCGCACAGCATGACGAACTCGTCGCCGCCGATCCGGGCGAGCGTGTCGCCGGGACGGACGATGGCGGTGAGACGCTCGGCGACCTTGGTGAGCGCGGTGTCGCCCACCGGATGGCCGAGGGTGTCGTTGATGGTCTTGAAACCGTCGAGATCGATGAACAGCACGCCGATCGGTTGGTGCGACCGTTCGCTCGCGGCCAGTGCGTGGGTCATCCGGTCGATGAGCAGCGCGCGATTGGGGAGTCCGGTGAGTTCGTCGTGAAACGCCTGCTTGATCAGGCTCTGCTCGGTTTCTCGCTGTTCGGTGATGTCACGGCTCGACGACTGCAACTGCCGGACCGTGCCGTCGGGGGCGAGGATCGGGGTGATCGCGGTTTCGAACCAGCGGAACGATCCGTTGCGGTGGCGGAGTCGATGGCGGAAGCGGATGGGGTCGGAGCCGCGTCGGCCGGCGTCGTGGATGGCCTGCACGAGCGCGTCCCGGGTGGCGGTGTGTGAAATGTCGACGGGGTGGCTTCCGAGCAGCGATGCAGGGTCGAGGTCGAGGAGGCGGCGGCACGAGGGCGACACGTAGGTGAATGTTCCTGCCGGGTCGTGGAGACACACGAGGTCGGACGTGTGCTCGGCGACGGCCCGGAAGATGTCCTCGGCCGCAGCGAGGGCCTGCGTGGTCGCGGCGATCAGGGCGTCGGTCTCGCGGCTGTCGGCCAGGCCCCGGAGCTCGACGAGCAGTACGGCGACCGCTCGACGGTCGTCGATGATCGGCGTGAGGGAGACCCGTCCCGGCCGGGGCGCCACGCCACCGATGTCGATGGTGCGCTGTCCGGCCCGACCTTCGGCGCCCGCTTCGACCAGCGGGGCGAGGGTGGACGACGGATCGTCGATCGCCCACAGGGGCGCGGCCCAGAGCGCTCGACCGCGAACGGAGGCACGATCGATACCGAGACGGTCGACCTGGGTGTTGGTGTCGAGAACGGTGCCGTCGAGGTCGACCAGCAACGCGGGGCTGCCCAGCCGATCGAGCTCGGTGCGGGCCTCGATGGCTCTGGTCAGATCGATTGTTTCCGGGTCTGTCGTCCGAGCCAAACGCGCGAGCACGTCGGCGCGGGATCGGTCGCCGGTCACGGTCGCGGCTTCGCGCTCGTGGTTCACGCCCTTGCTCCTGCGTCGGTGGGTACTCCAGCCCAGCGAAAATCTATGTCGCCCCGGTGCGATGTACGCGGATACCCGTGACGCGCGGTGTTCGATTCCCCCACGCGCGGTGACAATCCCCACGGATTCGGTCGCAACTGCAACGGGGGTCAGACCCCCGTTGCAGTTTGGCGTTGCCGCTGACTTACGAGTCGGTGGGAGAGGGTGACTAGGGTCGGCGGCTGCGGCCCGGCTCTGGGCCACTCGTTTCAGCGAACACACACTCGACGAACACAGGAGCGGACGGCTGTGGCCGGATTCCTCGAAGGCAAGAACATCGCAATCACCGGTGGCGGCGCGGGCATCGGCAAGGCCATCGCCCTCGCGGCAGCCGCCGAGGGCGCCAACATCGTCGTCGCCGACTACGGCGTCTCGATGGACGGCAGCGATCCCTCCAGCGAGGTGGCCGACGCCGCGGTGGCCGAGATCGAAGCCGCCGGCGGCAAGGCCGTCGCCGTGGCCGGCGACATCAGTGAGTTCGATGTCGGCGAGGCCGTCGTCGCCGCCGCGGTCGACAACTGGGGCTCCATCGACGGCGTCGTCTGCCCGGCCGGCGTGCTGCGCGAGCGGATGCTCTTCAACATGAGCGAAGACGAGTGGGACCATGTCGTCGCGGTGCACCTCAAGGGGCACTTCAACGTCTACCGGGCCGCCTTCGCCCGCATGCGCAAGCAGGACACCGGCGGTTCGCTCGTCGGCTTCACGTCCGGCGCGTTCACGGCGTCGACCGCGCAGCCGAACTACTCGGCGGCCAAGGGTGGCATCGTCAGCCTCACCCGCTCGGCGGCCATGACCGCGGCCAGCATCAAGCTCCGCGGCGGTCCGTCGATCAATGCCAACTGCATCGCCCCCGTGGCCAAGACCCGCATGAGCGAGAACGTGCCGTTCGAGATCGAGACCGGCGAGCCCGAGGACATCGCACCGATGGCCATCTACCTGATGAGCGACGCCGGTCGCGAGATCAACGCCCAGATCTACACGGTGGTCGGTCGACGGATCTCCGTCTGGAACCAGCCCCAGGAGCTGCGCACGATGTGGGCCGGTGGCGATCAGTGGTCTCCCGAGGAGATCGCCCAGATGCTGCCGAGCACCGTCGGGCAGGAGCCGAATCCCTTCATCGCCGATCTCGAGCGGCGCATGGCCGACATGGCCGCCAAAGAGAGCGCTGCGCAAGAGAAGAAGAGCTGAGGGTGCCGTCGGTGCCGCAGGAGCCGGAGGGTCGCAACCTCCTCACCGGGAAGCGCGTCGTCGTCACCGCGGCGGCGGGCACCGGCATCGGCTCGGCCGTGGCCAAGCGCGCCCTGCTCGAGGGCGCGGCGGTGCTCATCTCCGACATCCACGAACGCCGACTCGGCGAGACGGCAGACCGTCTGGCCGAGGAGACGGGTCGCCGGCCCCACACCCAGATCTGCAACGTGACGGTGGAGGACGACGTCCAGGGACTCGTCGCCGCGGCCATCGCCGCTCTGGGCGGCATCGACGTGATGATGAACAACGCCGGCCTGGGTGGTTCGGTGCGCCTCGTCGACATGACCGACGAGCAATGGAGTGCCGTGTTGGGTGTGACGCTCGACGGCACGATGCGGTGCACCCGAGCCGTGCTGCGTCACATGATCGACGCGGGCATCGAGGGCGCGATCGTGAACAACGCGTCGGTCGTCGGCTGGCGCGCCCAGGACGAGCAGTGTCACTACGCAGCGGCCAAGGCCGGCGTGATGGCGCTCACCCGGTGCTCGGCGATCGAGGCGGCCGAGCACGGCATCCGCGTCAACGCGGTGGCACCGAGCATCGCCATGCACGCGTTTCTGGCCAAGGTCAGCGACGAAAACCTGCTCGACCAGTTGTCCGAGCGCGAAGCTTTCGGCCGCGCCGCCGAGCCATGGGAAGTGGCGAACGTGATGGTCTTTCTCGCCAGCGACCTCGCCAGCTACATGACCGGCGAGGTCCTCTCGGTCAGCAGCCAGCACCCCTGATCGACCCCTGATCGGCCCGTCCGGCGTTCCCGTCACCGGAACAAGACCGAAATCCGCTTGAAGTTCGCGTGGCGAAAGCTTGCGTGTTACGCGTTGACTGGACCACAGTGCTAGACCTTGTGGCGCGAGTCACACGACCGCCGATGGTTCTCTCCTGGAGGAGTCACCCATGTTCACTCGTTCCTCACGCTCGAGGCTGGCACGGCTGTTCGCCCTGCTCCTCGCGTTTTCGCTGTTTGCCGCGGCCTGCGGCGACGACGGCGGAACCGACGCCACCGACACCGACGCCGATGCTGACGACGACGGCGACACGACCGGCGACGACGACGGCGAGGCACCCGGCACCTCCGCGCCGGAGGAAGGCGAAGGCGAGGACGAACAGCGTGAGGAGAACCCGGGAGTGGTCGGCGGCACGTTGACCGTCTCGGTCGAGGCCCCGTCCGACGGTCTCAACCCGACCTCGAACAACTTCGCCACGTCGGCGTACATCATGGGCTACCAGATCTACGACCCCATGTTCTATGTCGACACCGAGGGCAACTGGTTCCCGTGGTTGGCCGAGTCGGCCGAGCCCGTCGGCGACGGTTCCTCCTGGCTGATCAAGGTGCGCGAGGGCGTCACCTTCCACGACGGCACGCCCTTCAACGCCGCGGCCGTTGCTGCTGCGTTCGACGCGACGCTCAACGACCCGCTGATCTCGCTGGCCGTGGTGCCCAGCTACCCGGAAACGGATCGCTACGAGCTGATCGACGAGTACACCATCCAGTTCAACCTGATTCGTCCGAGCCAGCACTTCCCCGTGAACCTCACCAGCCAGCTCGGATTCATCCCGTCGCCCGACTATCTCGTCGCCGCCGCCGAGAACCCCGAGCTCGATCAGATGCCGATCGGCACCGGTCCGTTCAAGGTGGAGGAACGCGAGCCGGGTGTCCGAACCCTCCTCGTGCGCAACGACGACTACTGGCAGGGCACCGACGACATCTATCTCGATGCCATCGAAGTGCTGCCGATCACCGACACCGTGATCGCGGCAGAGCGTGTCGCTCGTGGTGAGATCGACCTGATCGTCACCAGCAACCCCGAGGCCCAGCTCACGCTCGAGGCCTCGCCGGGTATCGAGACGGCGTCCAACGTGCTCGGCGCGGAAGACGACATCATGATGAACACCTCGCGGCCGCCGTTCGACGACATCCGGGTCCGCCAGGCGCTCACCTACGCGACCGATCGCCAGGGGTACTTCGACATCATCGCCCAGGGCACCAAGCCTCTGGCCGACAGCATGTTCCACCCCGACACCAAGTGGCACAATCCCGACATCGTGCAGGAGGGCAACACGCCCGAGCTGGCGGCCCCGCTGATCGTCGAATACTGCGCCGAGAACCCGGTGAACGAGGCCGGCGACCCGATGTGCACCAACGGCAAGGTCAACATGGAGCTCCAGTACTCCGGCCCGTCGGTCACGCAGACGCTGATCATGGACCTCTTCATCAACGGCTGGGAGGACTATTTCAACGTCACCCGCCAGGAGCTGCTCCAGACCGATCACATCACCGAGGTCGCCTTCGGTCTCTACGACGTGGTCACGTGGCGTCAGTTCGGGGCGATCGAGCCCGACAACGAGGTCGTCTGGCTCGAGTGCGCCACGGCTGGTGCGGGCATCGCCCTCAACTGGGTACGTGTCTGTGACGAGGACCGCGACACCCATCTCTTCGCCCAGCGGGCCACCCTCGACGAAGACGAGCGAATCGCAGCCTGGCAGGAGATCGCTCAGAACGTGCACGACTCCTACGCCTACGTCTTCCTGACGCATTCTCGCTGGGTCCTCGGCTACAGCGAGAACGTCAAGAACCTCTGCGGCACCACGGGCCCCGACGGCGACAGCGTGACCTGCAACGCCGACGGCTCGATCTTCCTGCACAACGCGTGGATCGAATAGTCCGGTCCGTTTCCTGATCGAGTGAGGAGCAACGAGGATCCGTTGATGCACAACGAGAGTGGTGAGTGATGCGTGGATTCGTTCTACGTCGCGTGCTGCAACTGATCCTCGTGCTCCTCGCGGTCACGTTCGCGACCTTTGCGTCGCTCAATGTCATCGGCGATCCGCTCGAGAACCTGGTCGGCCCGATCATCGCGGGCACCGACTGTGACGCCGTCGATCGCGGGGAGATTCCCGACGCCAGCTCGACGGGCGGAGGGCGCACGGATTGCGAGATCATCCGCGAGGCCGAAGCGGAGTACAACCTCGACAAGTCGATCCCGGTTCGCTACGGCATCTGGGCCGGCGAGATGGTGCGTGGCGACTTCGGCCGATCGCTGACCACCGGCGTCGAGACGAAGCAGCTCGTCCAGGACCGGCTCCCGCAGACGCTGAAACTGGTCGCCTACGCCCAGGTCATCGCCCTCGGCATTGCCATTCCCTGGGGCGTGTCGACGGCTCGCCGAGCGAACCGGGGATTCGACCGGGCGAGCACCATCGGCTCGTTCGGGCTGCTGTCGATCCCGAACTTCGCGCTCGGTGTGATCCTGCTGTGGCTCTTCGCCCTGAAGTGGCAGTTCTTCCCGGCCGGCTACGACGACGACAGTTGGAGCCAGGAACTCAAGTCGCTCACGCTTCCGGCGCTCACCCTGGGCCTGGGTCTCGCCGCCACCTATCAGCGGCTGCTGCGGACCGACCTGATCACGACCCTGCAGGACGATTTCGTGCACATGGCCCGCGCCAAGGGCATGCCGACGAACTGGATCATGTACCGCCACGCGTTGCGACCGTCGATGTTCTCGGTGGTCACCGTGTTCGGCGTGAACACCGGCGCCCTCATCGGCGGCTCGTTGGTGATCGAACAGATCTTCTTCATTCCTGGCATCGGGAGCGCCGTCGTCGAAGCCGTCCTGCGCCAGGATCAACCCGTCGTCGTCGTGCTGGTGGCCCTGATCGCGGTGGCCTTCGTGATCGTGAACTTCTTCGTCGACCTCTTCTACGGATGGCTCGACCCCAGGGTGCGTGCCGGATGACGACCACCCCCCGACCCACAGCGAGGACCCGGTGACCGACAGCATCCAGGCCACGGCCGAAGCGATCCTCGAGGATCCACTTCCGTCCGACGCCGTGAAGAAAACACTGGGCTGGGGTTTCTGGCTCGCGCTCGGCTGGCTCGGCGTGCTGATCGTGGTGGCCCTCCTCGCCCCCTACCTCCCGATCGACGATCCGACCGAGTTCGGCGCGGGACCAGTGAACGAGGGTCCCTCGTGGGCCCATTGGTTCGGCACCGACAAGGCCGGTCGAGACGTCTTCGCGCGGGCGGTGTGGGGAGCGCGCATCTCGCTCGTCGTCGGCTTCTTCGCCATCTTCTTCGGGTTGGTGGTGGGCGGATCGCTCGGCATGATCGCCGGCTACCTTCGGGGTCGGGTCGATCAGTTCATCAGCTTCCTGTTCTTCACCGTGCTGTCCTTCCCCGCACTGGTGCTGGCGATCCTGATCGTCACCTCGACCGAGCAGAGCCTGAGGTCGGTGTCGATCACGCTCGGCGTCCTTGCGGTGGCCCCCGTCGGTCGGCTGGCGCGAGCGCAGACCCTCGTGTTCGCCGAGCGCGAGTTCGTCCACGCCTCGCGGGTGATCGGGGCCAAGAACGGCCGCATCATCGTGCGCGAGCTTCTTCCCAACGTGTTGATCCCGATGGGAGCGCTCGGCCTGCTCGGCATGGGTCTCGCCATCGTGGCCGAAGGCGGTCTTGCCTTCCTCGGCCTGTCGGTGCAGGGCGAGGACGCCGGCGCAATCAGCTGGGGCAAGCTCATCAACGAGTCACGTAGCATCCGCGATCTGCAGAACATCCCCCATGTGGCGTTCTCGATCATCATCGTGATGTTCCTCACCATCCTCGCGTTGAATTTCGCCGGCGACCGGGTGCGCGAGTACACCGACGTGCGAGAAACGGCCTTCTAGGAGCCTCGATGTCGGAACCACAACTCATCGTTCGCGATCTCACTGTCCGCTTCCCGACCACCCGGGGGGTCGTGCAGGCGCTCAACGGTGTCGACATCGAACTCGAGAAGGGTCAGATGGTCGGCATCGTCGGCGAGTCGGGCTCGGGCAAGTCCGTCACGGCCAAGACGCTCATGAACCTTCTGCCGCGCACGGCGCAGGTCGAAGGCGACGTGATTTTCGAGGGCAAGGACGTGCGCGAGCTTGCGAGAAAAGGCCAGGACCACTTCTGGGGCGTCGAGATGACCATGGTGTTCCAGGACCCCATGACCTCGCTCAACCCCGTGAAGCGCTGCGGCGAACAGATCGCCGAGACCCTTCGCTACCACTTGGGCACGAGCAAGAAGGACGCCCTTGCCGAGGCCGAGGACCTGCTCGGCCAGGTCGGCGTACCCGAGCCCTCCAAGCGGGTGCACCAGTACCCTCACGAACTCTCGGGTGGTCTTCGTCAGCGGGTCGTGATCGCCATGGCGCTCGCGTGTCAGCCCAAGCTGCTGATCGCCGACGAGCCCACCACGGCGGTCGACGTCACGGTGCAGCGGCGCCTGCTCAACCTGCTCGATCGACTTCGCGAGGAGCGGGGCATGTCGATGATCCTGATCACCCACGACCTCGGTGTGGCCCGCGGTCGCTGCGACGACGTCGCCGTGATGTACGCCGGCCGCATCGTCGAACGATCGGCCACCGAGACGCTCTTCGGCGATTCTCGCCACCCCTACACCGATGCGCTGTTGCGGACCATCCCGCGGGTCGACCAGCCGAGCCACACCCGCCTCGAACCGATCCCCGGGCGCCCGCCGGAGATGATCAACCCACCGGAGCAATGCTCCTATGCCCCGCGATGCCGGTTCGCTCAGGCGGACTGTCTTGAGGCCGTACCCCCGTTGCAGGGTGTGAAGGGCATGCACGAGTACGCCTGTTTCCACCCGGCCAACACCGATCGTGGACGAGAAGCTCTCGCCGCGAACGTGGCGGCCGGAGAGACCGCCGCCGGTCTGCCGATCGCCGGCTACGCCGGCGGAGGAGCGGTCTGATGGCCGGCACCGGACACGCGCCCCTGCGCGACGACCCGAACGTGATCATCAGCGTCAAGGACCTCGTCGTGGAGTTCCCCGTGGGGCGCGGCGCGGTCGTTCACGCGGTGAGCGGCATCTCGTTCGATGTGGCCGAGCGCGAGACGCTCGGCATCGTAGGCGAGTCGGGCTGTGGCAAGTCCACCGTCGCCAAGTCGATCATCCGTCTCAACGACATCAAGAGCGGCAGTGTCGACTACCAGGGTCACAATCTCGCCGATCTCGAAGGAGAGTCGCTGCGCCAGATCCGGCCCGACCTCCAGATGATCTTCCAGGACCCGATCTCGTCGCTCAACCCGCGTCGCAAGATCCGCGACGTCATCTCCGAGGGGCTCGCCGTCTGGGGCGACAAGGAGGGCTCCTGGTCGCAGGACCGCATCGAGGAGCTGATGATGGCGGTCGGCATCGACCCCAAGTTCGGCGATCGCCGTCCGCACCAGTTCTCCGGTGGCCAGTGCCAGCGCATCGGCATCGCCCGGGCCCTGGCCCTCGACCCCAAGGTGCTCATCTGCGACGAGCCGGTGTCGGCCCTCGACGTGTCGGTCCAGGCGCAGGTGCTCAACCTGCTCGAGGACATGAAGCAGCGCTACGGGCTCACGTTGCTCTTCATCAGCCACGACCTGTCCGTGGTCAAGAACGTGTCCGATCGCATCATCGTGATGTATCTGGGCAAGGCGTGCGAGATCGGCAACGCCGACGAGCTCTACGAGCACCCCCGTCATCCCTACACACGGGCCCTGCTGGCATCGATCCCCGAGCCGGCCGCCACCGTCGACCCGAGCGACGGCGACATCGACGGCGAGCTGCCGTCGCCGATCACCCCGCCGGCCGGTTGCCGCTTCAACACCCGTTGCCAGCACGCCACCGACATCTGCTTCACCGACGAGCCGGAGATGCAGCAGGTGGGTGACCGCGACCACTATTTCGCCTGTCACCACCCGGTCGAGGTCGCGGTCGGCCTGTAGGTCGGGAGTACCGCCCTGCCTGCGAGCCGCGGCTCACGCGAGTTCCCAGGTTGTCGTGGTGGCGAGCGCCGACTCGGAGTCGATCACCTGACGGGCCCGACCGCTCTCCCGGAGGGCGATCAGGTGGGAGATGACCGAACGAGCCGCGGGGCGCCAGAGCTCGCGGGCGACCGTGTCGTAGAGCGCCGCCACGAGTTCGCGTACCGACTGCGGACCGACCGCGAGCCGGTCGAGAATCTGCTGCTCGCGGGCGAGGCGGTGTTCGAGCAGTGAACGGACATAGGGCGCCGGATCGGTGATCGGGGCGCCATGTGTCGGGTAGAGCGTCTCGTCGTCTCGGTCGAGCAGCAGCTGTAGCGACGTGAGGTAGGCGCCGAGGTCCCCATCCGGAGGAGGGATGATGGTGGTGGACCAGCCCATCACGTGGTCGCCGGAGAGAACGGCCTTCTCCTCGGCCAACGCGAAACAGAGATGGTTCGAGATGTGGCCCGGTGTGTGGAGCGCCTCGACGGTCCATCCCGGACCCTCCACGACGTCACCGTGGGTGAGGCGATGGTCGGGAGCGAAGTCGACGTCGGGTCGGTGCTTCTCGTGGTCTGCTAGGGCCTTCGCCTGTTCCTCCTCGGTCGGCTCCGTGCGTTCCTCACCCGTGTCCCAGTCGTGGTCGGGGTCGACGTCGTCGTCGGTCTCGCTCGTGGCGCTCTCGGGGTGGGGTCCGAAGCCGAGCACCGGCGCGCCCGTCTCCGCGGCGAGCCGAGCGGCGGCCGGGGAGTGGTCGCCGTGGGTGTGGGTGATCAGGATCTGGCGGACCCGTTCGCCGGCGAGAGCGGTGACGAGTTCGGCGACATGGCGCTCGTCTCGGGGCCCCGGGTCGACCACGGCGACGTCGCCTCGACCGATCACGTAGGTGCCGGTGCCGTGGAAGGTGAACTTGGAGGGGTTGTTGCAGACGATGCGCCGCAGCAGGGGCGACACGTCGACGAGTTCACCGTGGCGGGGCGCGAAGTCGGTGTCGAACCGGGGAGCCATCAGCCGAGCCGGGCAGCGGCTCGCGCGACGATGGCGGCCGACCGTTCGTCGAGGTCGATGGTCTGGGCCGCGGCGATGCCGTCGGCACTCATCTTGCGCAGCGTCTTCGCGACGACCTCGACCATCTTCTCGTCGTCGGCCAGCTTGTCGGCGGTGGAGAGGAACTGCGTCTCGATGAAGGTGAGGCAGACCGCGTCCTCGAAAGTCTGCACCTCGGGGTCGGAGCCGAGACCCTTCTTCTGGACGATCTCCACCGCACGGGCGAGTGCCTGCGGGTCCACCTCGTCGGACAGCAACGAGGTCAGCCGCGCGGCATGACGCTTCTTCTGTTCTCTCCGCCATCGGAGATACCCGCTGCGGCCTTCGTCGAATTCGGAGCGGGGGAGTTCCCAGCGGCCGATGTGGTGACCCCGGGCCGCGATCTGGAGCGCAGGCGACGCGTCGGGATCGAGACCGAGGACCCAGTGATGGGCCCGCTCGCCCTGGAACCGGGCCAGAGGTCGATCATCGAAGCGGTTGGGATCGTCGGCGTTGTACCCGTCGATTCGTTCGAGTGACTGCGTCAGCTGATCGGCATGCACAGGTGCACGCTACTCAGGTGGCGCACTCCGATTCGCCGATCTCGCTCACGTAGGGACCGGTTTCGTCGAAGTCGACGTAGAAGTCGGCGTTCTCCTCGTAGGCGGGGAACTCGTCGAGATCCTTCATGCCCTTGCCGACCTCGGCGGCGCCGCCGGAACGTTCGAGCCAGCCCCGGAAGGATTCGCCGGCCGTGCGCTCGTCGTTGAAGCGCCGTACGACACGAACCGCGGCCTGGGCCGCAGCCTTGGCCGGCAGGCGCAGCGCCTTCTCGCCGAAGTGCATCTGCTCCTGACCGACATAGCCGCCGAGCAGCATCTGGTAGCCGGGAGCGGAGCGGCCGTTGGCCCGGCGTTCGGCGCCGAAGAACCCGATGTCGGAGGCGTGGTGCTGGCCACACGAGTTGGTGCAGCCGGAGATGTTGATGCGGAGGCCCCCGATCGTGCCGAGGCCTTCCGCGTCGAGAGCGTCGCCGATGGCCTTGGCGAGGCCGCGGCTCTGGGTGACGGCCAGGTTGCAGGTGTCGGCGCCGGGGCAGGCGACCACGTCGCGGACGAGTTCCGCTCCGGCTTCGGCCATGCCGATCGCGACGAGCCGTTCGTAGAGCACCGGCAGGTCGGATTCGTCGAGACCGCGGATGATGAGGTTCTGACGGTTGGTGAGGCGGATGTCGGCGTCGAACTCGCGCTGGATGGCGGCGATCCCGCGGAACTGTTCGGCCGTGATGTCGCCCAACTGGGCCCACGCGTAGGCAGAGACCTGGCCGCTGGCGATGCCACGGACCACGTTGGCCTGGAACCAGCGGTCGTAGGCCGAGGCGCCGCCGAGGCTGACCGGTGTGCCCTGACCGATCTCGGTGACGGCAGCTCCGTTACCCACACCGGCCGGCGCGTCGCCATTGAGAACGACCTCCGGAGGAAGACCACCCGGGTACGAGGAGGAGGCGAGCAGGAACTTGCGGGAGTGGAGGATGCGGCGCTGGACCTCTTCGAACCCGAGGTTCTCCACGACCCACTTCATCCGGGCCCGCAGCTTGTTGTCGCGATTGCCGGTCTGCTCGAACGTCCGGAGGATCGCTTCGAGCGTGGGGAGCAGCTCTTCCTTGGGGGTGAAGTCCTCGAGCGCCATCGCGGGGAACGGCGTGGTGCCGAGCCCGCCGGCGATGAAGACACGGAAACCCGCCTCGACCGTGCCGTCGTCGAGGGTGCGGGTGGTGGCGATCACGCCGGCGTCGTTGAACATCGCCTGACCGCAGTCGGTCTCGCAGCCCGAGAAGTTGATCTTGAACTTGCGGGGCAGGCGCTGACCGATCGGGTTGCGCACGAAGTGCTGGTAGGCGGCTTCGGCCCACGGCGTGATGTCGAGGTGCTCGTGGGGGCACGCGCCGGCGAGGTGGCAGCCCTGGACGTTGCGGACCGTGTCGCCGCATGCCTCACGAGTGGTGAGGCCGACCGACGCCAGGTGCTGCATGACGTCGGGGATCTGGTCCAGCTGGACGTAGTGGAACTGGAGGTTCTGCCGGGTCGTGATGTGGCCCCACCCGCGGCTGTAGCGCTCGACCAGGTTGGCGATCATCTCGAACTGCGAGGGGGTCATCGAGCCGTAGGGCACCTTGACGCGCACCATCTGGTTGGTGCCGCCCTGACGCTGTCCGTAGATGCCGTTGGTGAGCCGGAACACACGGAAGACGTCTTCGCTGACCTCCCCGGTCTCGTAGCCGGCGAGCACCTCGCGGAACTTGTCGACGTCGGCCTGGATGGCCGGATCGATCTCGGTGGTCTCGATGGCGGGGTCGAGGATCGTCATCGGACGGGTCCTTCCTTCGTGAGTACGGGGCCGAGGGCGGAGGTGAGGTCGGCGTCGAGCACGGACTGGGCGGCGACACCGCCGACAACCAGGGTGGACGGGTTGACCACCGTCAGCTCGGGGAGACCTTCAAGGGTAGTGCGCTGTACGTGCTGGTCCGCGGTGGTTGCGGCGTGCACGGCGGCCACCGGAGTGGCGGGGTCCATGCCGCCGGCGATCAGGCGCTCGCTGATGACGGCGGTGCGGCTGGCCCCCATGAGGATGACCAGGGTGGTGCCCGTGCGGGCCAGCGCGTCCCAGTCGAGCCAACGGTCGGCGTGGGGATCCTGGTGGGCGGTGACGACGGTGAAGCCGCTGCTGATGCCGCGCATGGTGACGGGGATGCCGGCCGCGGCCGGCGCCGCGATGGCCGAGGTGATGCCCGGGACCTCGTGGACGGCGATGCCGGCGGCTCGCAGTTCGAGCGCCTCTTCGCCACCGCGACCGAACACGAAGGGGTCGCCGCCCTTGAGGCGCACGACACAGCCGAAACGTCGACCGCGATCGACGAGAATGTCGTTGATGCGGGCTTGGGCATCGGCGGGAGCGCCGGGGTGCTTGCCGACGTCGACGAGCTCTGCCCACGGCGGCGCGATCTCGAGGATGCGGGGGTCGACCAGGCGGTCGAACACGACCACATCGGCCCGTTCGAGCAGACGAACGGCCTTGACGGTGAGGAGATCGGGATCACCGGGACCGGCGCCGACGAGGTGCACCGTCATGACGCCACCTCGGTGGTCAGCCCCAGGTATTCCCGGAGTACGGCGCGAGCGTCCTCGATGCGTCCGGCCCGCACGAGGCCGAGCAGATCGGCATCGAGGGCGTCGTCCCATCCGTCGACCTCGGAGGTGCCGAACGCGGCGCGGGCTTCGGCCCGGGTCTCCGAGAGGAGGTCGAGGAGCTGGTCGTAGCCGCCCGAGAGCTCGCGTTCGTAGCGACGGCGGAGCCAGCGGGCCAGGCCCGGGCTGCGGCCGTTGGTGGAGATGGCGACCTGGAGGTCGCCGTGGCGGGCCACCGCGGGCAGCGTGAACGAGCAGTTGGCCGGATCGTCGGCGGAGTTGACGAACACCCCCGCGGTGTCGCCGTCGGACGCCACGAGGGCGTTGACGTCGTGGTCGTCGGTGGCCGTGATCGCGAGCCGGTAGGACGCGACCTCGCCGCGCTGGTACCGACGCTGGAACCAGCGCACGTCGGGGTCGTCGGTGATCTCGCGAACGGCCTTCGGTGCGACGACCGTGACCGAGGCGCCGGCCCGCAGGAGTCCGGCCACTTTGCGGGCGGCGACGGCGCCACCGCCCACGACGAGGACGGGCCGACCGTCGAGTTCGAGGTTGACGGCGTAGGAGGTGTTCATTGGTGGAGCCCGCACTCGGTCTTGGCGGTACCCACCCAACGGCCCGCACGCGGATCGCCGGCATCGGCCGGCGCCGTGCACGGCCAGCAGCCGATCGACGGGTAGCCCTCGTACGTGAGCGGGTTGACCAGCACGTCGTGCTCGAGCATGTAGCGCTGGATGTCGTCGGCGGACCAGCCGGCCAGCGGATTGATCTTCACGAGCCCGCGAAGGTCGAGGTCGACGATGGGGACGTCGGCTCGTTGCGGACTGTCGTCGCGGCGAAGGCCCGACATCCAGGCGTCGGCGTTGGCGACGAGGTGACGTTCGAGCGGGGCGACCTTGCGGCTGCCGCAGCACGTGTCGGTGCCGTGATTCCAGACATCGGCCGCGGTGGGGGCGGGGCGCAGCACCGTGAGGTTCAGGGCGTACCGGGCCATCGCCTTGCGCACCGTGGCGAGTGTCTCCGCGAAATGGAAGCCGGTGTCGATGAAGACGACCTCGATGTCGGGCTCGACGGCCACGGCGAGATCGATCAGCAACGTGTCGGCGAAGGATGCGCTCAGGTTCAGGCGGGCGCCGAACTCCTCGACGGCCCAGGCGATGACATCGCCGGGATGGCTGCCCTCGAACCGGGCGCTCATCGCGGCGGCGTCGGCAGCGCTCCAACGAGCGGCGGTGCGGAGAGCGACAGGCGTGTCTACGAGCGTCATCGGGGCCAATCCAGTTAATTCTGATCAGTACAGTCGGGATTACGATTCTCACCCTAAGGGCGGCCCCGAAGTGAATACACCTAATTCCGATCATTTTTGTCAGGTATTAGTCCGGACATTCAGGGGCTAGAAAACAGCTCATGAAGCGTTCGATCGACGATCACCCCGCAACCCCCGAGGACATCCCGCCCGGGTGGGAGGACGACCTCGCACCGGTGTCCTGGGCGATCCAGATCAGCGACGACTACGACGACGCCACGCCCCGGGTGGTCCTGACCGTCGAAGAGGTCGGGCGCCCGGCCGAAGGACTCATGACCCACCTCCGACCGGATCTCGCCCGCCGTCTGCGCCTTGCGATCCGCGACGCGCTCGTGGAGATCGGCGAGGACCCGGGCCGCTAGTCAGGGGGACGGGTCACCGTGCGGCGGTCGCCGTCTCGCACCGCGAGGCCGACCTTCACGAGGATGAAGCCCACCCCACTGGCCAGTACCACGAGCGTCAGGAGTTGGGCGTAGCCACCACGGTCGCCAGGATTCTCGGGTGCGGGACCGGCATCGGCACACCCGATGATCGTGCGGCAGGCGTCGGGAATGTCGTCGTCCTGGCCGGCGGCGGGGTCGGCGAACGAGAGCGCCACGATCAGGCACAACATCGCCGCGCCGAGGCCTCGCCCGATCCGCGTGGCCCTCATGATCGCTGTGTCACTTCGCCGGTGGAGGCGCCGAGGTAGCTCGGCTTGTCGCCGCCGCCGTGGACGGGGATCGTGCACCCACTGACCCAGCGAGCGAGCGGGGAGGCGCAGAAGAGCACGACGTCGGCGATCTCCTCGGGCACGCCCATGCGGCCGAGGGCGAGGGTGTCGCCCACCGCGGCGATGCCGGCGTCATCGCCGTAGAAGAGATGCGCTTCCTCGGTCACGATGAGGCCGACGACGGGCGCGATCACCCGGATCTTCGGGCCCCATTCGACGGCGAGCGTCTCCGTGGCGTTGATGAGCCCGGCCTTCGCCGCGCCGTAGGCCACGCCCGCGGGGTTCGCTCGGGTGCCGGAGACCGAGGCGATGTTGATGATCACGCCGCCGTCGTCCTGCGCCTGCATCTGGTCGTGGACCGCTTGGGCGAACGCGATCGGGGCGAGCAGGTTGAGGGCCACGATCTTCTCGTTGAATCGGGGCGAGACGGAGGCACTCTCGGCCGGCGGTGCGCCGCCGGCGTTGTTGACGAGCACATCGACCCGTCCGGTGGCCTCGACGGTGGCAGCCACGACGGCGGCCACCTGGTCGGGTTCGCGGACATCGCAGGGCACGAAGGTGGCGGTACGGCCGTCGGCGTGGACAGCAGAATCCGGTTCACGCCGAGCGCAGACCACGACGTCGGCCCCCTGCTCGAGGAATCGTTCGGCGATGACCCGGCCGAGACCCTTCGTGCCACCGGTCACGATGACGGTACGTCCGGTCATGTCGAGCGGGTCGGTGGGGGTGTTGGCATCGGACATCTGCGAAACCCTACCCGCGCGTGTTCGCACGACCCGTAGCCGTCGCCTACCGTCATGGCGGTTTCTGACGCAGTATCAGATGACGCGTGAGCCGATGATGAGGAGCAATGTGCCCGACAAACGAATGACCGAGGACGAGGTCGTCGGTGAACTCGAGAGCGGGATGACCATCGGCATCGCCGGCTGGGGATCTCGACGCAAGCCGATGTCGTTGGTGCGAGCGATCCTTCGCAGCGATCTGACCGACCTGCACATCGTCTCCTACGGCGGACCCGACGTCGGCATCCTCACTGCCTCGGGCAAGGCCACGAAGGTCACCTACGGCTTCGTGTCACTCGACTCGATCCCGCTCGAGCCGCACTTCCGGGCCGCCCGTCAGGCGGGCACACTCGAGGACTTCATGGAGCTCGACGAGGGCGCGTTCTATCTCGGTCTCATGGCGGCAGCCCACCGGGTGCCCTTCTACCCGACCCGGGCCGGGCTCGGTACCGCGATGCTGTCCGAGAATCCGTCGCTCAAGACCGTCACGTCGCCCTACGCCGATGGCGAGGAACTGGTGGCGATCCCGGCCTTCGAGATGGACGCGGTGCTGCTCCACATGAACCGCGCCGACGCCAAGGGCAACGGCCAGTTCCTCGGCCCCGACCTCTACTTCGACGACCTGTTCGCCATGGCGGGCAAGAAGACCTACATGTCGGCCGAGAAGATCATCCCCACCGAGAAGTTCCTCGAGGAGGGTCCGGTCCACACGTTGCGGATTCCCCGGGTCCACGTCGATGGCGTGGTCGAGGCGCCGATGGGGGCCCACTTCACCGAGTGCCCGCCCGACTACGGCCGCGACGAGGCGTTCCAGAGAGAATACGCGGCCACCGCGAAGGACCCCGACGCCTGGGCCCGGTTCCGTACCGACTGGCTCGAGCTCGAATCGCACGAGGCCTACCGAGCCAAACTCCAGGAAAGGGGCGACTGATGTCCGAAGCCACGACGAGTGACGTCACGCTCGACGAGATCTGCATCGTCGCCATCGCCGAAGCCTTCCGGGGCGACGGCGAGGTGCTGTGCAACCCGATGGGTCCCGTGCCCGTCATCGCCGGCCGGCTGGCGCGAGCCACGTTCGAGCCCGACCTGATGCTGACCGACACCATCGCCTATGCGATCGAGGGGAACCTTCCCTTCGGCGGTGATTCGAGCGACGCGGTGATCGAGTCCTACATGCCGTTCCGTTCGATCTTCGATCAGGTGTGGTCGGGCAAGCGTCACGTCGTGATGGGGGCGAGTCAGATCGACCGCCACGGCAACCAGAACTTCGCGGCGATCGGTGAGTACCGCAAGCCCAAGGCGCAGCTGCTCGGCATGCGCGGCGCCCCGGGCAACCTCATCAACCACGCCACGACGTACTGGGTCCCGAACCAGGCCCGTGCGTTCAGCGAAACCGTCGACGTCGTGTCCGGACCCGGCTACGACCGCATCGCCGAGCTCCCCGAAGCGAGCCGGGCCCACTTCGAGATCCGCCGGGTCGTCACTGATCTCGGCGCCTACGACTTCGAATCCGACGACCGCACGATGCGAGTTCGCTCCCTGCACCCGGGCGTCACGCTCGAGCAGGCCCAGGAGGCATCGCCGTTCGAACTGACCGTCACCGGCGATGTGCCCGAGTCGCGACTCCCGACCGATGACGAGTTGGCCCTCATCCGCGACGTGTTCGACCCCGAAGGCGTGCGCAAGAGCGAGTTCCGCTGATGGACCTGGAGCTCGCCCCTCGCTATGTGGCGTTCCGCGAGGAGTGTCGATCGTGGCTCGACGCCTACAACCCCGGCCGCATCGAGTCGATGGACACCGCGGCGGGCTTCGAGGCGCATCGCGAGTGGGAACGGGTCCTCTTCGAGGGTGGCTGGTCGGTGCCGGGGTGGCCGGTGGCCTACGGCGGGCGCGACTGCGACCTGATCGAGTGGCTCATCTACGAGGAGGAATACTGGCTCTCCGGTGTTCCCGGCCGGGTCAGCGCCAACGGCGTGAGCCTGCTGGCGCCCACGATCTTCAACTTCGGTACGCAGGAACAGCAGGACGAGTTCCTGCCCAAGATGGCCAGCGGCGAACACATCTGGGCCCAGGGCTGGAGTGAGCCCGAAGCAGGCAGCGATCTCGCCGGCATCAAGACCAAGGCCATCCGCGATGGCGACCACTATGTGCTCAACGGCCAGAAGACGTGGTGCTCGCGTGGTGCCTTCGCCGACTGGATCTTCTGCATCGTGCGCACCGATCCCGATGCCGAGCGTCACGCCGGCCTCACCTACCTCCTCGTGCCGGCCGATGCGCCGGGCATGGAACGTCGCCCCATCGGGCGACTCGACGGCGAACCCGGCTTCGCCGAGCTGTTCTTCGACGACTGCCGTGTCTCGGTCGACAATGTTCTCGGCGAGGAGGGCCAGGGCTGGGCCGTGGCCATGGCGGCCGCCGGCTCCGAACGCGGCCTCAACCTCCGCAGCCCGGGCCGCTTCATGGCGGCCGCCGAACGGCTGACCGCAATGGTCCGCGCCATGAAGGCCGAGGGCCGTGAGATCGATCCTCGTCTGCGTGACGAGGTCACCGATGCGTGGACGCGGGCGCAGGCCTATCGCTGGCAGACCTACATGATCGCGGCGAAGCTCATGGACGGCGCCGAGATCGGTTCGGAGGCGAGCCTCATGAAGGTCTTCTGGTCCGAGATGGACCTGGAACTCCATGCCACCGCGCTGCGCCTCCTGGGCGAGAACGGCGAGGTCACCAGCCACAACGACTGGCTCGACGGCTACGTCTTCGCACTGTCCGGCCCGATCTACGCGGGCACCAACGAGATCCAGCGCAACATCATCGCCGAGCGGGTGCTCGGTCTGCCCCGGAGGTAAGGCGATGCGATTCTCGTTCACCGACGAACAGGACATGTTCCGCGACACGGTACGCGACCTCTTCGGCGATCTCTGCCCGCCCGACGCCGTGCGGGCCAGTTGGGACAACGACGATGGTCGGGTCCCTGGCTTGTGGTCGGCGCTGGCCGACATGGGTGTCCTCTCGGTCCTCGCGCCCGAGGCCGCCGGTGGGCTCGGGATGGACGAGGTCGATTTCGTCCGAATCCTCGAAGAAGCCGGCTACGCCGGCGTGCCCGACCCGCTGATGGAACATGCGGCGGTCGCCGTTCCTGCGTTGGCCGAAGCCGATTCTCCGCATCTGGCCGGTGCGCTGAGCGGCGAGACCACCTGCACAGTGGCGCTGGCCGGTGCCTCCTATGCCGTCGGTGCGGCGGGCGCGGACCTGCTGATCGCCGATCGCGACGGCGCGTTGGTGGCGGCGACCGCCTGGACGGCCGACGACACGACGTCGATCGATCAGTCGCGCCGGCTGGCCAGGGTCTCCGAGATCGTGTCGGCCGACGACCTCGTCGGCGCCGATCCCGAGATCGCATTCGATCGCGCCGCGTTGGGCACCGCGGCGCAGTGCGTCGGAGTCGCCCGCCGCCTGCTCGACGCCACTGTCGAATACGTCGGCGAGCGCTACCAGTTCGGCAAGCCCGTGGGCAGCTACCAGGCCGTGAAGCACCATCTCGCCGATGTCCGGCTCGGGATCGAGTTCGCGGCGCCGCTCGTGTACCGGGCCGCCTGGTCGGTGGCCCATCCCGAGTCGCACGACGCGCCCACCCGTGGACGAGACGTGTCGATGGCGAAGGCCGCGGCGTCCGATGCCGTCGACGAGGCCTGCCGCGCCGCACTCCAGTGCCACGGCGCGATCGGCTACACGTTCGAATACGACCTGCAGCTCTGGCTCAAGCGGGGCTGGGCGCTGGCCTCGGCCCACGGCGACACTCGCTGGCACCGCGACCGGGTGGCCGACGCCATCGGCATCTGATCAAACAGTCCTGATCAAACAGTCCTGATCAAACTGTGACGAGGGTCCGGTGCGATTCGCTCGCCTTGTTGGCGTAGCCGTTCGCCGTCTTCACGAGGTGGGAGCCACGTCGTGACTCGCAGTCGTCGCAGGTGACCCGGTAGCGGCCGAGGCGACCAGGTCGGGCCTGGCCCTCGAGATCGCCGCACAGATTGCAGCAGTGGTGGTCGGTGCTCATCATTTCTCCCTGATGACTCTCCAAGGGAGATCGGCAGGGTGACGGCATCGATGAATGGGCCGGTCGGACCCACTTCCCGCCGACATGAGCCGTTCGGCCCACGAGGTGTGATAGCTCCTGGGCATGCGCTGGTCGTGTTCCTTCCTCCTGGTGATCGTTCTCGCAGCATCCTGCGGTGGTGACGATGCCACCGGCCCCGACGCCGACGACTCCGACTCGTCGGCGTCCGACGTCGGCGTCGGATCGACGAGTACCACCACCCTGCGGCCGCCCCCGCCCACCGACCCACCCGAGCGACCCGATCCGACGATCGGTGACCTGGTCATTCCTTGTCAGCCGGCCGATGCGGTCGAGCTTCCCGCGCGCCCCGGGGTCACCGATGACGTGATCGTCATCGGGACCGGTTCGGACCGCGGCGGCATCGGGACCCCCGAGGCCGGTGTGGGCATCATCGAGATGATCGAGGCGCTCGTCGACCTGTGCAACGCGAACGGTGGTATCGACGGTCGGGACCTGCGGGTCGAGGAGTACGACGCGGCGGCGTTCGAGGCCGAGGACCGGGTCGAAGAGGCGTGTGCCGAGGTCGTGGCCCTGGTCGGTCAACAGTTCCTCCAGGAGGTGGAGACCGCCTTGACGGCCAACGCGTGTGGTCTCCCGCTGTTCAGCGCCGGGACGAACCTGGTGCCGACCTCGCCATTCGGACTCCAGGCCCAGTTCGCGGCGTTGTTCGCCGATCCCGAGAGCGCCGGCACGGTCGTCCTCGTGGGGCCCGACACGCCGCTGGCCTCGCTCGAGCGGGCCAGCCGGCGCCAGGCCATCGAGTTGTCGGGTGAGCTTCTCACCGTCGTGGGCGAGGTCGCCTATCCGATCGATTCGGTGCCGGACTGGTCGCGCATCGCGGGCGAGGCTCGTGCGCTCGGTGGGGGCCAGGTGCACCTCGACGGCGGCTGTGCCCAGGCCGTTCTCCCGTTCGTCGACGTCGCCGACGCAGCGGGGTGGCAGCCGATCGTGGTCGCCACGGCTGCGGCCTACGACCCGGCGTGTCTGGCCACGCCCCAGCCCGATCGCCTGCTCATCGAAATTCCGTTCCTTCCCTACGAGGACGGCGCTGCGGCACCGGCCACGGCTGCCCACGGCGAGTTGCTGGATCAGGTCGGCGCACCGCGGACGGGCGCCGGGCTGTTGGCCGCCACCGAGTTCTGGCGGTGGGCCACGGCGGCCGGCGAGTGTCTGGCCGACACTGATCCGACCTGCTTCGCAACCGCCCGCGCGGCCCAGGACGATTGGACGGCAGGTGGGCTTCATCCGGCCATCGCCGCCGATGGCACATCCGACGGTTGTGCGGTGGTGCTCGGCGTGGGCGACGGCGAGTTCGTGCGTCGGCTCCCCTCGGAGCCGGGTACCTACGACTGTGCGCCGGAGCGCAGCATCCGTCTTCCGCCGATCGCCTGACCTCCGGCCGGAGGTCGGCGACCCAGGAAAGGGCGGGCTAGAGGAAGACGCGGCTGAGGTCGGCGATGCGGCTGGGGGTGAGGCACTCCGTGCCGATCGTGGCCGCGGCGACGATGAGTTCGAACGAGGCCGTCTCCTGGTCGCTGACCACCGCGAGGAGGTAGTCGAGCTCGAAGGTGGTCAGCCAGGGCACGGCACATGCCGCTTCTCTGGCCGTGAGGCCGGCCACCTGGAGAGCGAGGCGAGTCTCTCGTGTGCAGGTCACCGAGGCGGGCGCCGGGTCGACGTCGGTCGGACCGACGAAACGGAAGAGGAATGCCGCGGCCTGGGCCCGGCTCACGGGGCCATCGGGGTCGAACGTCGTCGAGCTGGTGCCCGTGGTGATGCCTTCGTCGGCCATCCAGGCGATGGCGTCGCGCTGATAGGCGCGGGTCACGTCGGTGAACGACACGCCGGTGGAGGACGACGCGGTGGTGGGCGTGGGCGACCCGGCGTAGCGCCACAGGAGCACGGCGAAGTCGCCGCGGGTGATGGACTGTCGAGGCGCGAACTGGTCGGATGACACACCCGTGGTCAGCCCCGTGCTGTAGAGCCAACCCACCGGGGCCTGCTGGTAGTCGGCGACGACGTCGCCGAACGGATGCGGGTCGCTCGACGGCTCGTTGCCGAGGCTTGCGTCGAGCCGGTGGAGGAAGGTGGCCACCTGGCCGCGGCTGACGTCGAGGGACGGGCCGAAGCAGCCGGCTTCGATGCCGGTGGTGATGCCGGCATCGACCATCCAGGCGACGGCGTCGGCGTAGTAGGTGTCGGTCTCGACATCACCGAAGCCGGTGGCGGCGTTGGCGGTGCCGGTCGAGATCGCCGTGAGCGAGATGACGGCGGCCAGGAAGGCCGAGAGCAATGATCGGGTGCGCGGATTTCGTCGCATGGTGATGAGTCGTCCTTGATCGAAGGTTGGGGGGGGTCGAGTGGTTGCGGTTCGCTGCCTCGACCCTGACCGGCAGGCTTGCGGTCTCGGGGAAGCAACGAACGTGGACACATGTCGATGTGGTTACGGAATGGTAACCAGACGCGTCGGTCTGCGGCTGGTCACGTGACGCACGTCATTGCCGGTGACGGCGGTCACACCGGAGCGGGCCGTGAGATGCAGCGGCCGTGGCTCGGTCGCCTACGCTTCCCGGGGTGCCCCCGTCCCAGTCCGTCGCAACCGAGCCCTGGATCGCGATCGTGATGGCGATGGAAGCCGAGGCCGGTCTGGTGCGGGCGGCGCTCGGCGCCGAACCGATCTCGCTGCCCGGATGGGCGAGCGCCCTCCCGCCTCGACTCTCGGTGGCGCCGGCCGGCGTCGGTCATCCGAACGTCGTTCTGGCCGTCAACGGCGACGACCCGATCACCGGCGTTCCCTGCATCGGCACCACTGCTGCGGCACTCACGACGCACGTCCTGCTCAACGCCGAGGCGGTACCGAGGCCCGAACTCGTCCTCACGGTCGGTACGGCCGGCGGGTGGCGGCGCCACGACACCTCGGTCGGCGACACCTTCTTCGCCTGGCCGCATTTCTCCTGCCACGACCGCCGGATCGACCTCCCGGGTTTCCAGGCATTCGGCGATGGCGACCTCGCGGCTGCGGACCTGCGTTCGCATGCCGAGGAACTCGGGTGTCGGTTGGGCGTCGTCACCACCGGCGACAGTCTCGACGAGTCGCCGACCGACCGGGCCCGCATCCTGGCCAACAACGGCGTCGCCAAGGACATGGAAGCCGCCGCGGTCGCATGGGTCTGTCACCTCCACGGGGTGCCGGTCGGTGGCGTGAAGACCATCACGGACCTCGTCGACGACGAGGCCTCCACGGCCGAGCAGTTCATGGCCAATCTCGAGGTCGCCTCCGCTGCACTCACCCGCACCACGATGGCGCTGCTGGCCCGACTGGTTCGACGATGAGCAACGACCTCGCTGCCGCGATCCGCGAACTCGGCCGGGCGGCGTATGCCGTCGAGACGTCTGCGGAACAGCAGGCCGAGGCCATCTCCACCATCGAGTCCATCGTCGCCCGACTGGCGGACGCGACCCCCCGCGTCGCCCGGCGGGGCCGTGAGCACTCGACGTTCTCGGGGAGCCAGAACCCGATCGCTCCCCCGATGCGCATCCGAACCGGCGAACTGGCCGACGGGCGGCCGGCCCTCTTCGGCGCGGTGCAGATCGACTGGCTCCGAGAGGGCCCGCCACGTGCCGTGCACGGGGGAGTGCTCGCCGGGTTGTTCGATGAACTCCTCGGTGGCGCGCAGCGGTTGAACGGCGGCGCCGCGGGCATGACCGGACGGCTAACGGTGCGGTATCGCCGCCCCACGCCACTCGACGAGAACCTCGAGCTGCGGGCCTGGATCCACGACGAACGCCGCCGTCGGGTCACCGTTCGTGGCGAGTGTGTCGTGCACGGCACCGATGCGGTCACGGCCGAGGCCGAGGCCGTGTTCCTTCGCCCCAAGGCGCCGCGGCGCGCCGATGGCTGAGCGCCCGCCGCCGGTCGAGGCGCCCCGGCCCCCCGACGATCCGGGCCGGCCACTCGTCTATTTCCTGTGCACCGGCAACGCCGCTCGCTCGGTGATGGGGTCGGCGATGCTGCGCATGAAGCTCGGGCCCGAGCCCTCGATCTCGGTCGAGAGCGGGGGTACCCATGTGCTGCCCGGTCAGGTGATGAGTGTGCGGACTCGGACGGCCCTGGAGCGTCACGGCATCCGCGACCCGTTCCACCGCAGCCGACAACTGACCACGGCCGACATCGAGCGAGCATCGGTCATCGTTGCCATGGAGCCCGATCACCTCCGGTGGATACGCCGGTTCCATCCGGAGGCGGCGCCGATCACCGGCAGCCTCAAGCGGGTGGTGCGCGACCTCGGCACAACGGCCGAGGGTTCGCTCGACGAACGGGTGGCTCGGCTCGAACTGGCCGCCGTCGAGTTCGAGGTCTGGGAGGAAGTCATCGATCCGGGCGGGGGAGAGCAACCCGTGTTCGACGCTGCGGCCGACGAACTCGCCGACCTGGTCGACTCGCTTCACCGCTTGCTCGTCTGATCTCCATGGCGCCACGACCATGACGCCGCATCGCCGCGAGGGCCTGCTGCTGGCGATCGCCGTGGGCGTGGTCGCCGTCACATTCGGCGTGCTGGCCGACGCCGCCGGCTTGACCCTGCCGCAGATCATCGTGATGTCCAGCCTGGTCTTCACCGGTGCGTCGCAGTTCGCCGCCGTCTCGGTCGTCGATGGCGGCGGCACGGGGGCCGCGGCGGTGGGTTCGGCCATGCTGTTGGCCGCTCGCAACGCCCTCTACGGCCCGCTGGTGGCGCGGCTCTTGCCCCGCGGTCGGGTGCTGAGGGGGATCGGCACCCACCTTGTGATCGACGAGACCGCGGCCATGGCGAGCGTGCAGGACAACGACGCCGACGCGGCCGATGCCTTCTGGTGGACGGCGATCTGGCTCTGGTCGTTGTGGAACGTCGGGTCCGTGGCCGGCGCGCTGATCGGTTCGGTGATCGGCGAACCCGAGACATGGGGCCTCGATGCGGCATTTCCGGCCGCGTTCCTGTCGCTCCTGGTGCCGCACCTGCGACGAATCCCCGGGAGGGTCGCCGCGATGGTCGGCGCTGCGCTCGCCGTCGCCATGGTGCCGATCACGCCGGCCGGAGTGCCGTTGTTGGTCGGTGCGCTGGGGATCCTGCCCGCCTTCGCAGTCGCTCGTCGGATCGAGGCCCGATGAGTTGGGAGGCGATCCTCGTGCTGGTGGCCGGTTCCTACGGTGCCAAGCTCTTCGGCACCGTCGTTCTCGCCCGCGTCGGCGGAACCGACGGAGCCGTCGACGGGCGACTCGCATGGTTTCCGGCGATGGTGGCGCTCATCCCACCGGCGTTGTTCGCGGCCCTGATCGCCGTCCAGACCTTGGATCACGGGGGCACGCTCCGCCTCGACGCCCGGGTCGTCGGGGTGGCCGCAGGGGCGGTGGCGGTGTGGCGCAAGCTGCCGTTCGTCGTCGTCGTGCTCTTGGCGATGGCCGTCACGGCGGCAATTCGCTGGCAGACTTGATCGGATGCCTCCGTCGACGAATGCCGAGCCGAATCTCATCGTCCGTGGCGGTCGTCCCCTCGAGGGAACGATCCGGGTCGGCGGGGCCAAGAACAGCGCGTTGAAGCTCATGGCGGCCACGCTTCTCGCTGAAGGCACCTACCGGCTCGCGAACGTCCCGCGCATCACCGATGTGGGACTGATGTCCGAGCTGCTGCGGGCCACCGGTGCGCTCGTGGGCTGGGACGAGACCGGCGACGAACCGGTGCTGGTCATCGACGTGCCGGCGGTCATCACGCCGGTGGCGCCCTACGAGCTGGTCGAGCAGTTCCGGGCGTCCATCGTGGTGCTGGGCCCGATGCTGGCCCGCTGCGGGGAGGCCCGCGTGGCTCTTCCCGGCGGTGACGACTTCGGGCCCCGCCCGATCGACATGCACGTGCGGGGGCTGGCCGAACTCGGCGCCGAGTTCGAGACCCGCCACGGCTACATCCACGCCGCCGCGCCCAACCTGCTCGGCGCCCGTGTGCTGCTCGAGTTCCCGAGCGTCGGCGCCACCGAGAACCTGCTGATGGCATCGGTGCGGGCCAAGGGCACGACCGTCATCGACAACGCGGCCCGCGAACCGGAGATCGCCGACCTCTGTGAGCTGCTCAACAAGATGGGCGCCCGCATCGAGGGTTCGGGCACATCGACCCTCACGATCGACGGCGTCGAGGAACTCCACAGCGCCGACCACACCGTCATCCCCGACCGCATCGAGGCGGCCACCTACCTCGCCGCGCTCGGCATCGCCGGCGGCGAGGTCACCGTGGCGGGCGCCCGCCACGCCCACATGGTGATGCTGTGCCAGAAGCTCGGCGAGATGGGGATGCGCATCTCACCCGACGCCGAGGGCATCTGGGCCTTCGCCGGCAAGCGTCTCCGCTCCAGCGATTGTTCGACACTTCCCTATCCGGGACTCGCCACCGACTTCAAGCCGTTCCTGGTGGCGCTGCTGGCGACCGCCGACGGCGTGGGCATCGTCACCGAAAACCTCTTCTCCGGTCGCTTCCGCTACGTCGACGAGTTGCGACGGATGGGCGCCGACATCCGCACCGACAGCCATCATGCGGTCGTGCGCGGGGTCGAGCGCCTGTCGGGGGCACCGGTCAAGTCCCACGACATCCGGGCCGGCGCGGCGCTGGTCATCGCCGGTCTGGCGGCCGAGGGTGAGACGATCGTCTCCGAAGCCCACCATGTGGCCCGTGGCTACGACGACATCGCCGGGAAGCTCCGCGGCATCGGCGCCGACGTCCGCCTCGAGTAGTCAGTCCGGGCCCGGACCCACCCGTTCGGCCTGGGCGAGCGCCCGCCGCCGGGCGACGGCGAGCAACCCGGCGAAGATGATGATGGGCCCGCCCACCATGAGGATCTCGTCCCAGCCGCCCTGGTGGGCCAGGATGCTGATCGGGTGCATGACCCAAGGCTATTGCGGTACTGCGTTCGAGAGGACAGTGCGCTCGAGATGCCACCGGGCTGGAAGCGAAGGCAGAACCGGGGAATACCGGCCCGAGGTCGTGGTTGGAACGGTGTGCTGCCACACTGAAGTCGTCCGAGCCGGGAGAGCCGTCGTGCGTGAACAGGTCGAAAAGGTCATCACCGCCATTCGGCCGGCCATTCAGGCCGACGAGGGCGACATCGCGCTGATCGACGTCGACGAGGCCACGGGCCTGGTCACTGTCGAGCTGATGGGGGCCTGCGTCACCTGTCCCGCGTCGACGCAGACGCTCAAGGCCGGCATCGAGCGCATCATGAAGGACCGCGTCGAGGGTGTCACCGAGGTCGTCGAGATCAACGCCCTCGGCATGAGCGAGAGCCCCGTCTCGCTCTAGACCGCTCCGGATCGCGCTAGAGAATACGAGCGGTGCCCGGATCGGCCAGGTTGCAGGCGTTGTTGATGAGCCCGAGGTGTGAATACGCCTGCGGATGATTGCCGAGACCGCGGCCGGTGCGGGGATCTACCTCCTCGGGGATCAGCCCGGTCTGGCCGGCGAGCTCCAGATAACGGTCGAAGAGGTGATGGGCCTCGTCGAGATCGCCGGTGAGGATCTTGGCGTCGATCAGCCAGCTCGTCATGAGGTTGAATCCGCCCTCCTCGCCGGGCAGGCCGTCCTCGTGCTTGTAGCGATACACCGTGTCGCCGTCGCGCAGCCAGGTCTCGACGGCGCCCACCGTCGACGCGAAGCGGGGATCGTCGGCCTCGACGAGACCGAACAGGCCCACCGCCAGCACCGACGCGTCGATGTCGGTGCCGTCGTAGGCCGTGGTGAAGTAGCCCACCTCCTCGTTCCATCCGTTGGTGAGAACGTCCTTCTCGATGCGTTGGCGAAGTTCGTACCATTCGGGTCGTTCCCGGCCGAAGACGTTCTCGGAGATACGGATGGCGCGATCGACGGTCACCCAACACATCACCTTCGAGTTGGTGTGGTGACGGGGAGCCGAACGCACTTCCCAGATTCCCTGGTCGGGCTCGGTCCAGCGCTGGTCGACCGCGGCGACGAGGTCCTCGACCAGCCGCCAGTGCTTCGTCGACAGGGGTGCGTCGATCTCGCCCAGCTGATGGATGAGGCCGATCACGGGGCCGAACACGTCGAGCTGTACCTGATGGTCGGCGGCGTTGCCGACCCGCACCGGTCGGGAGCCGGCGTAACCCGACAGCTCCTCGATCGATGCCTCCGGCGGGAGGCGCTGACCGTTGACGGTGTAGAGCGGTGAGAGCCGTTCCGGTCCGACGTCGCTGGTCTCGATGACCCGGAGAAGCCAGTCGAGCAGGTCCATCGCTTCGTTGATCGAGCCCAGGCGCACGAGCGCAGCGGCCGACAACGAGGCATCGCGGATCCAGCAGTAGCGGTAGTCCCACTGGCGGACGCCGCCGATGAACTCCGGGAGGCTGGTGGTCGCTGCGGCGAGTATCGCCCCGGTCGGGCCGTAGCAGAGGGCCTTCAGCGTGAGCGCGGAGCGACGCACCATCTCCGGAGCGATCGGTGGCAGCTCGAGCCGGTCGGACCAGTTCCTCCAGTAGGCGGCCGTACTCGCCCGGCGGGCCGTCTCGTCGGTGCGGTCGGGCCGGAGCGTGCCGGTGCCGCAGCGGAGCTCGAGCGTGATCGGCCCGGCGTCGAGATCGACGAGCGCGGTGGCCGTCTGGTGCATGCCGTGGACGTCGATGTCCCAACTGATGCCGGGCGCCCGCAGCACCACGAGGTCGTGCGCGTTCACGACCTCGAGTCCGCCGTCGCGAACCTCGAGCTGGGTGGAGAACCGGCCGAAGTCGAGGCGGGGCGCGAACTCGATGATCGCCTGGCCGGAACCCTCGATCGTGCGGATCAGATCGGTACGACCGGAGAGGCGGTCGGGGCGCCCGTCGGAACAGTCGAGATAGTCGGTGACGGTCATCGTGTCCCAGGTCGTCTGCAACACCAACGAGTCGTCGACATAGGCCTGGGTCGGGGTGTCGGCGACCTCCGCCGGCCGCACCGAGAAGTGGCCGGCGGACGGACCGCCGAGCAACTCGGCGAAGATGGCGGCCGAGTCGATGCGGGGCACGCACAGCCAGGTGATGCGGGCGTCGGGGGTGACCAGAGCGGCGGTGCGCTGATCGGAGAGGAGCGAATGGTCCTGGATGGCCGTCAGCCCGGCCCCGGCCAACCACTCGGACCGCCGGGTGCACAGGGCGGCGAGCAACACCGCGACCTGGTCGGGTGACTCGACGCGGAACGGCGCGATCGTGTCACCGTCGCCGACCTTCACGCCGATGTCGGGCCCGGCGAGGGTGGCGAACGCGTCCTCGTCGGTGATGTCGTCGCCCAGGAACAGCACGGCAGTGGCACCGACGGTGCCCCGCACGGTGGTGAGGGCCCTGCCCTTGTCGGTCGGTACGAGGAGCAGTTCGCAGACCATCTTGCCGTGGCGCACCGTGAGGTCGCCGATACCGCCGGCGATGTCGGCGAGCGCGGCGAGGACGTTGTCGACCGCGGCCGGGTCGACGTTGCGATAGTGCACGGCGACCGAGGCGGGCTTCTTCTCGATCGACATGCCCTCGTAGGCCGCCACGATGGGCTCGAGCTGTTCGACCAGCGTCTTGCGGATGTGGCGCAGGTTCGGGTCGAGGTCGAGCGCGAAGTCGATGTCGAACTCGCTGCCGTGGGAACCGACGAGGTGGATCTCGGCCGGAAGCCGAGACAGGGCGGCGAGGTCACGCAGCGAACGCCCGGAGATCACCGCCACGTCGGTCTGCGGCAACGCCGCCAGGCTCCGCAGCGCCACGCTGGTTTCGCGCAGCGGGAGAGCTTTCATCGGGTCGGACACGATGGGGGCGATCGTGCCGTCGTAGTCGCAGGCAACGAGCAGGTTGGGGGCCTGGGCCAACCGATCGAGTCGTTCGTCGAGTCTGGGGTTCGCCAGGAAGTCTGCGTTCACAGGGGTTGACGCTACTTCGCGGCTCGGCACCCGCGGTCAGTAGGCCCGGAAGGGACCGATACCGTGGACGAGAGTGAGCGAGACACCGAGCCAATCACCGAGCGAGCCCACGGTCACCACCTGCTATCGACACTCGGACCATCGCGCCGGTGTGGTCTGCCAGCGTTGCGACCGCCCGATCTGCTCGCAGTGCATGCACCAGGCGTCGGTGGGGTTCCACTGCCCAGAGTGCGTGAAGAGCGGGAAGCAGCAGGTCTTCAAGGGCCCGGCGACGTTCGATCCGCTGGTGACGAAGGCGCTCATCGCCATGAACGCGCTGGCCTTCCTCTGGTCGTCCGCGGAGTCCGGCTCGATCTCGCGTATCGGTGGCTCGGTCCTTCGTGACTTCGGGCTCTTCGGCGGCAACGGGTTCACCATCGGGGTGGCCGACGGTGAGGCCTACCGCATCCTCACGTCGGGCTTTCTCCACAGCGGCCTCATCCACATCGGCTTCAACATGTACGCGCTGTGGATCCTCGGGCCACAACTCGAACGGGCGCTCGATCGACACCGATTCATCGCGCTGTACCTGACAGCGCTGGTCGGTGGTGCCGCCGGTGTCATGTTGTTGGATCCCGACGCTTTCACGGTGGGCGCATCGGGAGCGGTCTTCGGATTGTTCGGCGCGGTCGCCGTCATCCAGCGCGCGGCGGGCATCAACATCTGGGCGAGCGGGATCGGTCAGATCCTCGGGCTGAACCTGCTGCTGACGTTCGCCATCCCCCGGATCTCCGTCGGTGGCCATGTCGGCGGCCTCATCGCCGGCGCCGTCGTCGGTGCGATCTATGTCGGGCTGGCCCGGACGGGCAAATCCCCGTGGATCGGCACGGCCGCCGTCGTCGCCCTGGGCGTCGTGCTGTCCCTTGCCTCGGTCTACGTGGCGAGCAACCCGGTCTTCTAGAACCCGGCCGTCCGACGGATCAGAATCTGGCGGCCAGCAGCTTCAGGTTGCGGCGCCAGATCAGCTTGAGGATCTGTCCACCCACGAGACCGCCGATGGGGCCACCCATCCACCACGGGAACGTCAGCTCCTCCTCCCACGAGAACCGTGTGCTGTCGCTGCCGACGGGCGTGAGAGTGAATCGGCCGCGGCCCTCGACGAGCCCGACGTGGCGAACACCCATGACCGACTCGGGTTCCCACTCGGTGATCTCCATGCGGTCGGTGAGTCGCAGCGGGCCGACCTTGGTCGCGCAGTCGAACGCGGCACCGATCCCACTCGTTTCGTCGGTCGTGAAGGTGATCGATTCGGCGTCGTGCATCCATTGCACGTGTCTGTCGATGTGGCGGACGTCGTCCCACACCTCGGCTGGCGATGCCGCGATGTCGACGGCGACACGGATTCGAGCGGGGGGTAGGAGAGCCACCCCCTGAGGCTAACGGCGTTGGGTCAGCGGAGGCGGTACACGCTGACGTGGGTGTCGGCGTTCTCGTCGAAGGGCGCACCGGTCCAGTCGGCGTGGCGTCGTTCCCGCGCGAACCCGGCACCGAGAAAGAGGGCGTCGAGCTGGTCCGGGGATTGATAGTGCAGCATCCATGGACGCATCACGATTCCGGCCGCGGAGATGTCGATGTGCTGGCCGCGGATGTGCTGGGCGGCCGCATCGTGGGACGAGACGCTGAGCACGGCCCGATCGTTGGTGACCTCCCGTACCGACACGCCGCCGTCGGTGAGGCCGTTGTCGGGTGGCACGAATCCTTCGATGGCCACACAGCCGCCCGGACGCAGGACGGTGGCGAGCGCAGCGGCACAGCGCTGTTGAGCGGACGAGTCGGTGAGGTTGAAGAACGTGTTGAACGCAGCGAACGCCACCGAGAAGTGTGCAGGGGCCACGGGCGGCGCCGCCATGTCGGCGAGCACGGCCTGAACCGAGCCGGCCCCCGGCTTGGCGGCCAGTCTCGCCAGCATGGCCGGACTGGCGTCGACCCCGACGACCTCGAGACCGGCGGCCGCGATGGGGATGGCGAGACGGCCCGTGCCCACCCCCAACTCGAGGACCGGACCGCCGGCGGCGAGGGCGACGACACCGTTGACCGTGGCCTCGACGTCGCTCACGTCGCCGTACCACTCGTCGTAGACGTCGGCGAAGCTCTCGCCGTAGGTCTCGGGTCCGTAGCCGTCCATTGCCGAGCAGTCTGCCCGGCTCGTGAGCGGGTCCCTAGGCTTGGAGTCATGGAACGCGAGATCTATCTCGATCATGCGGCGAGCACGCCGCTGCGGCCCGAGGCCCGGGAGGCATGGCTCGACGCGATCGACGCCCATCACGCGAACCCGACCGGCTCCCACAAGGCCGCTCGTCACGCCCGGCGAGCCCTCGACGACGCCCGTGATGTCGTCGCCGCCGCACTCGATCGGCCGTCGGCCGAGGTGATCTTCACCAGTGGGGGAAGCGAGGCCGACAATCTCGCCATTCGGGGTGTGTTGTCCGCCCGCGGGGGAACGGCGGTGTGTTCGGCAGGGGAACACCACGCCGTACTCGAACCGGTGGAGCACGCCGGCGGGGTCACGGTGCCGCTCGACGAGACCGGTCGAGTCGCACCCGAGGTCTTGGCCGCGATTCTCCGCGACCACGACGACGTCTCGATCGTGTCGCTCATCGCGGTCAACAACGAGACCGGGGCGGTCAACGACCTCCCGGCCCTCGCGGCCGTCGTGCGCGAGACGGCGCCCCACGCGCTGATCCACACCGATGCCGTTCAAGCCGTCAGCTGGATCGATCTCGCCGCAGCGACGGCCGACGTCGATCTCGTGTCGATCACCGGCCACAAGTTGGGTGGCCCGGTCGGCACCGGGGCGCTCTTCGTGCGCAACGGGATCTCGCTCGAGGCGCAGATTCTGGGTGGCGGCCAGGAACGCGGCCGACGGGCGGGCACCCCCGACGTGGCCGGTGCGGCGGCCTTCGCCGCCGCGATCGCCGTCACCGTCGACGACCGCGTCGCCGAGGTCGCCCGGCTCGGTGCGCTTCGCGATCGTCTGCTCGCCGGGCTGCTCGACCAGCTGGGGGCCGTCGTCCGCCCCACCGTGGCGGTCGAGGGGGACTACGACCGGGTGGCGGCCGGCGCGGCCCACGTGATGCTGGCCGGCATCGAGGCCGAGGCCCTGCTGTTCATGCTCGACACCAAGGGCCTTCGAGCCTCGGCGGCGTCATCGTGTTCGAGCGGCGCCCAGGACCCTTCCCACGTCCTGGCGGCGATGGGCATCGACCGAGAGCTCGCCCAGGGGTCGCTTCGGTTGTCGCTCGGTCACACCACCACCGATGCCGACATCGATGCCGCTCTCGAGATCATCCCCCCCGCCGTCCGCCACCTCCAGGCCCACCCCTGACCGTTCTGTGAGCTTGAAAGGCGCCCCGGTGGCCATTCGAGCTCACAGAAGCGGGACCGGGGTGCTACCAGCGGACGAGCGAGCTGGCCCAGGTGAAGCCGGCGCCGAAGGCGGCGATGCAGACGAGCATGCCGGGTTCGAGCTTGCCGGCCTTGAGGGCCTCGTCGAGCCCGATCGGGATGGTGGCTGCGGTGGTGTTGCCGAACCGCTGGATCGTGTTGAAGACCTTGTCGTCGTCCTCGATGCCGAGCTGCTTCGCGGCGAAGTAGTTGATGCGCATGTTGGCCTGGTGGAAGATCCACAGGTCGACGTCGTCGACGGTGAAACCGTTGGCGTCGAGCGCCTCGGTCGCCACTTCGGGCATACGAGTGACGGCGTGCTTGAACACGGTCTTGCCGTTCATCTTCGGCCACTGGGCACCCCGCTCCATCCAGTCGCCGCTGAAGCGATCGGGGAAGTAGGTCATCGACGGCCCCTCGATCCACAGCTCCTTGGCGTAGGTGCCATCGGCGTGGAGGTGCGATGAATATATGTGGGCTTGCGTCGTCGGGTCGTCGACCTCGGTGGCCTGGAGCACCGCGGCGCCGGCGCCGTCACCGAACAGTACCGACACGTCGCGGCCGGCGTCGGAGATGTCCATGCCCTTGGAATGGATCTCGGCACCGACGAGCAGGACGGTCTCGGCCATGCCGCCACGGATGAACATGTCGGCCTGGGCCATGCCGTAGACGAAGCCGCTGCACTGCTGGCGCACTTCGATGGCGGGGATGCCCGGACATCCCAGCTTCTCCTGGAGGAAGCAGGCGGTGCCGGGGAACTCGTGATCGGGGCTCAGCGTGGCGAAGAGGATCATGTCGAGATCGCCGGGCGTGACACCGGCGGCGGCCATCGCCTTGTTGGCCGCCTCCAGTCCGAGGTCGGACGTCGTGGTGCTGTCGGCATCGACCCAGTGGCGTTCTTCGATGCCCGACCGGCTCTGGATCCACTCGTCGGAGGTGTCCATCCACTGCGTCAGGTCGTCGTTCTTCACGACGCGATCGGGAACGAACGAGCCAACTCCGAGGATGCGGGTGCGTCGAGTCATGCGGGAGAACTTACGCTGAACATGTGAGTTCCGACCGCATGGACGATTCCGGGGTTACGCCAGCCGGTCCGGTGATGGTGATGATGTCCGGTGGTGTCGATTCCTCCGTCGCCGCGGCCCTGCTCCAACAGGCCGGCCACGAGGTCGTGGGGGTCACCATGAAGCTCTGGGGCGGGCCGAGCGACACCGGCTGCTGTGCGGTGAGCGACGTCGACGACGCCCGCCGCGTGGCGGACCGCCTGGGCATCGAACACCACGTCTTCAACTTCGGCGACGACTTCGAACGAGATGTCGTCGGGCCCTACGTGGCCGATCATGCTGCCGGCCGCACGCCGAATCCTTGCATCGAGTGCAATCGGCACCTGAAGTTCGACCGGCTGTTCCGCCGCGCCGACGCGTTGGGGTTCGCCACGGTCGCCACCGGGCACCACGCCCGCGTCGTCGCCACCCCTGACGGGCCGCGTCTCGGGAGGGGTGCCGACGCGGCGAAGGACCAGTCCTACGTGCTGCACGTGCTCGACCAGTCGGTGCTGTCGCGGCTGATCCTTCCGCTCGGTGGGATGACCAAGGCCGACGTGCGCCGGATCGCCGCCGACCTCGACCTCCGCACCGCCCACAAGCCCGAGAGCCAGGACGTCTGCTTCATCACCAACGAGCGCGGGCGCAAGGCATTCCTCGGCGACCGCATTCCGCTCAAGCCGGCGACGGTGGTCGACCGGGACGGTGCGACCGTCGGTGAAGTCGACTCGGTCGAGCTCGTCACCATCGGCCAGCGGAAGCGGCTCGGTCTGGCCGGCGGCACCGACCCGCGCTACGTGATCGACGTCGATGCGGCGGGCGGAACCGTCACCGTCGGCGAGAAGGCCGACCTCGACACGTCGGCCACACCGCTCGAGTCGTGGGCCTGGACGGGCGCACCGATCGACGGCGAGCTCGAACTCCAGTGCAGCGCGCACGGCGCGGTGGCGACCGGACTCGTGCACGCCGACCGGGTCGAGTGGGCTGCGCCCCATCGCCGCGTCGCACCCGGCCAGAGCGTGGTCGCCTACTGCGACGGGCTCGTGGTCGGCGGCGGCCTCGCCACCCGCGTGGCCTGACGTCGTTGGTGCGCCCTCGGGCGTCGGTCAGACGATGCGGAGGCCGCGTGACTGCGCCAGCGCCATCACGGCGGCCGGTCGGCTCGGCGCGATCAGCAGCGCCCGGATCTCGCGCTCCTCGGTGTCGTTGCGCCCCGCCACCATGGGCAACGTGGCCGGCGCGCCGAGCTTGAGTTCGAGCGCGAGACCGAGTGCCGCGCTGGTCATGTCCTCGGCCGTGGTGTCGGCCGGCGCCGGCGCCAGCCCGGCGATCTCGCGAGCCTGGAAGAGCACCGGCTCCCGCATGACGGTGAGATCGTGGACGACGAACCCGTTGGGCACGAAGACCACGAATCGGTTGGCGAGCTGGTGGAGGGCCCGGGCGGCGAAGTAGGCGATCGGCCATCCGACGACGACGGCGACCGCACCGACGACCCAGCGGCGGTCGGCCAGCAGGAGCGGTCCGATGGTGAGGCCGACCACGACCGCGGCCCATGTCGGAGCGAGCAGCCCCAGCAGCACGGGGCCGGGGGCACGGAGCGCGAACCGGCGTTCGTCGCCGTAGCTCGCCCCGTCGATGAAGCGGTCGGCGAAGGTCGGCGCCAGGACGAGGGCAGCGGCGAGGGCGGCACCGGCCACGCCGACGGCGGCCGCGCCGCTGTCGTCGGTCTCGAGCGCAGCCCACAACGCAGCCGGCAGCGCGGCGCAGGCGCCGATTCGGCCCACGGTCAAGGTGATGGGCCGCGGCAGCGCGAGTGCCACCAGTATCACCAGCCAGCCGATCCAGAGCGCCCAGGAGGACGCCGAGCGGAAGAGTTCCCGGGACGGGTCGAGTGCGTCGCCGACCAGTGGCCCGAGGGTGAAGGGCTGCACGACCCACATCGCGAGGGCAAGCCATGCGTTGACCTTCCCGGGCTCCCTTCGCAACTGATCGATCATCGCCGCAACGCTCCCACACGGCCCAGCCTGCTGCCCACCCGCGTTGGTAGGGTCACGGCCGATGGTTGTCGAGAATCCCGCCGAGAAGGTCGCTGCGCTTCGCGAGGTGATCAACCGCCACGCCGAGGCCTACTACGAGCACGACACGCACGAGATTCCCGACGCGGAGTACGACCGGTTGTTGCGGGAGCTCATCGACCTCGAGACCGCACACCCGGAGCTGTTGACAGCCGACTCGCCGTCGCAGCGCATCGGCGGCGCGATCAGCACCGCGTTCGCGCCGGTCGTGCACCAGGCCCGCATGATGTCGCTGCACAACGCCTTCGACCTCGACGAGCTCGTCAGTTGGAGCGAGCGGGTCGAACGCCGCCTCGAGGGCAACGCGGTGCCCGCCTATTCGGTCGAGCTCAAGTTCGACGGCCTCGCCATCTCGCTGCGCTACGAGAACGGCGTGCTCGTCCAGGGCGCCACCCGGGGCGACGGCGCGGTGGGCGAGGACGTCACCCACAACGTCCGCACCATCGACGACATCCCCGAAACGCTGCCCGAGGGCGCGCCGGCGCTGCTCGAGGTGAGGGGCGAGGTCTACATGCGCCTCTCGAGCTTCGCCGCGCTCAACGCCCGCCAAGTGGCCGACGCCGAGGCCACCGGCAAGCAACCGAAGCTCTACGTCAATCCCCGCAACACCGCCGCCGGCTCGTTGCGCCAGATCGACGCCGCCACGACCGCCCAGCGGCAACTCTCGTTCTTCAGCTATCAGCTCGGCGTGACCGAGGGCGCCCCCGATCTCCCCACCCACACCGCCACGCTCGACTGGTTGGGATCGCTGGGATTCCCGGTCAACGAACACACCGTCACCTGTGCGACGATCGACGAGGTCGGCCGGCGGGTGGACGAACTCAACAACCGTCGGCACGATCTCGACTACGAGTTCGACGGCGTGGTGGTCAAGGTCGACGACCTCCGCCTGCAGGCCGAACTCGGCGCCGACGCCAAGGCACCGCGATGGGCGATCGCCTACAAGCTGCCGCCCGAGGAACGCACCACGAGACTGCTCGACATCGAGGTCTCCATCGGCCCGAGCGGGCAGGCCACACCCTTCGCGGTGCTGGATCCGGTGTTCGTCGGCGGCGTCACCGTGGGCACGGCCACCCTGCACAACCAGGATCAGGTGGCGGCCAAGGACGTGCGCCCCGGCGACATGGTCATCGTGCGCCGAGCCGGCGACGTCATCCCCGAGGTCGTGGGGCCCGTGCTGTCCGAGCGCGATCCGACGTCGAAGCCGTGGACGTTCCCCACCGACTGTCCGGTGTGCGGCGAGCCGTTGTTGCGTCCCGAGGGTGTCGCCGCCACCCATTGCGTCAACTTCCACTGCGCTCGCCAGGTTCGGGGCCGTATCGAGCACTGGGCCGGCCGCACGGCCATGGACATCGAGTTCCTCGGCGAGAAGAACGTCGATCGTTTCGTGAGCGCCGGCCTGCTCGACGACGTGGCCGACCTCTACTCGCTCGACTTCGACGCCATCCTGGCCATGGAGGGCTTCAAGGAGAAGTCGGTCGAGAACCTGCGCAAGGCGATCGAGATCTCCAAGGAGAAGCCGCTGGGCAACCTGCTCTTCGGGCTCCGCATCCCCGAGATCGGCCAGGTCAACGCCCAGACCCTGGCCGCCGCCTTCGGCACGATGGACCGCATCGTCGACGCGAGCATCGAGGAGATCGCCGCGGTCGACGGGTTCGGCACGGTGATCGCCGAGGCGGTCCACGCGTGGTTCGCCCAGGACGGGGCGCGTGACCTCGTCGCCCGGCTCGCCGCGGCCGGGCTCACGATGGAAGCGGCCGCCATCGACGACTCGTTGGAGAAGACACTCACGGGACAGACCGTGGTGGTGAGCGGCACCCTCGACGGCTTCACCCGGGACGGGGCGAAGGAGGCGATCGTGGCTCGCGGAGGAAAGTCGCCGGGCAGCGTCTCGAAGAAAACGCTGGCCCTCGTGGTCGGCGGCGATCCCGGCGCGTCGAAGGTGACCAAGGCGGAAGAGGCCGGTGTGCCGGTCATCGACGAAGCTGCCTTCGTGACACTGCTCGAAACCGGACGACTGCCGGAAGGACTCGGCGAATGACCTACACGACTGCGGTCAAGCAGTTCAGCGATGCCTGCAACGACGGCCACAACCCCACCACGCCACAGCTGATGGACCCCGCGGCCGTGGCCTTGGTCATGGCATGAACCTCGACCGGGTCTTCGCGATCGTGCACGGCGCGAACATGCAGAAGGTGGTCGACGGTCGGGTGATCCGACGCGACGACGGCAAGATCCTCAAGCCCGACGGCTGGCGCGACCCCGGTCCGCGGTTGCTCGACGAGATGCGGCGACAGGGCCGCGAGGGAAGCTGGGAGAACGCCGAATGATCGAAGCCGTGTGTTGGGACGTGGGCGGGGTGTTCTCGGGTCGACCGGTCGACGCCATCGCCGACGTGGCCGCCGAGTACGACATCGACGCCGACGCGGTGTTCGCCGCGATCTTCGGGCCGTACCATCTCGACGGCGATCACTCATGGCACCGCCTCGAACGCGGTGAGATGGCGTTGTCCGATGCCTGGGGTGACGTCGAGGCGGCCATTGCCGAGTTCGGTGTCGAACTCAGCCTCGCCGACTTCTTCCGCCGTTTCGGCAACGACCCACACGACCGCGCGGTGGTCACCGAGACCGTGCGTGACCTGCACGGACAGGGCATCGCCATGGGCATCATCACGAACAACGTCAAGGAGTTCTCCGACTCGGCGACCGGTGGCTGGCGATCCATCGTGCCGATCGAGCTCATGTCCGTCGTGATCGACTCGTCCGCGGTGGGTCTGCGCAAGCCGGACCCCGCCATCTACCACCACACGCTGTCGGAACTCGGCGTCGCGCCGGGCAATGCCGTGTTCCTCGACGACATGGCGGCCAACGTGGACGCGGCGGTCGCCATCGGCATGCACGGCATCGTGGTCGAGGCCGATCCCGCCCCGGCGATGACGGAGTTGCGAGCGCTGGTCGAGCGTCTCAGCTGACGGTGAACGCCCACTCCACGTCGTAGAGTTCGCCGGGTTCCCGGATGTCCTCGATCACGACACGCACACAGTTGTCGTCCGGCGACAAGAATGCCACCGGCTTGCCCTCGTCGGGCTGGTACACGTAGAGGTTCACGCCATCGGTCGGGCGGACGAAATCGACCAACTCGACCGGCGACGCGCAGCCGGCGTCGGGGGAGATCGCGAACGAGCGCACCACGAAGCCCGGCTCGAGATCGATGGACACCTGCTGTTGCTGAAGTACCTCATCGCCCCGTTCGGGGGTCAGGGCCTCGACGCCGGGAATACGAAGCGCGGCATCGGGCGGGTCCGTCCGGCCGATGAGGCCCGCGCCGACGAACATGCCGATGCCCGCGATCATCAGTGCGAAGAAGATCAGGTATTGCCGACGACCCATTCCCTGATCCTGCCAGATCGCGGTGGCATATCACGGGCCGGGGGGAGACACCGTCGGCGCGCAGCGTGCTTGTACGTTGTCTGCGATGCCCATCCACGACTCCGACGCCGAGATCGGTCGCGTACTCGGCGGCCGCTACCGCATCATCGCCCCGATCGGGGTGGGGGCGTCCGCGCGGGTGTTCCTGGCCGACGACATCACCCTTCGGCGACGGGTGGCCGTGAAGGTGTTGCACGAGGCGTTGGCCGGCGATGACGCCTTCCTGCGTCGGTTCCGCGCCGAGGCCCAGTCGGCCGCGTCGCTCAACCATCCCCACGTTCTCGGCGTCTATGACTGGGGCCATGACGAGGTGCCCTACCTCGTGAGCGAGTATCTGGGTGGCGGCAGCCTGCAGTCGATGCTCGACGCGGGCAAGGAACTCACCATCTCGCAGGGTCTGCTCGTCGGGCTCGAAGCGGCCCGCGGCCTCGAGTACGCCCACGCCGAAGGTCTCGTGCATCGCGACATCAAGCCGGCCAACCTGCTCTTCGGCGAGGGCGGTCGGCTCCGTATCGCCGACTTCGGGTTGGCCCGGGCGCTGGCCGAGGCCGGCTGGACCGAACCCGACGGGTCGATGGTCGGCACCGCCCGCTACGCGGCACCCGAGCAGGCCCGGGGCGAACGGGTCGGGCCGCCGGCCGACGTCTATGCACTGGCTCTGCTGGTCAACGAGGCCGTGAGCGGCGAACTGCCGTTCACCGCCGACACCACCATCGGCACGCTCATGGCCCGGGCAGAGACCCCGTTCGAGCCGCATCCCGATCTCGGACCACTCGGTGCGACCCTACGCAGGGCCGGCGCTCTCGACCCTGCCGAGCGCCCCACGGCCGGTGAGTTCGTCCGCGGCTTCATGGCCGCGGCCGAGGACCTGCCGCGGCCAGGGGTGCTGCCGCTGGTCGGCCCGGTGGTCGACGACGACGGCGGTGGCGGCGACCGCACCCAACTGGTTCCCGAGCTGCCCGATCCGGGTGTGTCGGGCCCCGGTGTCGCGGCGCCGGCCGAAGAGGACGAGTCCGGGCTCCGTTGGCCGTGGCTCGCGCTCGCGGTGCTGGTCCTGCTCGCGGGCACCGTGGGCGCGGTGATCGCGTTCCAGAACAGCCGTGCGATCACCCACGAAGTGCCCGAACTCGTCGGTGGCACGGCGGAAGAGGCGGCCGCGATCGCGATCGAGAACGACTGGGTGCTCGTCCAGCAGGACATCCGCCTCGACGGGACCACCGCGGGTGAGGTGCTCGAAACCGATCCCGTCGCCGGCACCGATCTCGAGGAGGGCGAGTTCTTCGAGATCACCGTGTCGCTCGGCGAGGAGTTGATCTTCGTGCCCAACCTGGTCGGTCAGTCCGAGGACGACGCCGCGGCGCGGCTCGAAGCGGCGAATCTGGTGGTCGGTGACGTCACCTACGAGGAGAGCGAGTCCATCCCGGCCGGCAACGTCATCCGGGTACTGCTCGAGCCGGGCCAGACCGAGGCCGAACCCGGCGAGGCGATCGATCTGGTCGTGTCGGAAGGGCCGATGTCGCGCTCGGTGCCCGAGGTCCCCGAATCCGGCCTGCTCGAGGATGCGCGCACCGCGTTGCTCAACCTGCGCCTGGTGCCGGCGGAACAGACCGAGTTCTCCGCCGACGTGCCCGAGGACCAGGTGATCCGGTTCGAACCGTCGTCGGGAGCCGTCGCCGAGGTCGATGAGGTCGTGACGATCTTCATCTCACTCGGCCCCGAACCGGTCGAGGTCCCGCTGCTGGCGGGCGCCGGCTTCGCCGAAGCCGAACAGGAGCTCCGAGCACTCGGATTCGAGGTCGAGGTCGAGGGCAACACCGCGTTGCCGGTGCTGTTCACGTCGCCGCGGGCGGGCGAGTCGCACCTGCCCGGCACGACGATCACGGTCTACACCGAAGAGCCCTGACCTTCCGGCGACGTCAGTTGCCGGCGGTGACCGCGTCGATCCGGGCGATGATCTCGCGGGCCAGGTCGAAGGTTTCGGAATCCTCGTCGGGCGGCGCGGCCATCCCGGCGAGGCCGAGGATCTTCGACGAATCGCCGGTGAGCTTCACCTGGCCTCCGAGCAGCGCGCCCAGCACCGCCTGGGGGTCGCGTTCGACGAACATCTGGCGGGCCAGGGCATAGGGGAGTTCGAGGGCGAAGTCGCCGTCGGCGAGATGCCCCTCGTCGAGCGAGAGGGCGCCGCCGCTGGTGTCGATGTGGCCGAGGACCGTGGTCTCGGCGAACGGGGCGTCGGTGACCGTGACGTTGGCCCGCACGGTGACCGTGGTGGTGCTCACCTGGTCGCGGTACTCGTCGCGAATCGCGGCGACCGCGGCGATCCACTCGGGACTGAGGAAGGGGTAGGCGCTCACGACCGGCACCATAACCGGCCGCAGCGTCGGCGCTTCGGCTGCGTATCCTTCACGCCCATGTCCGAACGCATCACTCGAGACGACGTCGAGCACGTCGCTCGACTGGCCCGACTCGACCTCAGTGCCGACGAGATCGAGCTCTTCACCGGCCAACTCGCCGACATCCTCGAACACGCGGCCGACATCGAGGCGCTCGACGTCGGCGACATTCCCGCGACGTCGCATCCGCTGCCGATCGTCAACGTGTTCCGCGCCGACGTCGTCGTCCCCTCGGTCGACCGCGACGACGTGCTGGCCCAGGCCCCGGCCGCAGAGTCGGGCCAGTTCCGGGTGCCACCCGTGCTGGGGGAGGAGCCGTGAGCGCGCTCGAGATCGCCGCGGCCGTGCGCTCGGGCGAGCGCGCCGCCGTCGACGTGCTCGACGAACACCTGGCCCGTATCGGCGCCGGCGAGGACGAGATCCACGCGTTCAACCTGGTCACGGCGGACGAGGCGAGGGCCCAGGCCGAGGCGGTCGACGCGGCAGTGGCGGCGGGCGACGACCCGGGCCCGCTGGCCGGCGTGCCGCTGGCGCTCAAGGACAACATGTGCACGAGGGGCATCCCCACGACATGTTCTTCGAAGATCCTCGACGGGTGGCATCCGCCCTACGACGCCACCGTGGTCACCCGCCTGTGGGAGGCCGGTGCGGTCATGGTCGGCAAGACCAACCTCGACGAGTTCGCCATGGGATCATCGACCGAGAACTCGGCGTTCGGGCCGACCCGCAACCCGCTCGACCTGTCCAGGGTGCCCGGTGGTTCCAGCGGTGGTTCGGCCGCCTCGGTCGCGGCCGGCTTCGCCTCGGTCGCCATCGGCAGCGACACCGGCGGTTCGATTCGACAGCCCGCCGCCTTCTGCGGCGTGGTCGGCATGAAGCCCACCTATGGCGCGGTCAGTCGCTACGGCCTGATCGCCTTCGCCTCGTCGCTCGACCAGATCGGTCCCTTCGCGGCCGATGTCGCCGATGCCGCGGCGATGTTCGACGTGATCGCCGGACACGACCCGCTCGACTCCACGTCGATCGCCGAGTACCGGCCGGCGGCGACGGCGTCACTCGGTCGCGGTGTCTCCGGGTTGCGGGTCGGCGTCGTCCGGGAGCTCTGCGGCGGCGCGGGTTCGATGCCGGGGTTGTCCGCCGACGTCGTCGCCCGTACCGACGAAGCCGTCGACGTGCTCCGAGGCGCCGGGGCGATCATCGAGGAGGTCTCGGTGCCATCGTGCACCCTCGGCCTCAGCGCCTACTACCTGGTCGCGCCGGCCGAGGCGTCGAGCAATCTCGCTCGCTACGACGGTGTCCGCTACGGCCTGCGGGTCGACGCCCCGACCACCGGCGAGATGAACACGGCCAGCCGCACGGCCGGCTTCGGTCCCGAGGTGAAGCGGCGCATCATGCTCGGCACCTACGCCCTGTCGGCCGGCTACTACGACGCGTTCTACGGCAAGGCCCTGAAGGTCCGCACGATGATGATGCGCGAGTTCGCCGCCGCCTACGACGAGGTCGACGTGTTGATCACGCCCACTGCGCCCACCACGGCGTTTCCCCTCGGGGAGCGCACCGCCGACCCGATGGCGATGTACGTCAACGACGTCTGCACGATTCCGTCGAATCTCATCGGGCAACCCGCCATCTCGGTGCCCTTCGGCGTGGGCGACGACGGTCTGCCCGTCGGTGTGCAGGTGATGGCGCCGGCGCTCGGTGATGCGCTCACCTTCCAGGTCGGGGCCGTGCTCGAGGCCGCCGGAGGTGCCCGATGACCGACTTCTTCGCCGCCGCAGCCGAGGCCGACACCCCGATCGAGCCGGCGCTGCCCGACGGCTGGGAGCTGATCGTGGGCCTCGAGGTCCACGTGGAGCTCGACACCGCCACCAAGCTGTTCTGCGGATGTGCCAATCAGTTCGGATCCGAGCCCAACACCAACGTCTGCCCGACCTGCCTCGGGCTTCCCGGATCGCTGCCGGTGATGAACGGTCGGGCCGTCGAACTGGCGATGATCCTCGGCCGGGCCCTCGGCTGCGACGTCAACCGGTCGGTCATGGCCCGGAAGAACTACTTCTATCCGGACATGCCCAAGGACTTCCAGACCACCCAGTACGACCAGCCGACGAACTCCGACGGCCGCATCGTGCTCGGCGACGGATTCGTCGTCGGCATCGAGCGGGCCCACATCGAGGAGGACACCGGCAAGTCGACCCACATCGGCGGTGGCGGACGCATCAGTGACGCCGTCTACTCGCTCGTCGACTACAACCGCGCCGGCGTGCCGTTGGTCGAGATCGTCAGCCGCCCGGACATCCGCACCATCGAGCATGCCAAGTCCTGTGTCGAGGAACTGCGGGGGATCCTGCTCGCCACCGGCGTGTCCGACGCGCGGATGGAAGAGGGCTCGATGCGGGTCGACGCCAACGTGTCGGTGCGACCCCACGGTTCGGACGAACTGCGGACCCGCTGCGAGATCAAGAACATCAACTCGGTGCGGTCGCTCGGCCGGGCGATCGAGTTCGAGGCGGCCCGCCACGTCGACCTGTGGACCAATGGCGACGCGCCCGCCCAGGAGACCCGCCACTGGGACGAGGAGGGCGGCCGCACTCGGTCCGGCCGCTCGAAGGAGGACGCCGACGACTATCGCTACTTCCAGGAGCCCGACCTGGTGCCGCTCGAACCGACGGCGGCCACCATCGCCGCGATCGACGCAGCGATGCCGCCTCTGCCGTCGGCCCGTCGAGCGGCACTCACCGAGGCGACCGGCGCCGACGCGGCCACCGTCGGGCTGCTCGTCGAGCGGGGCCAGGACGCGTTGGCCCGGGATGCCATCGCCGCCGGCGCCGATGCCGACAAGGTCGTCACCCGCCTGGTCAACGATCTCGCCGTCGACGACTGGTCGCGCGTCACCGCCGACTCGCTCACCGCGTTGATCGCCATGGAGTCCTCCGGCGACCTGACCGCCACCCAGGCGAAGCAGGTGCTCGGCGATCTCGCCGACAAGGGTGGCGACCCGGCCGCCCATGCAGCCGCCCGCGGCTTCGAGGCGATGGACACCGGCGAGTTGGAGACCCTCGTCGACCAGCTCATCGCCGACCACCCCGACGAATGGTCACGTTTCGCGGGCGGTGACGACGGCGAACGCAAGAAGATGCAGGGCTTCTTCACCGGTCAGATCATGAAGGCCACACAGGGCCAGGCCGACGGCAAGGCCGTGGTCCAGCTCCTCGCCCGCAAGCGCGCCTGACCCACCGGCGTTGGTCAGCGGCGGGTCGCGCCGGTCACCATCCAGGCGTCACCCCTGAAGCGGGCGAGCAGGGTGACGGCGCGTGTGATGATCCAGGCGTGGAGGGCCAACCACAGCCAGCCGATGCCGGCATCGAGACGCAGCACCAGCAGCGCACCGCTGATCAGGACCAGCGCCGCGGCACCCATCGCCCAGGCGAGATAGCGCAGGTCGCCGGCCCCGATGAGCACGCCGTCGAGGGCGAAGACCACGCCCGCGATCGGCTGGGAGATGGCGACGTGGATGAGTAGGAAGGTCGCGAGCCCCACGACGACGTCGTCGTCGGAGAACACGTGGGGAAGGATCGGCGAGGTCGCCAGGACCACTGCGCCGAGGCCGACGCCGGCCGCGACGCCCGACTGCGTCATCCGTCGACCAAGGTCTCGGGCCCGCCCGCGGCGGCCGGCGCCGAGTTCGCGGCCGATCATGGCTTGGGCGGCGATCGCGATGGCATCGAGGGTGAGGGCCATGAGATTCCAGATCTCGAATGCGATCTGGTGCGCGGCGAGGTCGTCGGTGCCGATCCGAGCGGCCGCCGCGAGGGTGACGGTCAGGCTCCCGCGCAGCGCCGCCGTCCGGAGGAACAGGTCGAATCCGTCGCCCGCCAGGGCACGGATCATGGCCGGGTCCGGACGAAGGTTCACGTCGTGATCCGCCACCGCGTTGCGGATCCAGCCCACGAACACGGCCGCTGCCACCCACTGGGCGATGACCGTGGTGAGTGCCGACGCGCCGATGCCCTGGTCGAACCCGTAGATCAGCACGAGTTCGAGCACCAGGTTCAGCAGGGCGGTGCCGAGGGCGACATAGAACGGTCGCGACGTGTCCTGGAGACCGCGAAGGTAACCGACGCCGGCGAGGCTGATGAGCATGGCGGGCACGCCGAACATCGAGATACGCAGGTAGATCTCGGCGTTGGTGGCGACCTCGCCCTTGCCGCCGAGTAGTCCGATCAGGGCCGGACCGAAGGTGAGGCCGGCCGCGAGGAGGGCCACGCCGACCAGACCGGCCAGCCACAACGACTGCACGGCCTGGTGGGCGGCCCGCCGGTGTTCGCCCGCCCCCAACAGGCGGGCCACCGCCGACGTGGTGCCGTAGGCAAGGAAGATGAAAACGGCGTGACCGATGAGCAGCAGGGAGGACGCGATGGCCAGCCCACCGAGTTGGGGGGTGCCGAGATGTCCGACCACCGCCGTGTCGGCGAGGATGTAGAGCGGCTCGGCGATCAGCGCACCCAGTGCCGGGAACGCGAGGCGTAGTATCTCCCGGTCGTCGCCGGTCCACTGGAGACGGCGGGGGGAGTCCATGGGGTCGCAGGCTATTGCTTCGTCGCATCACGCCGTCTGGTCGATAGCGACGCGGCGGCCACTAGCGTCCTGTCGACCCTCGTGAACCCAATCGACTTCCCGAAATCGCCGATCCCGTGACCGATTCGACAGCTGTGACCGCGAACCCGCACGGCCCTCGTCGGCGCCGTCTACTCACCGGACTCCTGGTCGCGTCGCTCGTGCTCAACATCGGGTTGGGACTGCTGTGGTCGATCGATCGCGACAGCGATGGGGCCGACGATGTGGTGACCGCCGACCAGGCGACGAGTACGACCATGGCGTCGACCACGACAACCCTCAGTGCGACGACCACGACCACGACGACCTCCACTACGACCCTGCCGCCCGAGGTCGGACCGGTCCGGATCCTGGTCGTCGGCGATTCGGTGGCATCACAGATCGGGTGGGCGCTCCAGGGCTGGAGCGAGGAGCATCCCGGCGAGGTGGTCGTGTTCAACGAGGCCCACATCGGCTGCGGTGTGGTCCGCTACGGGTTCAAGCGGGTGGACGGCCTGGACGGACCCGTGGGCGACATCTGCTCGAACTGGAACGACCCGGTGGCGCTGCATCTCGCCGCCGAGACCGAGATCGTGTCGTGGCCGAGCGCCATCGAGCTGTTCGAACCCGACATCGTGCTGGCCACCGTTTCCTCGTGGGATGCGACCGATCGGATCGTGCCCGACGTGGTCGATGACTGGTCGGCGATCGGCGATCCGCGCTACGACGCGTACGTACTCAACGAGTACACGGAGGCGGCGTCGGTCCTGGCTGCGAGCGGCGCCGATGTCTACTGGCTCCCGTCGCCCTATCTCGCCAAGGATCTGCTGCCCATCGACCACGTCGAGCGCATCGATGGGCTCAACGCGCTGGCCACCACGGCCATGCGGCTGGTCGACGCGTCGTCCGATGCCGACATCGAACAAGTCGACTATCCCGGCTGGCTCGGTGAGGTCGGCGCGGCGCGCGACCGGGAGCTCCGGGACGACGGCGTGCACCTGTCGATCCGGGGACAGGCCGAGATCGCGCCATGGTTGATCGAGGAGATCGGTCTGTCATGACCGCGGTCACCCGGCCCAGGTTCGGCTACATCCCGACCTTCGATGGCATGCGGGGCTTCTGGGTGCTCATGGGCCCGCTCCTCTACCACGCCCGCCCACAGTCGATTCCGGGCGGCCCCGAGATCGTCCCGGGCGGCATCCTCAGCCTGGATCTCTTCTTCGTGTTGTCCAGCTATCTGATCGTGAGCATCGCGCTGCGGGAATGGGACGGCACCGGCCAGATAGATCTGGTGGCCTACGGTGGGCGTCGGGTCCGGCGGCTCTTCCCGGCGCTGTTTCTCGCCCTCGGCTTCCTCAGCATCTATCTCGCGATCGTCGACGATCCCGAAATCATCGACCGCTGGACCGGCGCCATCGTGTCGGCGCTCACCTACAGCGCCAACTGGCACGAGATCGCCGCCGACGTCTCCTACTTCGAGCAGTTCGGCTCGCCGTCACCGCTCAAGCACGTGTGGTCGTTCGCGATCGAGGAGCAGTTCTACCTCTTCGCACCGCTGTTCCTGATCGCCGGGCTGCGATGGGGCGGGCGGCGCGGGCGGGAGATCCTCCTCGGGCTGTCGGTCGTCGGTGCGCTCGCCTCGGCCTGGTGGATGTCGCGGGTCCACGTCGAGGGCGAGGACCCGTCGCGCGCCTACTACGGCACCGACACCCGCGCCCAGGCGCTCTTCGTCGGCATCGCGATCGCCTTGGCCGTCCACCTCTACGGCTCCCCTCGCACCAAATGGGGTACGAGGATCGCCGCACTGACGGCATACCCGGCGACGGCCTGGCACCTGTGGGCGGTGCTGAACATCAGCGAACGCGATGCATGGCTGTTCGAAGACGGCGGATTCCTGCTCGTTGCCGTCGTCGCCGGCGTGTCGATGTTCGGCCTGTCGCAGGACGCGCCGTGGAGTCCGCTGCATCGGCTCTTCGCCTCGTCGCCGTTCCGCTATTCAGGGAAGATCTCCTACGGCCTGTACCTCTACCACTGGCCGATCTATCTCCTGCTCACCCCGGAGCGGGCCGGGACGTTGTTCGGCACCGATCGCGTCAGTGGCTGGCCGCTGTTGGGTGTTCACCTCACCATCACGGTGATCGTGTCGGCGCTGTCGTTCCACTTCATCGAGCAACCGTTCGTGAAACGGAAGTGGCCGTTCTCGCTGCGTCCGCTGTCGCCCGCGACCGGCTGGTTCGCCGGTGCCGTTGCCGTCGTCGTGATTCTCGGCGGACTGCTCGTCGCCCACACCCGACGGCCGCCGCTCGAGGTGGAACGGGTGGTGTTCGTCGAGACCGCCGACGGGTTGGGGGCGGCACCGGCCACGTCGGACCTCGACGGCGATGCTCCCGATCCCGGCGAGGCAGGGGAGGACGCGCTGCGCATCCTGACCGTGGGCGATTCGGTGATGGACCAGATCGGGGTTGCGCTCAGCGACTGGTCCATCGAGAACCCCGATGCCGGCATCGTCGTTTTCAACGAGGCCCACATCGGCTGCGGCACCGTCCGCGAGGGGCAGAAGCGGGTGCCCGAAGGACTCGAAGGCCCAGTGGGGGACATCTGTTCGGACTGGGCCGATCCCGTGGATCCCGCCGTGGTGACGGAGTACGACATCGTGTCGTGGCCCACGATCCTCGACGTGTTCCGGCCCGACGTGGTCGTCACCCATGTGAGTCCGTGGGACGTCACCGATCGGCTCGTGCCCGGACTCAACGCCGACGACTGGACGCACATCGGCGAGCCCGTGTTCGATGCCTATGCGAGGAGTGAGTACGGCGAGGCGATCGAGCTGTTGACATCGACCGGCGCCGAACTCTTCGTGCTCGAGGGCGCTCCGCTGAACCGGGAGATCACACCGCAGAACGACCCGGCCCGGATCGAGGCGCTCAACGCGCTGGTCTCGTCGCTGGCCGCCGAGACGGATGATGCCGTGACGATGGTCGACTATCCCGGCTTCGTCGGCCCGGTCGGCAGTGATCAGGAACGCAGCCGCCGCGACGACGGGGTCCACCTCAGCGACCCCGGCCTCGACGAACTCATCCCCTGGCTCCTCGCCCAGATCACCCCCTAGTTGCAGCGCTGAGGTCAGACCCCCGTCCTATCTGGGACAGGTGTCTGACACCTTTGGGACGGGGGTCAGGGGGTCCAGGCCTGGGTGCGGGCGTTGAACTCGCGGGCCGCGGGGGTCATCCACTCGACGCGGCCGGCGCGGGCGGCGCTGGACGACACCTCCAGGAGATCGTCGTCGACCGGCAGCCGGTGCTCGGAAGGGATCGTGTGGGGCGGCCGGGGGGCCAGCGCGAGCCGTGGGAGTCGTGCGAGTACGGCGTCTCGCTCGGCGGCGTCGTCGCCGTACCAGGAGGGATCGTTGACCTGGACCCACTTGTCGGCGCCCATCACCACCACGTCGTAGTCGTCGGCGATGTCAACGATCAATTGGGCGTGGGTGACGACGAGCCCGAGCCCGTCGACGTCGGCGATGGAGGCCTGAATGACCGCGACTCGCTGGTCGAAGCTCGGCACGTCGACCCGGTCCTTGCCGAGCGGCACCGCCGACACGGCCAGGTCGACCCGGGCCAGGTCGTGGACCCGCAAGGCGGCGAGAGCGATCTCGATGTGCGCGAGCGTGGGCGGATTGAACGATCCGGGATACACACCGAGGCCTTTCACGACATCCACGTTGTCATGTGGGTGAGAAGTGGTCATACTCGTGCTCGTGAACACCGCGATCGCCCTCGACCTCGTAGTAGGCATCGGCTAGCGCACGTTCGCGAACGGAATTCTTTCCACAAACGTGCGCCTCGACCTCCCAGAAAGGGAGGTCGTTTCGTTTTTTCGGCCCATACTTCTCTGTCCGTTTCCGGGCACCGCAATCCACTGAGACACACACCATGAGCGACAACCAGAAGATGTCCGGCGGCGAGGCCCTGGTCAAGAGCCTCGAACACGAAGGCGTCGAGGTGATGTTCGGCCTTCCGGGCGGAGCGATCCTTCCCGTCTACGACCCCATCATCGACAGTTCGATCCGTCACATCCTCGTGCGCCACGAACAGGGCGCCGGTCACATGGCCGAGGGCTACGCCCACGCCACGGGCGAACCCGGCGTTGCGATGGTCACGTCGGGTCCGGCCGCCACCAACGTGGTCACGCCGCTCGCCGACGCATTCCTCGACTCGGTGCCGATGGTCTGCATCACCGGCCAGGTGCCCTACGCCGCGATCGGCACCGATGCGTTCCAGGAATGCGACACCACCGGCATCACCATGGCGGTCACGAAGCACAACTTCCTGGTCACCGAGGCGCAGGACATCCCCCGCATCATCCACGAGGCGTTCCACATCGCCACGACGGGCCGTCCCGGACCGGTGCTCGTCGACATCCCCAAGGACATCGTCGACCCCACCAATCCTCGATCGGCGATGAACTGGTACCAGGCCGCCGATGCCGACATGGAGCTGCCCGGCTACCACCCCGAGACCGAAGGTGACCGCGAACTGATCCGCCAAGCGGCCGAGATGATCCGCGACGCCGAGCGTCCGGTCCTCTACGTCGGTGGCGGCATCCTCAAGGCCCGTGCGGCGGACGCCCTGAAGCAACTGGCCGAGATGGTCCAGATTCCCGTCGTCACCACGCTGATGGCCCGTGGTGCGTTCCCCGACAGCCACGAACTGTGCCTCGGCATGCCCGGCATGCACGGCAACTACACGGCGATCACCGCCATGCAGGAGTCAGATCTGCTGATCTCGCTCGGCGCCCGATTCGACGACCGTGTCACCGGCAAGCTCGACGGCTTCGCCCCCACGGCGAAGATCATCCATGTCGACATCGACCCGGCCGAGCTCGGCAAGGTCCGCCAGTACAACATCGGCATCCAGGGCGACTGTCGTCTCGTCATCGAGGGAATGATCACCGCCATGCGCGAGCTCGGCGGCACCGCAGTGCAGACCGACCGCACCGCCTGGCGTTCGACCGTGTCGGGCTGGCAGGAGAAGTTCCCCCTCACCTACGAGCAGTCGGCGCCGGGCGAGAAGCTCAAGCCGCAATACGTCATCGAGGAGCTGCGCGACCACAACCCGAGCGACACCATCGTCGCCTCCGGCGTGGGCCAGCACCAGATGTACACGAGCCAGTGGTGGAAGTTCGATCATCCCTACACCTGGATCAACTCCGGTGGGCTCGGCACGATGGGCTTCTCCATCCCTGCGGCCATCGGCGCCAAGGTCGGCATGCCCGATCGCCGGGTGTGGGCCGTCGACGGTGATGGTTGTTTCCAGATGACGGCGCAGGAGCTCGTCACCGCGTCGGTCGAGAACATCCCGATCAAGGTCGCGCTGCTCAACAACTCCTACCTCGGCATGGTCCGTCAGTGGCAGGAGATGTTCTACGAGGAGCGCTACTCCGAGGTCTACCTCCAGGAGCGGGTGCCCGACTACGTGAAGTGGGCCGAGTCGATGGGCTGCCACGCCATCCGGGTCGAAGCGCCCGAGGAGGTCACTCCCGCCATCGAGAAGGCCAACGAGATCAACGACCGGCCGGTCGTGGTCGAGTTCGTCACCGATGCCCGTGAGAACGTGTTCCCCATGGTCCCCTCCGGTGCCACCAACTCGCAGCTGCTCGTCGACCCGAGTCAGCAGCACATGTTGGACGGTGGTGCGTCGTGAACGCCGATCGTTTCCACACCATCGTCACCACCGTCGAGAACAAGCCCGGTGTGCTCGCTCGAGTCGCCGGCCTGTTCTCCCGTCGGGGCTTCAACATCGAATCGCTCGCCGTGGCGCCCACCGACGACGACCGCTTCAGCCGCATCACGTTCACCGTCGATGTCGAGTCCGCACCGCTCGAACAGGTCGTCAAGCAGCTCAACAAGCTCATCAATGTGGTCGACATCCGCGAGCTGGCGCCCGAGGACGCCGTCTCTCGCGAGCTGATGCTCGTCACGGTGTCGGCCGCGTCGTCACACCGCAAGGAGCTGATGGAGCTGGTCGAGGAATGGCGGGCCTTCGTGCTCGCCGAGAACGTCGAGCAGATCATGCTGTCGTTCTCCGCCCGTACATCCCGCCTCGACGAGTTCGAGGAATGCCTGCGCCCATTCGGCATCGCCGAGCTCCAGCGCACCGGTCGAGTTGCGCTCCCCGCGCTCGACTGAGACCCCGACCCACCTACTCAGTCTCTCCCACCCCGTTTCACCCACCCAGTCTCACCGACAGAAAAGAAGGTTCCGCCGTGGCGAACATCTACTACGAAAAGGACGTCGACCGTTCCGCGATCGCCGACCGCAAGGTCGCGATCCTCGGCTACGGCTCGCAGGGGCACGCCCACGCCCTCAACCTGAAGGAGTCCGGCATCGACGTGCGCGTCGGTCTCCGCGAGGGCTCCGGCTCGGTCGCCAAGGCCGAGGCCGCGGGACTGCGGGTGCTCTCGATCGCCGATGCCACCGCCGAGGCCGATGTGGTCATGATGCTCATGCCCGACACCGAGATGGCGGAGATCTACGAGGCCCACGTGGCGCCGAACCTGAACGAGGGCGACGCCCTCTTCTTCGCCCACGGCTTCAACATCCGCTTCGATCTGATCACCCCCGCCGCGAACCTCGACGTCTGCATGGTCGCGCCCAAGGGCCCCGGCCACCTCGTGCGCCGTACCTACACCGAGGGTGGTGGTGTGCCCGCACTGATCGCCGTCGAGCAGGATCCGACCGGTGGCGCCAAGGCGCTCGCCCTCGCGTATGCCGACGCCATCGGCGGTGCCCGTGCCGGCGTCATCGAGACCACCTTCACCGAGGAGACCGAGACCGATCTCTTCGGCGAGCAGGCCGTGCTGTGTGGCGGCACCACCCGCCTCGTGCAGTCCGGCTTCGAGACGCTGATCGAGGCCGGCTACCAGCCCGAGGTCGCCTACTTCGAGTGTCTCCACGAGCTCAAGCTCATCGTCGACCTCATGTACGAAGAGGGCATCGCGGGTATGCGTTACAGCGTGTCCGACACCGCCGAGTGGGGCGATCTCACCTCGGGCCCCCGTGTCGTCGACGACAATGTGAAGGCCACCATGAAGCAGGTCCTCACCGAGATCCAGGACGGCACCTTCGCCGCCAACTGGGTGGCCGAGAGCCGCGCCGGTCGCGAGAGGTTCCATGCGCTCGAGAAGGCCGGCCACGATCACCCGATCGAGAAGGTCGGCAAGGAGCTCCGTTCGATGATGCCGTGGATCTCCGCCGGCAAGCAGAGCGTGGCCGAGACCTCCGGCGGCCAGGGCATGTAGGCCCGGGCCTTTACGACTTCCGCAACTCGAGGCGAGTTGACCACCGTCGAGGTGGTCAACTCGCCTCAGTTTCGTTTTGGGACGGATCTAGGGAAACGGGTCTAAGGGAAGAGCGCTCGGAGGATCCAGATGAGGAGGATGGTGGCGGTGATGGCGACGGGGCCGATGACGGCGATGCCCACGGCCCAGGTGGTGCGGCGGATCCAGGGCGGACGGTCGACGAATCGCCGTTGAAAGAACGCAGCGTCGAGCGAGTCGGCCTCGGCGTCGGGCGGGAGGTCGTCGGTGAGGACTCTGCGGGCATGATCGGCGATCTCGTCGAGGACGACCAGGTGGAACGTCGGCTCGGTCACGAGATGCGGGGCGACCGAATGGGCCGGATCGCCGATCACCACCGACTCGAGTCCGGCATCGGCGAGGCGGGCGTGACCGACATCGGCGTCGAATCGTGAGCCGTATTCGGCAACGACGGATCTCCCCGGCAACGGACGCATGTCACAGAGTGTCCCACCGTCCGGCTCGGAACCGACACGCACCCCTTGGCTAGGCTGGCGAGCATGGAATTGACCGTGGACGGCATCACCGACGGCGAGCGGATTCCGGTCCGCCTGGCCTTTTGCGCAGGTGACGAGATGGGCGACAACGTGAGCCCTGCGTTGCAGTGGACGGGGGTGCCGGCCGGTACCCGTTCGATCGCGATCACCTGTGTCGATCCCGATGCGCCGAGCGACGCCACCGACGTCAACCAGGAGGGGCGCACGGTGCCCGCCGATCTCCCCCGGGCCGACTTCGCCCACTGGCTGCTGGTCGACCTCCCGGCCGCCACCACCGAGCTGGCCGAGGCCGCCGAGGGCACCGGCATCGTCCCCCACGGCAAGCCCGTCGCCGGCGGAGCGCTCGGTGGCGTTCGCGGGGCCAACGACTTCACCTCGTGGTTCGAGGGCGACGCCGAGATGGAGGGCGTCTACGGCGGCTACGACGGCCCCTGCCCACCATGGAACGACTCGATCGTGCATCACTATACGTACACGGTCCATGCGCTCGACGTGCCCTCGCTGGGCCTCGCTCCCGGGTTCCGTCTGGCCGACTTCGAGGCTGCGATCGACGGTCACGTGGTCGCCTCGGCCGCGGTCACCGGCCTGTACTCCCTGAATCCCGCGGTCGGCTGAGCGGTGCCGGCCGTGATCGAGGTCCGTGACCTCGTCAAGACCTACGGCACCACGCGCGCCGTCGACGGGCTGAGTTTCACCGTCGACGAGGGTGAGGTGTTCGCCATCCTCGGGCCCAACGGCGCGGGCAAGTCGACGACCGTGGAGATTCTCGAAGGTCATCGCCCCCGCACCTCGGGGTCCGTGTCGGTCCTGGGGGTCGACCCGGCCACGGCGGGTGCGGGCTTTCGTGACCGGCTCGGGGTGGTGCTCCAGAGCGCCGGAGTGGATCGGGAGCTGACCGTGCGGGAGGTACTGCGGTTCTACCGTGAGGCCTACTCGCGGCCTCGCGACATCGACGACGTCATCGCGCTGGTCGAACTCGAGGAGAAGGCCGACGAACGCGTCGGTTCGCTGTCCGGTGGCCAACAGCGGCGGGTCGATCTCGCCCTCGGTCTCATCGGCGATCCGGATCTCATCTTCCTCGACGAACCCACCACCGGGTTCGACCCGGCGGCGAGGCGCCGCAGCTGGGACCTGATCACCAATCTGACGTCGCTGGGCCGGACGATCGTGCTCACCACCCACTATCTCGACGAGGCCGAACACCTGGCCGACCGCGTGGCCGTGCTGGCCGGCGGAAAGATCGTCGCCACCGGCACCCCCACCGAGCTGCGCGAGAGTCTCGGAGAAGGCACCCGCATCAGCTTTCTCCTGCCGGCCGTCGACGAGCCGCTCAACAGCCTGCTCGACCCGTTGTCGGGAACGAGTCGTGGGCGCGATCGCCGTATCGAGATCACCACCACCGCCCCGACCGCCGATCTGGCGCACATCACCGCCTGGGCCCGGGACCGCGGTCTCGAACTCGCCGGGCTCCAAGTGAACTCCACCGAACTCGAGGACGTCTACCTGCGACTCGTGGGCGAGGACGCATGACCCGCAATCTCCGCCTGCTCTGGTTCCAGATCCGTGCGCAGAATCGGTTCTTCTGGCGCGTGCCGATCGGCGCCTTCTTCACCCTTGCGCTGCCGATCATCATGCTGCTGTTGTTCGTGGCGTTGTTCGGCAACGACATCGACGATGCACGAGAGACCGGCGACATCACTGCGGCCCAGTTCTACACGCCGGCGCTCGCAGTGTTCGCGGTGGGCTCGGCGACCTACACGAACATCGCCATCAACCTCTCGACGCGCCGCGAGGACGGCATCCTCCGCCGGGTTCGCAGCACACCGCTGTCGCCGGCGATCTATCTCGCCGGCGCCATCGGCTCGGCGGTCTGGATCGCCCTCGTGTCGATGACGATCATGGTCGGGATCGGCGTGCTGGCCTTCTCGGTGAACCTCGAGCTGGCCAAACTGCCGGCCATGCTGTTGGCCTTCGTGGTCGGCTCGGCGACATTCGCCACGCTCGGGGTGGCCCTCGCCGGCTTCGCCAAGTCGGCATCGTCGGCGTCGGCGCTGGCCAACGCCACGATCCTGCCCATGGCGTTCATCTCGAACATCTTCATCGACCTCGGGTCGGACCCGCCGAGGTACCTGCGTGTCGCGGCCGACATCTTCCCGCTCAAGCACTTCGGCTCGACCTTCTCCGAGGCGATGAACCCCTGGTCCGAGGTGCCCGCCATCGAATGGGACCGGCTCGGCGTACTGCTGCTCTGGTTGGTCCTGGGCGGGATCGTCGCCCGTGCGAAGTTCGGTTGGGAACCCTCGGTCGGCGGCTCGACCAGCCGCACCCGTCGACGCCGCAACCCCGCCTGAGTCGGTTGGCGCCGATGCGGCGGAGCTGAGAACCTGCGGGGCATGCTCACCAAGTTCGACGACTACCCGATCCATCAGACGCCCGACCCGATCGCGCATCCGGCGAGCAGCGACAAGGACGTCTACGAGCGCTACTGGTTCAACGGGTACTCCACCGCCGGCGACATGTACCTCGGCATCGGCACCGCGTACTACCCCCATCTCGGCATCCAGGATTGCGGCATCTCGGTCGTGCACGAAGGCCACCAGTACGCGTTCCACGCCTCGGCCCGGGCCACGCCTGAGCCGAGCGAGCTGCGGGTCGGCCCGTTCAACGTCGACATCCTCGAGCCGATGCGCACCCTTCGGGTCACGCTCGACGCCAACGAAACCGACTTCGCGTGCGACCTGCTCTGGGAGGGTCGCACCGGCAACGTCGAGGAGCCTCGGCACAGCTTCGGGGGCGGCGGCATCCGCAAGGGCATGGACACCACCCGCTTCACGCAGCTCGGCCACTGGAGCGGCTGGATCGAATTCGGCGGCAAGCGGCTCGACCTGAAGAGGGAGGACACCTGGGGCACCAAGGATCGCTCCTGGGGGATTCGTCCGCTGATCGGCGGCGACACCCGTGGCGCGCCGCAGCCGCCTCGTGCCGGAGGGGGACTGTTCTTCCTCTGGGCGCCGATCAATTTCGACGACATGTGCCTGCACTACCAGCTCTTCGAGGACTGGAAGGGCCGCCCGCTCTTCAACGTGGGCGCGGCGCTGCCGGTCTACGACTCGCCCGACCAGATCCCCGGTGTCGAGGACGAGGCGGCCGATCACATGCGCAACCTCGAGCATCAGCTGACGTTCAAGGACGGCAGCCGGATGGTGAAGGCGGCAACGATATCGATGACATCGATCGACTCGGGCGAACTGCACGAGGTGCGGCTGGAGCCGATCTTCACCTATCGGATGAAGGGCATCGGCTACATGCACCCCAAGTGGGTCCACGGCCAGTGGCACGGCGAACTCGCGATGGAGAGCGAATCATGGGCGCTCGCCGACGTCGACGAGACGGTCTACGAGAATCAGCACGTCCAGCACCTCGTCCGGGCGTACTACGGCGACCGTGTCGGTATCGGCGTGCTCGAACAGGTGATGCTCGGCCCGTACAAGCCCTACAACCTCGAGGGCGCGTTCGATGCGCCCCGCTACGACTAGATCCCGTCGGGCAGCGGTTCGCTGACGATCCAGCGGGCGAACGGGCCTGAAGCGAACTCGATCACGCAGCCCGGGCCCTTGCCGCGCACGGCGACCATCGACGTGCCCTCGCGGGTGCGCCAGGTGCCGAGCTTGATCACACCGGGCCATGCGGTGCCGGGGGCGCGCAGTCCGTGAACCTCGGTGATGGCGTGGTCGACGGCCCGGGACGCGGTGACCGAGGACAGTGGCGCGCGGACGTCGCCGGCTTCAGTTCGTCGGGTAATCGGGACTGGTCGTGGTGGGCGGGGTGGTCACGACCGGGTAGGTGGGGCCGGCCCGCAGGAAGTCGCGGATCGGCGCCGAGCCCTCGATCTGGGTACCGCTGACGGCGTCGAGATCGATGACCGGGGGAATCGTCGAAACGTCGACGACATAGGCGAACAACTGCACCTCGGTGGGTCCTTCGAGGATGTCGATGGGCGTCTGGGTGCCGTCGCCGTGTTCGATCGTGAGGCTGATCACGTCGGGCGCCACTCGTCCCCAGAGGAAACCGATGGTCTTCTCGCCGTCGACGGTGCCGACATCGACGCTCAGCCCCGTCTCCATGTCGTCGAGGCCACCGTCGGGCTCGAGGCAGTCGGCGATGCCCGAACCGGCGCTCGCCGCGACATCGGGGTCGTCGTGGGTGAGGGTCGCCTCGAAGCACAGCGATGTGTCGGTGGCGGTGAGTGTCCACTCCGACGTGAGGCCCTCGGTCGTGGTGACCGTGCCTTCGGCGATGACACCACCGACGGGCTCGGTCGGTTCGGAGGTGGTGGTGGCTGAGGTGGTGGTCGGCGCGGTCGTGGTGGCGTCGTCGACCGCAGCCGAGGTGGTGGTCGTGTCGTCGGTGGTCTCGTCGTCGGTGTCGCCATCGGAGCCGCAGGCGGCAACGATCAACGCGCACGCGAGCATGAGGGCGAGTCGGCGGTGGAGGGTTGTCAGCACCCGAACACGATACGCGTCCGGCACCGAATCGCGGGTACACCGAACGCGGTTGTCACGAATCCTGGCGGGTGATGCCGATGACGCTCTCGAGCAGTGATGAGTAGGGGACGAGCACCCGGCGGCCCTCCACGGTCTCGACCTCGGCCTTCACCCCGTGAAGACCGACGATCGTGCCGGTGACGACCTCGCTGTCGATTGCATCGCCCACGTGGAGCACTCGGCGCAACGCACGGCTCGCCGCGACCTCGGACGCGACCGGACCCGATCCCGAGTGGGCCACGAGCGCCGCGGTGAGGGCCAGCCCGAAGAACACCGCGGCTGCAGCCAGCGTGAGGATCTGGGTCTCGATGCCGAGCTGGTTGGCGGCGATCAGGCCACCCATGAACAGCAGGGCGCCTCGCACGATCGGCGGGACCCGGTGGCGAACACCGGCCGAGACGTGACCGAGCGAGCGCTCGAGGGCAGCGACGACGATCGTCGCCGCGATGTTGGCGACGATGAGCACGATGGCGGCGGAGAGCGCACGCGGCACGTAGTCGATGAAGTCGTTGGGCAGGTCGTCCACCGCGGTGTCGTCGAGGAAACCGAGCGCGGTGATCAGGCCGGCGATCACGGCGACTGCGAAGAAGAGGCTGGCGATCGCGCCGGCGGCGCCACGGAGCGCGTCCGGTCGTCTCTCGCGGTTCAGGAGCAACCGGACGAGACGGGCGAGGAGACTGCCGACGACCAGGCCGGCGGCCACGGCGATCGCGGCTGCGATCCAGTTCGGGTCGGTCTCGTTCATCGGTCGTCCTCCATCAGCAGATTGCGCACCGTAGCCAACGGCACTCCCATCAGTTCCAGGAGGATCTGGAGATCCTCGCGGGCCTGCATGCGATTGGTCATGCGGGCCCCCAACCGTTGGACGAGATCGTCGGGCGCCTGGAGTGATTGCGACAGCGCTCGGGAGAGTTCCGGCACGGGCGCGGCCAACTCCTCGAGGCGGTTCGCACATCGTGCGCACTCGACGACATGCGCGTCGACGCGCTCGGATCCGCCGCCGTCGAGCCAGGTCTTCAGGCGACGGCCCGAGGGGTGGCGGAGCTTCACGGCTGCCACTCCTCGAGGGCGACAGCCAGGAGCCGTCGGGCTCGCAGCAACCGGGTCTTCACGGTGGGCAGCGCCACATCGAGGACTTCGGCGATCTCCTGGTAGGAGAGCCCCTCGACCTCGCGCAGCACCACGACCGATCGGCCGAGATCGTCGAGCTGGTCCAGGGCGTCGGTGAACGCGTCGAGCGCGACGGCGGATTCGACGCGGAGCTCGACCGCAGCGTCCGGCGACGTCGGCACCTCGGGCATCTCGGCCGGGTCGACGGTGACATCTCTTTGACGCCGCAAGGCCGAGATCGCGGTGTTGTGCGTGATGCGGAGCAGCCAGTTCTTGAGCGGCGCGTCGCTGCGGAACGACGGCAGGGCCTGCCACGCCTTCAGGAGCGCCTCCTGGGCGACGTCCTCGGCTTGGTCGTGATTGCGGGTGACCGAGAGGGCCACGCGATAGACGGCGTCGGCGTGCCGTCGAGTCAGCGCAGCCAGCGCCTCGGCCGGTGGCATCTCGAGCAGGTCGGCGTCGGGCCGCGACGACGAGTCGGGGGCGGCCGGCGGCCCAGCCGACCCGGATGACGAGGTCGACGACGGGAGCGAGCTCGCGAGAGCGAGCAAATCCTCCCACCAGGGAGTCCGCGGATGTAGCGCCGTGGTCACGACGTTCCCGACGCACGGGACGAGTGAAATGTCGCGCGAAACCGGTCGAGGGAAGCCTCGCGACCGATCCCGCGAGCCAAGAGTCACGAACGTGAAGGACAAGGAACCCATGTTCCCAGAGAACGTCGGCAGCGGCACCACCCAACCCGCCACGGTGCCGGCCAGCCGGGGGGCGCATTCTTCGGGATGTGTCCCCCCGGCGATTTCTTGCGCCTCCCGCTTCGGCCTGCTTCGACCCGGTTCAGCTCGCCGGATCGAGCAGCCGGAACGCCTCTGCCAGGCCCACACCGGCGCGCCGCCCGTGCACGGATGCTGCGGCCCGGGTGCGGGCGCGGAAATCGCCAGCCTGCGTGCCGTCGTCGTTGGCGTCGATGACCATCGTGGTCTCGAACTGACTCTCGTGGGCCAGCAGCGCCTGGACCTTGGCTTCGAGGTGACCATCGGCGATGGTCTCGACGAGATTCGGTTCCTCGGATTCGAACAGCAGCAGGTGCGCCGGTCGGTGGTGGGCGATGCCGTGCTCGCGGTGATAGTGCGGGTCGCGGGCGGCGACCACGGCATCGACGGTGAGGAAGCCGGCGGCCCGGTGATCGGGGTGCATCCGCCAACGTCGCCAGGGGTCGTGGCCGAGCACGACCTCGGGCGTCAGCTCGCGGACGATTCGGGCGACCGCGCTGCGCAGATCGACGCCACGATCGACCGCGGGGCCGAGCTCGCCGTCCTCCACGCCGAGGAAGCGCACCTCGCCGGTGAGCCCGAGCCGCTGGGCGGCTGCGCGTTGTTCGTGTTGACGGCGGATGATCAGAGCATCGGTGTCGGCCTCGACGTCCCAGGTGCCCTTGCGGCCGTCGGTGCACACGAGCAGGTGGCATCGAGCACCCGCTGCCGTCCACTTGGCGAGGGTGGCGCCGCACCCGAACTCGATGTCGTCGGGGTGGGCGGCGATGGCCAGCGCACTGGCCGGTGTGGGCAGATCGACTCTCATCTCAGTCGCTCCAGTCGGCGGGAAGGTCGTCGGGATCGTCGATGTCCCAGGCCAGGGATTCGTCGTCGACGACGTGAAGCGGAAGTCCGAGGCGTTCGGCCTCGGCACAGTGCAGGGCGAACGATCCAGGACCGTAGGCGAACACGAAACCGGCCTCGGTGGGGACACACATCACGTTCGATCCGTCGCGAGCGCGATCGGGGGCGATGCACACCCCGGGCTGGTCGACCACGGTGAGATCGCGGGCCGCGGGAAGGTCGGCGTGGGCGATGAGGGCGCGTGTGAACCCGACGCGGGCGGCATGGGCGACCGCAGCGGTGACCGACGGGTTCAACCCTTTCTCGCCGACGGTCAGCACCCCGACCCGCAGTTCGTGGGCCCAGTCGACGACGCCGGTGTCGTCGGTCACGATGCGCACGGGCAGCTCGCCGGCCGCCTCGGCCACCCGGGCGGCCATCCGCATGGTCAACGCCCGACGTTCCTCGGGTGACAGCACCCCGGCGAGGCGCGACTTGCCGTCGTCGAACGACCTGATGGGGATCAGGACGACGGTGTCGGTCGTCGGTGCAGGCATGCCGCTCGACTCTACGGCCCGGCGGCTGCGCCGACGTCAGGTCTAGGGTGACGGCCATGGACATGAACGTTGCGGTGGTCGGGGCCGGATCCTGGGGTACGACGGTGGCGCACCTCTGCGCCCACAACGAGCCGACGATGCTGCACAGCCGCCGCGACGACGTCGCCGCGGCGATCAACGAACACCACGAGAACCCCCGCTACCTCGAGGGATTCCGCCTCCATCCCGACCTACGGGCCTCGACCGATCTCGCCGAGGTCGTCCGCCGGGCCGACGTGCTGGTGATGGGCGTGCCCTCGGCCGGATTTCGCGAGACGGTGATCGAGCTGCGGCCGTACCTCCGCCCGTGGGTGCCGGTCGTGTCCCTCTCGAAGGGGCTCGAGCTGTCCACCCGCAAGCGCATGACCGAGGTGGCCGCCGAGGAGCTGCCCGGGCATCCGGTGGGGGTGCTCACCGGTCCGAACCTCGCCAAGGAGATCCTGGCCGGCAACGCGGCGGCGGCGGTGGTGGCATTCACCGATCTGGCGATCGCCCAGAAGCTGCAGGGCGTCTTCTCGTCCTCGCTGTTTCGCGTCTACACGAACACCGACGTCGTGGGCAGCGAGATCGCCGGTGCGCTCAAGAACGTGATCGCGCTGGCTGCAGGCATGGCCGACGGACTCGGTACCGGCGACAACACGCGGGCGGCGGTGATGACGCGTGGCCTTGCGGAGCTCACCCGCCTCGGGGTGGCGATGGGCGGCGATCCGGCGACGTTCGCCGGGCTCGCGGGTATGGGCGATCTGCTCGCCACCTGCATGAGTCCGCAGAGTCGCAACCGCTATGTGGGCGAACAACTTGGCCGTGGCCGTTCCCTCGATGAGATCATCGAGGAGATGAACCAGGTCGCCGAGGGTGTGAAGTCCGCCGGAATCGTGCTCGAACTCGCGGCCGAGTACGGCGTCGAGATGCCGATTGCCACCGAGATGAAGGCGTGCGTCACCGAGGGCCGCAGTGCCACCGACGCCTATCGCGGGCTGGTTGCTCGTCAGGCCGCCCAAGAGACCGACCCCGACTGATGAAGCGCTGGTTGCAGGACCGGCTCGGCCGGTCCGACGGGAGAGCCGTTCACGCGCTCGTCGGCGCGGTCATCGGAGACCTCGAGGGCCCGACGGCCGTCGTCGACGACCACGGACGAGTCGGGTCCGTCGACGGTTCCTGGTGGGTCGAGTGGGGCGTCGGTTCCGGTGACCGTTGGCGGATCGCCCATGACGAGGTCGCAGTGCGACAGAGCCGAGTGGCCGACGCGCCGGTGTACGAAACGTGGATGCGGGTTCCTTCGGGCGACGTCGTCCTGCGGGTGGCTTCGGCCAACGACGGGCTCGGCCGGGTGATCCTGCTCGACTTCGAGAACAGTTCGGCCGACGCGGTGGCCATCGCGGTTGCCGGCCGCGTGGCCGGCCCGGCCACGCTGGTCGCCGATGCCGATGGTGTCTCGATCGACGGCATCGAGTGGATCAGGGCCGAGCGTCCGGCCGGTGGTGTGCTGACGACCCAGGGCGACCCGTGGCCGGCGATCGTCGCGGAGCCCGATGCGGCCAGAAGCGAGGTGATCGGACCGGACACGGCCGGGGCCGTGGTGTTGGCGTTGCCACACCGCCAACGCGCGCAGGTGCAGGTGCTCGTCGACGGCGACTTCCCGACCCGGGCCGTCACCCCCGACGAGATCGCGTCGGGGTGGCGGACCCTCACCGCCAATGCGCTCGCCATCACCGTGCCCGACGCCGATCTCGGCGAGGCGTGGGACCGCATCCTGCCCGACCTGGTGGTGCAGGCCGGTTCGGCCGACCCCCGAGCCGCCGCCGAGGTCGCCGTCGCGCTCGACGTCGCCGGTCTCCACGACGAGGCCGACCGAGCCCGCGCCACGGTGGTCGATGCGGCCGAACAGGGAGCGATGAAGGGAACCGACGCCGTTGCCGCGCTGCGGGCGTTGGCCTCCCGAGATCTGCTGGCCGGCAAGGAGTCCGGCCTCGCCACCCTCGCCGGTCCGCTGGCCGCACTCGCCGCCGACTCGATCGACCCGGCCACCCTCGACCTGGTCGCACGGGCCCTCGACGGCGTGGCCCCCGACGCGGCGGACGATGCCCGTGCGGCGGTCTCGCGAGCTGCGGGCTCGTACACGACCGTCAACCCCGCCGCGAGCGCGGCGGGGAAGGTCCTCGGCATGGTCGTCGACGCGGGTCAGGCCTCGACGGTCGACGTGCTGCCGATGGTTCCGGAGTCCTGGATGGGGCAATCGATCGACGTGCGGTCGTGCGGGACGGCCAACGGACGTGTGTCGTTCAGTGTGCGCTGGCACGGCGCCCGCCCGGCCCTGTTGTGGGAACGCCTGGGTGGCAGCGATGCCGTGGAGCTGCGATGTTCCGGCCTCGACCCGACCTGGTCGACGCTGGAGCGTTCGGGCGAGGCGCTGTTGGCCGAACCGCCGACGTAGCGCGTTCGCGTCAGCGGTCGGTCCAGGCCATGACGAGGGCCATCAGCGCGACCACCCGACCGGCCTTGTCGCCGCCGATCGCCTGACGGCCGCCCAGCGCGCCGATCGAGCCCGACGAGCCGATCGACAGGATCGAACCGCTGGAGCCCACCGACAGGATCGAGCCGGCCGAGCCGATCGACAGCACCGAACCGACCGACCCGAGAGACCCCGCGGAGAACGCCGACATCGCCGACCACGCCGAGGCCACAGATCCGGCGCTACGGAACGAGAACACCGAGGCAGAGGACTTCTTCGAGCGGTGGCTGACGATCATGGCGGCACCGTAGTCCATCGGCCCGATCGGCTACCGTCCGACCGATGGTCTCCACCGCGCCACAGCTGCGCAAGTCGATCAGGGGCAAGGCGCCAGGGGTACGACTCGAGCGCGAGCTCTGGGCCGACGGCTGCGAGTTCGTCGCCGGGATCGACGAGGTGGGCCGCGGTTCGTGGGCCGGGCCGCTGACCCTCGCCGCAGTGGTGGTGCCTCGTGAGAAGAAGCTCTACAAGGTGCGCGACTCGAAGATGCTCACCGAGAACGAACGCGAGCTGATGCACGACCGCATCGTCGACTGGGCCGATCATGTCGCAGTCGCCCACGCCACCCAGCAGGAGTGCGACGAACTCGGCATGTCGGCCGCCCAGAAGCTCGCCGCGCAGCGAGCGCTGGGCTCGATCGGCGCGCCGATCGGTCATGTGCTGGTCGATGGCAACTGGGATTTCGTGGAGACCCATCCGACCACCACGATCGTGAAGGGCGATGCCATCAGCATCTCGATCGCGGCGGCCTCGATCGTTGCGAAGGTGACGCGCGACCGGATGATGCGCGAATGGCACGACGACCACCCGGCCTACGGGTTCGCCGACAACAAGGGCTACCCGTGTCCGCGACACAAGGCGGCGCTGGCGGCCTACGGGCCGAGCGCCATCCACCGTCGTCGGTGGGCGTTCATGGACGACCTCCGGTGGACGGCACTGCCGCGGATCGTCGACGACGAGGAAGCCCAGCTCGGCCTGTTCTGACACGCGGTCGTAGCCTCGCCGTCATGCGCATTCGGATCCCGATTCTCGGCTTTCTGGTGTGGACCGTTTTCGTCTGGGTCGGCCGTATCCGCAACATCGTGTCCGATGACGATCTCTCCGGCGGAGCGATGGCGTGGCGACTCGGCGCCGCAGTCCTGTTCGTCATGCTGGCTCTGGCCGTATTCGTCGTCGGCCGTCAGGGGGAGCGGATCTCGGTGGCCCTCCTGGGCGTGCTCGTGGTGTGGACGATCGGCTGGTGGTCGATCCGCGGCGTCGGCATCCTGCTCGACGGCAATCACGAGATCGGATTCAAGGTCGTGCACACGGTGCTCATGATTGTGTCGATCGGCCTGGCGATGTGGGCCTGGGCGCGCCGCGACGGGTAACGTGCTCCTCGTTATGGGTCAGCCGGTCACGTTCCTCTCCACAACCTCCCCGAAGCCGGGCATCCTGCGCTTCGAACTCAACCGCAGCCTCACCGGCATGGGTCACGAGCGCTACAAGGACGGTGACGAGATCCTCGGGGACCGTCCGCCCGACGTGCTCGCCCGTCGCATCTTCGAGAGCGGCGACGTGGCCGCGGTCCACATCTACGGTTCGATGGTGACCGTCACCCTCGCGTCGACCGAGAGCGGCGACCTCGAGACCATCCTGAGCGGGCTCTACACCTACTACGTCCCCGGCGTCGAGATCCCCAGCGATGAAGAACTCATCGCCATGGTCGAGTAAGCGGCCTGGAAAACGTCCCCGCGGGGACGTCTGGACTTTGGTTTCAGCGGCGCAGCGCACGGCGCAAGGACCGACAGCTCCGACCTGTCGTTCGTGCAGTTCGAGATCCTCGGCAGGTTGATGCGGGCTCCGCAGAACCGTCTCCGCATGACCGACCTGGCCGACGGCATCGTGCTGAGTCGGAGCGGACTGACCTACCAGGTCGGAAAGCTCGAGAGCTCGGGGCGCGTCACCCGCTCGGCGTCGCAAAGTGATGATCGCAGCACGGTGGTCGATCTCACCACGGCCGGCGAGCAGTTGTTTCTCCGGCTACTGCCAGGCCATGTCGAGATCGTCCGCACCCTCTTGTTCGATGCGATTCCCGAGCCGGACATCGAAGCCCTCGGCCGAGGGGTGGGCCAGGTACGTGACCACACCCGCGACCGTCCTCCTCGATCCGCCATCGCCGAACGCGACAGCGGTCCGCCGAGAGCCGTCATCACCTCGAGGTCGGCGTCCCCGCGGGACGCTTTCTGCTTTTGATGGTTCGTCGGTCCTCGTGCCCGATCACCGGGCCCGCATGCGGTTGTTGCGGGCGTTGTGTTCGATCTCGGCGAGACCGAGGTGTTCGAGGACGGGCGGCACGTAGTTGCCGAAGCGGCCGCGGTACCCCTTGCGAAGTCCGTACCAGCCCTTCACCGGATTGTCGGCGGCACGGGCCCACGCCTCGACGGTGTCGGGCTTCGCTTCCTTCTGCTCGTCGGCGTTGCCGAGCAACATCCAGTCGCCGTGGTCGACGAGCATCGCGTGGAGGTCGTCGATGCATCGGAGCTGGTAGCTCAGCGTGGTGGACCCGACGCGAATCATCAGCGCCGGTGGATCGGCGGTTTCGTCTCGCCAAGCGTCGAACTCGGACTTGCCGGGCGGCGTGGTGAGGATCCAAGGATCCTCGGGAGTTCCGTTTCCCTCGATGTGCTCAGTCATCTGCTTCGCTCCCTCGTCGTGGGCGACGGTCACTCATCGACCGCCGTGACTGCAGCATGACCGTGGCTTCATGACACCATATGTCATGAATTCGCGGCGAGATCGAGAAACCCCGCAGGCGGAGTCGGGAGAGCGATCATGCGCGCCGGACGCCTCCTGAACCTGTTGCTGCTGTTGCAGAACGGGAAGCGGTACACGGCGGCCGAGCTGGCCGACCGGCTGGGGGTCGCCGAGCGGACGGTGCTGCGCGATGTCGAGGCCCTGTCGCAGGCGGGCGTGCCGGTCTACGGCACCCGAGGCCCCGGTGGAGGCTTCGAGCTGCTGGAAACGTTCGAGCAGACCGTGCCGCCCCTGCCGCCGGGATTGACACCGGGAACCGGGCGCATTCGCCGGGTGCGGGTTCGGATCGCCCCGCCGGCGCTGCAGCTCGCGCTGATGGCCGGCCGCCCCGAAGGATGGCGTCGCCGCCCCGCCACGAAGGCGCCCGCCGATCGCCCCGATTGGATCGAAGGCTCGTTCCGCTTCGATTCCCACGAGGCCGCCGTCAGGGAGCTCGTCGCGCTCGGCCCCGACGTCGAAGTGCTGCTCCCGAACGAACTCCGGGAGTCGATGGCCACCATCGGCCGTCGCATCGCCGACCTCCATCGGCGTCGCTGAACCGTGTGGCGAGCGCACGGGGTTAGCGTCGTGTGGTGCTCGAGAGGACCCGTCAGCTCTGGGAGAAACAGCGGCAGAGTGTCGGCGACCGGCAGGGCCTGTTCGGTGTCGTCGCTGATGCCATCGACGCGTCGACCGTTCTCTATGCGGGTTCCTACGTCGACCTCACGCCATCACTTCTCTGGCCGTCGGTCACCTCTGTCGATACCGATCGTCGGGCCGCCCGATTCTTCGCCGACACCGAGGGAATCACGGAGCTCCTCGACGAGATGCGCCCCGGCGCCGGTCGACACAGCGTGCGCTTCATCCACGACGATTACTCCAACGACCTGGACCTCGGCGAGAACTCCGTCGACCTTCTGATCTCGCTCTACGCCGGCTTCGTCTCCGAACACTGCACCCGCTATCTGCGGCCCGGTGGATTCCTGCTCGTGAACCCCAGTCACGGTGACGCGGCAATGGCCTCGATCGATGACCGGTACCAGATCCACGGCGCGGTTCTCGAGAATCGAGGTGACTTCACGCTGCAGACCCGTGATCTCGACGAACACCTCGTCCCGAGGAAGGACGTCGAGATCACCGTCGAGTCGCTCCACGGACTCGGTCGGGGGGTCCCGTACACGACACCCGCATTCGCCTACCTCTTCCGCCGGGTCTGAGCTCGGCGTTGGTGGGCACGAGCGGCGTCACCAGCCTTGTTCATCGGCGTAGTCGGCGCTCGTGCGCTTGGGGAGGGCGAAGCTGAAGAGGCGCATCGCCCCGTAGGTCAAGCGGGTCTTGAGTGGAATCGTGCCGCTCTCCACTTCGGACTTCACGAGACCGAGGATCTCGGTCCAGGTCTTGACCGTCTTCTCGGCGGTGCGGTGCTCGTCGGTCCAGCCGCTGTGGGTCAGCGTGACACGGCAGCCGCTGCCTTCCTCGGCCAGATCCCAAGCGACGGTGGTCTCGGGGTCGGGGTCGATCGTCATGATGTAGGTGTGCACGAATCGTGTCGGCGGTGTCACCTCGATCACTTCGCCGACGACGAACACCCGCTTGTGGTCGGGGCTCGCGTAGCGCAGCCGGCTCCCCGGCGTGAGATCGCCCGACAGCACCGTGTTGTACAGCGGTCGCTGCACCCCGGCGGTCTTGGTGATTTCGTCCCAGACCTGCTGGATCGGCGCGTCGATGAAGATCGAGACGACCCTTTCGTTCTCAACCGGTGTCTCGCTCATGCAGCTCTCCCGTTTCCTCTTGGTGGTCGTCACGGGCGTCGGCCAACGATTCGAGGGTGGTCTTCAAGTCGATCATCGCCGTGGCCAGGGTTCGGTGGTGGCGGCTGATCCAACGGTCGCTGATCTGTTGGATCGGGACCGTGTTCAGATGGTTGAATCGCTGTCGCCCCTGTTTGCGCGCGACGACGAGGTCGCACTTCTCGAGCACGCCGAGATGCTGCATGATCGCGAAACGGGAGAGATCGGAGAACTCGTCGGCGAGCTCGCCGGTCGTGACGGGGCCGTCGACGAGCAGGTCGAGGATCCGGCGACGTGTCGGGTTGGCGAGCGCCTTCCACACTGCGTCGAGGTCCTCACCGCCACTCATGTGACATTCATATCACATGAGTGGCGAGAGATCGGCTACCGAGCGGCCGGAATGCGGTCGAGAGCGGTGCGCCAGACCTGGGCATTGAGGGCCGGGCAGGCGGCGAGGAGCGTGGCGAGCTCACGCCGGTTCATCGCGTAGACCGACGTGCCGGATTCCGCCACGACCGTGGCATTGCACGGACGGCCGGTGAGAATCCCCACCTCGCCGGCCAGGTCACCGGCGCCGAGATCGGCGACATGTGCGCCATCGCGTTCGACGCGCATCGTGCCGTCGATGACGACGAGGCACTGGCGGCCCAGGCCGGATTGCTGAATGACGCTCCTGGTCTCCTTGAGGGTCACCATCGTGCCGACCTGGTCGAGTCGGCGGAGTTCGTCGGCGGGCACGGTGTCCGACAACGGGGTTCCTTGGAGCGGACCGGGGCTTCGCTTCTTCCTGGCGAACGGGTGCGTGGTCGTCATGTCGGGCCTCCTGGCTCGATACCTCTCCTGCGATTCTCGCCAACCCGTGTTTCCGGAGGAGGTCGCGGCGACGGCGACAATGAGAACGACAGCTGAACCGTTGACGCCGTGGCTGACTAGTGTCCGGCTCATGCCCTCGATCGATCCCACGCCCGACCAACTCGAGGACTTCGCGTCCCGTGTCGACACCGTGGAGGGGCCGATCCGGATGATCAACCTCCTCCGGTTCCGTGAGGTCGCCGACTATGGCGACCTGCCGGATCCCGGCGAGAACGGGCCGAGCACCGGGGCCGAGGCCTACGGGCGCTACGGCGCCATCGCCATCGCCGAGGTCGCCGCCGTGGGTGGACACCAGTTCGAGGCCGGCACCGCGCACATGACCCTGATCGGTCCCGACGACGAGCAGTGGGACCTCGTGGCGATCATCGAGTATCCGAGCCCGGCCGCGTTCCTCGAGATGATCGCCAAGCCCAGCTACCAGGCCGGCATCCACCACCGGACGGCCGGCCTGGCCGACACCCGGCTCATCATGACGACATCCCTGATGCGTTGAGGCGCACCAGGCCGTCCAGGATGAGGTCGAGCACGAGTTCGAAACTGCTCTCGGCGTGGCCGTCGAGGTGCACGTTGACGTGGTCGATGGTGTGGGGGAACGCCTCGGGGTTGAGCGACCCGACGAAGTCGCGGGCCGCGGCCTCGGGGTCGTCGCCGTACTGTTGATCGAGTGTCATCGCCTGCTCTTGTAGCGTGTAGCCGAGGACGTGGTTGTTGACGGCATGGAAGCCGTGGTGCGCCAGGTCGGGGGCGAGGGCACTCGCGGCCAGCAAACGCAGCAGCGTTTCCATCTGGGTGGTACGGGCCGGTCCCGGCATGTGGCGGTTCCAGAGCCCGGGGGCCCAGGGGTGACGCACCAGGGCGACCCGGAACTCGAGTGCGAGTTCTCGCACGGCCGTCATCGGGGCGGTCTCGGGGTCCGTGTCGGCGATCTCGCCGGCGACGGCATCCACCATCAGGCCGAGCAACTCGTCCTTGCTGGCCACGTGATTGTAGAGCGACATGACCTTGAAGCCCAGGGATTCGGCCAGCCGTCGCATCGTGATCGCCCCGATGCCGTCCGCGTCGGCGAGCCGCACCGCTTCCGTCACGATGGTCGACCGATCGAGCGGAGTTCTTCGAGTCCTCACCCTTGACACTGTAGGACGTACGCCGTACGTTGCCGAAACGTACGCTGTACGTCCCACCCGAACGAACCGAGTTCCACCATGCCCGAACCCGCGCGTCCCTCGACCATGCGAGCCGTCGTCGCTCGCCGCTACGGCACCGCCGAGGTGGTCGAGATCGACGACATCGCAGTGCCGACGCCCGGGCCGACCGACGTGCTCATCGAGGTGGCGGCCTCGTCGCTCAACGCCCTCGACTGGCACTTCCTCACCGGTACGCCGTATCTCATCCGACCGACGTCGGGCCTACGTCGTCCCACCGGACGAGTCACCCCCGGGGCCGATGTGTGCGGCACGGTCGTCGCGATCGGTGAGAAGGTCGACAAGTACGCGGTTGGCGATGTCGTGTTCGGCGAGTGCGAGGGCGGCGGCTGCGCTCCCTATCTCGTCACCGGGGAGGACAACGTGGTGCTCGTGCCGGACGGCGTTTCGACGAAGGCGGTCGCGGCCACGCCGGTGGCCGGGCTGACCGCGCTGCAGGGTCTGCGGACCGAAGCGGACCTCCGGCCGGGCGAGGAGGTGCTGATCAACGGCGCCGCCGGCGGCGTCGGCACGTTCGCCGTGCAGATCGCGAAGGCGATGGACGCACGCGTCACGGCGGTGTGCAGCGCCCGCAACGTCGACATGGTCCGCTCCCTCGGCGCCGACACCGTGGTCGCCTACGACGAGGAGGATTTCGTTCCCGGTGGGCCACGGTTCGACGTGATGCTCGACAACGTGGGCAACCGGAGCCCGATCGAGTGTCGGTCGGTGCTGAAGGCCGACGGGCGCTATGTGGCCATCAGCGGCCCGAAGGAGAACCGTTGGTTCGGACCCGTCGGTCACATCGCTCGTGCGTGGTTCACCTTTCGCCGTTCGAGTCAGTCGTTCCATCAGTTCACCGCCTCACCGAACCACGACGACCTCACGTTCCTCGGTGAGCTCCTGGCCGACGGCCGCCTCGAGCCCGAGATCGACCGGGTGATCGGACTGGACGATGTGGCGGCCGGCCTCGCCGAGATCGGCACCGGCCACACCCGGGCGAAGATCGTCGTGACCCTGACCTGACACTCAGGCGGGCGCGGCCCAGCGACGGATCCAGGCGTGCATGGCGATGCCGGCGGCGACACCGGCGTTCATCGAGCGGGTGGACCCGAATTGGGCGATCGAGCAGACCGTCGACGACGCGGCGTGGGCGGCGGGGGAGAGGCCCGGGCCCTCCTGGCCGAAGAGCAGCACGCAGCGCTCGGGGAGCTCCGTCGCCTCGATCGGCACCGAGCCGGGAAGGTTGTCGATGCCGACCACTGGAAGTCCGGCCCCCCGGGCCCACGATGCGAACTCCTCGACCGTGTGGTGATGGCGTACGTGTTGGTAGACGTCGGTCATCATCGCGCCGCGCTTGTTCCATTTCCGGCGGCCCACGATGTGGACCTCGGCGGCCAGGAACGCATTGGCGGTGCGCACCACCGTGCCGATGTTGCGATCGTGCTCCCAGTTCTCGATGGCCACGTGGAAACCGTGGCGGCGCGAGTCCAGATCGGCGACGATCGCTTCGACGGTCCAGTAGCGGTACTCGTCGCCGACGTTGCGGCGGTCGCCCTCGGCCAACAGTTGCGGGTCGAACCTCGGGTCGTCGGGCCAGGGCTCGGGATGGGGGCCGACGCCAACGGTGGGCTCGGCGGACTCGCCGGCCACGCCGCGATCGCCCATCAGGGCTTGTGGCGCCGCGGGGGACGGGCGAGGCGACTACGCCGGGCGCCCGTCGGCGTGACCTTGTTGTGATCGGGAATGTGGTGGCGGTGTTCGGTCCACTGACGGCCGTCCCAGTAGCGGAGCGCCCCGTCATCGACCTCGGGGTCGTGGTACCACCCGGCCCGGGCGTTGTCGGGGTGTTCGTCGTCGGGAGCCACTTCGCCCATACCGGGGAACAGCGCTGCCAGGTCGACGGTGTCGAGCGCGCTTCCTCCCGAGGACAGTCCGGCGGTGATGCCCGCGGCGGCAGCCTGGGGATGCGAGCGGTCGTCCTGCATGGTCCGTAGCGACTCGGCGATGGCGGGATCGGGACCCTCGTATTCGGGCAGCCCCTCCATGCCGCGCAGGATGTTGATGCGGTCGCTGAGCGGCGGGTGGGTGCTGAACATGTCGTTGAACCGGCGGCCCCGGGCGTTGGTCTCGTGGTCGTCGGGCGACTCGATCCAGAGGTGTGACGTGGCGTGTGACGTGCGAGCGACGACCGTGATGTCGGCGTCGAGCTTCTCGAGCGCCCGGCGCAGTCCCGCCGGGTAACGGGTGATCTCCACGGCAGTGGCGTCGGCCAACGACTCCCGGGAACGGCTCACGGCAGCGCGGAGCAGCGCAGCGGCCAACGGCGCGAGGACGGCGACCGCGACCATCCCGATGATGATCAGCGGGTTGGCACCGCCCTGGTTGTCGTTGCTGCGGCGGCGATGCGAGGCCCCACCGCCGGTGAGCGCGCCGAAGTAGAGCATGCGCCAGAAGATGTCGGCGATCAGCGCGATCGCCCCGGCGGTGGCCACGGCCACGGTCATCACCAGGATGTCGCCGTTGCGGATGTGGGCGATCTCGTGGGCGATCACACCTTCGAGTTCCTGACGATTCATCTTGTCCATCAGGCCCGTGGTGACGGCGACGACGGCATTGTCGACGTTGCGGCCGGTGGCGAAGGCGTTGGGCGAGGGATCGTGGACGACGAAGACCCTGGGCTGCGGGATGCCGGCGGCGAGCGACACCTCGGCAACCAGGTTGTTGAGTTGGGAGAACTCCGACGGGTCGGCCTCGACGGCCCGAGTCGAGCGCAGTGCCAGCGTGTCGCTCTTGAAATAGGAGGCGAACGTGAAGCCGAACGACACCACCACACCGAGGATCACCCCGACGATGCCGCCGCCCAGGGCCAGCGAGATCACGGCGCCGACGACGGCGAGCAGGACGAAGAAGGCGAACATCAGCAACCAGGTACGGCGCCGATTGCTCGCGATCAGGTCGTAGAAGTCGGGACGTTCGCCAGCCATGGGGGCAACGGTACCGTCGCCCGCCGGAGCGACGGCGCCGGGAGGGCGCCCGGTCCGACGCGACCCGTCACCCTCGCGTTACGTTCAACCCCGATGGACGTCCTCGTCGCACTGCATGCCGCTGCCGCGTTGTTGCTGCTCGTGGCCGGGCTCGCGAAGATCGTTCGTCCTGCGCCGACGACCGAGTTGTTGTCCACCCTGGGTCTGCCCGACATCGCGGCGCTCGCCGTTGCGATCGGCGTGGCCGAGTCGGTGATCGGCATCGCCGCCCTTGTGATCGGGGGACCGGTCACCGCCGCCGCCACCGGTGTGCTCTACGCCGGCTTCGTCGTCGTCGTGTGGCGAGCACTGGCCGCCGGCGCCACCTCGTGCGGGTGCTTCGGGCGAGTCGATGCCCCTCCCTCGTGGATCCATGTCGTCGGCAACGTCGGCCTTGCCGCCGTGTCGTTCGTCGCGATGGGCGGCGACACACCGATCGAATTGATGGACGGCCAACCGGCCGGTGGCGCCGGATTCGTGCTCCTCGTCGGGGTGCTCGCCGGTCTCGCCCTCGTCATGTTCACGGCCCTTCCCGAGGCGATCGGCGCCCGTCGAGGCGCCGCCGCGGCCGCCCAGTTCCACATCGAGGACGGCGCGTGAGCCGCCGCGTCGTCCAGACGCTCAGCCGCGTCATCGAGCAGCGCTCGTCGCGACGCGGGTTCCTGTCGCGCTCGGCCATGGGGGCGACGGCGCTGGCGGTGGCTCCCGCCGCGTACGCACTCCGACCGACCACTGCGCATGCGGCCATCTGCTCGTGCTCCGGTTCGTCGTGCGAATGCGGGTCCTCGTGCTGCGACGGCTACACCGACTTCTGCTGCCAGTCGACCGGCGAGAACCTGTGCCCACCGGGCACGATCGTCGCCGGATGGTGGAAGGCCCATGGCAGCGGCTTCTGCGACGTCGACGGCAAGGCGCGGCCGCGCTACTACCTCGATTGCAATCTTCCGTGTGATCCCGGCTGTGGGTGCGGCGGCGCCGGGGTCTGCGCGTCCTCCTGTACGTCGGCGAACTGTCGTTGCCTCGAAGGCTGCGGCAGTCGTTCCGTCGAGTGCACCCGCTTCCGCTACGGGCAGTGCAACCAGGACGTGGCCTGCGTCGGCCCGATCGCGTGCCGCATCGTGACGTGCGTGGTCCCGTGGCAATGGGACCCGAGTTGCGACGACACGCCGGCCACCGACAACTCGACCCGTTTCCACGACCGCGCCTGTCTTCACGACGGGTTCACCGACATCGCGCCGAAGGCGTACTACACCGAAGCCGTCGAGTGGGCCATCGAGAACGGCATCGCCACCGGCTACAGCAGCGACATCTTCGGGCCCGGCGAACTCGCGCCCCGCTCGCACATGGCCACGTTCCTGTGGCGCTACGTCGGCAAGCCCGCGGTCGAGTCGTCCGGGCCGTTCTCCGACGTCGCCGACGGCACCTTCTACACCGACGCAGTGGCGTGGATGGCTGCCGAGGGCATCACCACCGGCGCCGCACCGGGTCGGTTCGTACCCGATCAGTTCGTCACCCGAGGCGAAGCCATCACCTTCCTCTGGCGCTTCGCCGGCCAACCGGAGGCAGGTTTCGAGATCCCGTTCGCCGATGTCCCCGCCAACGCCTTCTATCGTCCGGCGGTGGCGTGGGCGGTCGAGAACGAGTTGACCACCGGCCTCACCCCGACCCTGTTCGGCGGGGCGTTCTGGATCGGCCGGGCCCAGGTGCTCACCTTCCTTCACCGCTACGACCAACGCATCGGCCTGCCGGTCGAAGAGCCGGCATGATCGTCCTCGTCATCGTGCAGACCGTCGCCATTGCGATGCTCGCCGTCATCGTGTTCGGGCTCCTGCGCACCCACGCCGAGATCCTGCGGGCCCTCGACCGGGCCGGCGTGCCGCTCGAGGACGCAGCGGGGGCGTCGCCGGTCGGCCCCGTGGCCGTCGCCTCCCCCACCACCCGAGGTGACGCGGTCGACATCGTCGGCACGGTGCCCGGTGGCGGTCCGGTGAAGGTGGCGATCGCCGGCGAGCATCACACGCTCCTGGCCTTCCTCTCGTCGGGATGTCGAACCTGTCAGGCGTTCTGGACCGAGTTCGCCTCGCCCACGATCGATCTCCCCGGCACGGCCACCCGGCTCGTCATCGTGGGGCAGGACCCTGCCCACGACTCCGAGAGCAAGCTGGCCGAACTCGCCCCGACGGGGGTGCGCACCGTGTGCTCGTCGGATGCCTGGACCGCCTACGGCGTGCCGGGTTCCCCCTACTTCGCTCTGGTCGACGGCCGTAGCGCGAGGGTCGTCGGCTCGGGAACCGCAACCGGGTGGGAGCAGGTCCGTGGCCTGCTCCAGCAGGCGCTGGGCGACGACGCTCTGGGCGAGACCGCCGCCGGCTCGGTCGATGCGGCGCTGAACGCGTCGGGGATCGGCCCGGGTCATCCCAGCCTCTACCCCGACGCCGCCGGGCCCGAGACGCCGGACCCGCCACAGTGAGTCCCTTCGCGCTCGCGTTCGTGGTCGCCGTGGCGGCTGCTGTGCGCGCTGCGTGGTCGCCTTGAGGCACGTCGATGCTCACGAGCATCACCCCGCTCGGCGAGCGGGGCAGAGGCAATCGATTCTGGTTGACGAGGACGTGGCTGCTCATCGGGCATGTCGTCGGCGGCCTCGCGCTCGGCCTCGTGATGTCGGCCGGCCGCGCCGTCGTCGCCTGGGTCGGTCGCCCCTCCGACGGCACCGCCCTCGTCATCATCGCGGTCGCCGCTGCTGTCGCCGTGTCGGGTGACGTCATCGGTCTCACGGTCCCCGGTCGTCGACAGGTCGACGAGCGATGGCTCACCGCCTACCGCGGTTGGGTCTACGGCCTCGGGTTCGGCGTACAACTGGGGTTCGGCCTCGTCACGGTGGTGAACACGCTGCTGCTCGGTGTCGTCCTCGTGGCCGGAGTTCTGCTCGGCCCGGTGCAGGCGATCGGCCTGGGGGTCGTCTACGGGACGACTCGCGGGATCGGCGCCACGGTCAACGGCGGGGTTCGCAGCGTCGAGGACCTCCGTCGCCTCCACCGCGGACTCGACCAGCGCGAGCGGGCCGTCCGCCTGACGGTGCTCGCCTCGGTCGTCCTCGTGACCCTCGGTGCGGTGGCGACATCGTGAGCGATCATCGACTCTCGACCAACGGCATCGACGTGCTCGTGCGCGAAGGCTGGGAAGTGGAGTTCAGCGAACTCCAGGCCCGGCCCGGCGCACCGGCCCGCTCGCTCGTGCACCTCGCCAACTTCGCACTGCCGGCCGCGCGGGGCGACTACGGGTCCGGCGCCGTCGAGATGATGGACGGGGGTGCCGTGCTCGTCATCGTCATGGAGTTCGACTCCGACTCGGCGGGCACGGCCATGTTCTCGGGGACCCGGGTGCCGAGCGACCTTCGTGTCGACGACTTCTCGGCGGCGGCCTTGCAGCGCCGACTCAGCGGTCAGGCCGGCGCCCAGCGGTTCTTCCGCGTCGGCGGTCGCGCCTTCGGGTTGTACGTCGTGCTCGGTTCCGGTCGCCAGGCCGGCCTGCTCGTGCGCGAGGTCAACAAGAGCCTCGCCGGCATCACCATCAGCTGAGCGTGCTCGGGCGGAGGGACAGGTGTCTGACACCGTCGGGACAGGCGGGACAGGTGTCTGACACCGTTGGGACGGGCAGCTCTATTTCGACTGGCACTGGGGACACCAGGTGGTGGTTCGGGCATCGAGCTCTCGCTTGCGCAACACGGTGCCGCAGCGTTCGCAGGGCTCGCCGCTGCGTCCGTAGCAGTGAAGTGTGTGCTGGTTGGACCCCTGGGCGCCGGCGGAGTCGACATAGTCGCGCAGCGTCGTCCCTCCGTGATCGAGCCCCGATTGCAGTGCGGCTCGCACGGCCTCGACCAGGCGATCGGCCCGCGCCCTGCTCAATCGACGGGTGGCCGGGTTGATCCCGGCCGTCCAGAGCGCCTCGTCGGCGTAGATGTTGCCCACACCGGCCACCGCCCGCTGGCCGAGCAACAGCGTCTTGAGGTGGCGGTTGCTGCGCTTCACGAACGCCGCGAGATCTCGACCGTTGAACGCCTCGTCGAACGGCTCGGGACCGAGCGCGGCCAGGGTGGGGATGGCGGTGTGGTCGCCGCGGGCGACGACATGGACACGGCCGAAGCGGCGGGCGTCGTGGAACGTCAGGGTGCGGCCGTCGTCGAGTCGCCACCAGGCCCGGAGGTGCGGGTGGTCGAGGTCGGGATCGGGTTCGACGGCCAGACGCCCGGTCATCCCGAGATGGATGATCAGCTCACGCGGCGCGTCGGCCGCATCGACGAGGTCGACGAGGTCGAGGATGAGGTACTTCCCGCGACGGCGGGTACCGCCCACCTCGTGGCCGAGTGCCTCGAGGGCCGGGGTGAACTTGGCCGACCAGTGGCTGCCGCCGTCGACGAGCTCGGCCCCCGTCACGAGCGGCGCCAGCTGCCGTCGAATGGTCTCGACCTCGGGTAGCTCGGGCACCGACGGACTCTAGACTCGCGGCGCCGTGACCGACCTCCCCGCCTCACCGTTCGACGATCTGACCGCGTCCGCCACCGTGCTCGACGGGCTGGTCGAGGTCGTCCGGGAACAGGCTGAAGAGATCGCGGCACTCGACGCAGGCCGGGCCGAGGCCTGGGCGAGTGACGTGTTGGCCCTTGCGGCCGAGACCGATCATCAGCAGGCCCTGGTGGCGGCCCTTGCCTCGGCCGACGACGAACAGGCGGCGACGACGTTGACAGCCCTACGCGGCCTGCTCGACGACGTGCCGTCGCCGAGGTGGACGGGTGAGCCGCCCGCATGGGCCGACGCGATAGGAACGAGCCGGTGCGAAGGTGCGTGGGCCCTCACCATCGGTGGCGCCTCGTCGATCGCGTTCCGCTTCGTGGACGCCGACGACGAACGCCACGTGATCACCGTCGACGTCGTGCCCGGCCCGCCGGAGACCATCGGGGAAGTGATGGTCGGCCCGGGCGACCTGCTCACCGTGCTGCACGAGGACGACGCCGGAATCGACAGCGAGGTGGGCGGACCGACCCAGCTGGCGGCGCGGGTCATCGCCGCATTGACGGCGACCGAACGACCCCCCGAGTCAGCGGTCGTCAACGGGCGCCTGCTCCTTCGGCGCATGGGCCTGCTGGTGGACGTCGGCGACATCGCACCACCGGTGTTCGTGGCCGAGGATCTCCCGGAGAAACCCGAACGCGACCCGCAGGACGATGCCTATGCCCTCGGGGTGCTCGTTCGTGCCCTCGGGCCGGCCCAGGCCCAGGCCCAGGCCGAGGCCGAGGCCGGGGCCGCAGCCGATGCCGTCATCGAAGTGGCGGCGATGGCGGCGCCGACCGACCTCGGTCCCCTGAGTCCGGCCGAACGAGATGCGGTGCTGACGCTGGAGTGGGCCGACTGGCTCGGTGCCGTGATCGGACTGGTGCGTCGCGGTCCCGGCGCAACGGTGGACGGTGCGGCGTTGGTGGACTGCATCAATCGCTGTCCCGAGGTCGACACGACCATCCCCAAGGGCGATCGAGCCCGGATCGAGTGGGCCTTCGACGTGGTCATCGCGCCATGGGACGAACTCGGGATCACCGAGGACGGGACCCTCACGCCGCTCGGAATCGAGGCATTGCCGGCCGCCCTGCATCGGGCCTGGGGCTGATCCTGCCGAGTCCTACCCGGCCAACAGCTCTCCGACGGCATGGATCGTGATGCCGGCCAAGCCGCCGACGATGGTGCCGTTGATCCGGATGAACTGGAGGTCGCGTCCGACCTGGAGCTCCACCTTGCGGGCCGTGGTCTCACCGTCCCAGCGCTCGGTCGTGGCGGCGATCACGTCGCTCACCTCGCGGCGGTAGTTGTCCACGAGATAGCCCACTGCCCGTGCGAGCCAATCGTCCACCTTGCGCTGGAGCGCCGGTTCCTCGACCAGCCGCGCACCGAACCGCTGGAGTCCCTCGGCGGTCTGCGAGCGAAGCGGGCTGTCGGGATCGTCGGCCGCTGCGACCAGGCTCGCCTTGGCGCCGACCCACAGCGAGTCCACCCACGCCCTGAATTCGGGATGGTCGAGCAGTTCCTGCTTGAGCCGTTCGCCGTTGGCGATCATGGCCGGGTCGTCCTCGAGGCGGTCGGCGAACTCGCCCAACCGGTTGGCAACCGTGCGGCGAAGCGCGTGGTCAGGGTCGGCACGGACGTCGCTGAGGAAGCGGCGCAGGACCTCGTGGATCTTGTCGTAGACCCGGTCGTCCAGCGACTCGGGAACCCACCACGGCGACTCCTCGTAGATCCGTCGTCGGAACGTCTCCTCGTTGTCGCCCAGGAGGTTGTGCAGACCATCGATGACGGCGTCGAGAAGCTCGGTGTGGTGACCCCCTTGCACCGAGGCCTCGATGGCCTTGCTCAACAGCGAGGATGCGGGTGCTGCGGCGATCCGACCCTGCACGATCGACTCGAGGCCCCGTTGCACCTCGTCGTCGTCGAGGATTTCCAGCGCCCCCTCGATCACCTCGCCCAGGGCTCGACTCGCCCGCTCGGAGTTGGCCGGATCCGAGAGCCAGGAGCCGATCCGGTGCCCGGCCCGGGCCTGGGCGAGCCGCTCGGCCAGGACCTCTTCGGTCAGGAAGTTCGTCTCGACGAAGTCGCCGAGGCTGCGACCGAGCGCGTCCTTGCGATTCGGGATGATGGCCGTGTGGGGGATGGGCAGCCGGAGCGGGTGCCGGAACAGCGCGGTCACGGCGAACCAGTCGGCCAGAGCGCCGACCATCGCGGCCTCGGCGAACGCCCGGACGTAGCCGACGACGCCATCGCCCCCGTCGATCGTGGTGATCACGTAGACCACCGCGGCGGCGGCCAGCAGTCCGAGGGCCACTCCCTTCATCCGACGCAGCTCGAGCCGGCGCGTCTGATCGGTCTCGGCCGGGTCCATTCGGCGACGCTAGCGGGCGCTCTCGCCGGGTCACCGGGTCACCCGAGCAGCGAGGCGTAGCCCTCCCGGTAGGTCGGATACTCGGGTTGCCAGCCCAGGCTGCGGAGGGCGGAGTTGCGGCAGCGTTTGCCGGTCACCGCAGCGACGTCGACGGTCGACGGCTCGGGGGCGCCGAGGCGCTCGACCAGGAAGCGGATCACGTCGTCTCGGGGTGCGGGTTCGTCGTCGACGGCGATGAGCGTGTCGGGCGGGGCGGCGTGGGTGGCGGCGACGAGCAGGGCGGCGACCACGTCGTCTCGATGGACACGATTGGTCCATCGCACCGTGCCATCTCGGGCGATCGGCGCGTCGCCGGCCCGCACCCGATCCTGGAGCCCGTTGCGGCCGGGCCCGTAGATCCCGGCGGGGCGCAGCACGACCGTGGGCACTGCCGCTCGCAGCGCCCGCTCGCCCGCCAGCACCACGGCGGCGGTGTCACGGGTCGGTTCGGTGGGGGACTGCTCGTCGACCCACGAGCCGTCGTCGGTGCCGTGGACCCCGGTGGTGGACGTGAGCACCGCCCGGCCCGGTGCCGCCGGAAGCGCCTCGAGAATGCGGCGAGGCCCGTCGAGATAGGCCAGCCGGTAGGCCGCCTCGTCGCGCCCGGGAGGCGCCGTCGTGAACACCACGAGATCGGCGGGCGGAAGGCCCTCGAGCGAAGGAGGCTCGGCCAGGTCCCCCACCCACGAGTCGGCCCCGGACACTCCCTTGCCCGAGCGGTTCAGGGTGGTCACCGACGCGCCGGCATCGACGAGACGGGTGGCGAGCGCGAGCCCGAGATCACCGGCGCCGACGATGAGGGTTCGCTCGGGAGCGTCCGGCAGGGAAGGGGCGGGCAGCGGGGAGGAGGACACGACAAGACCGTAGCGAGTGGCCCCGCGGTGTCACTCCCCGCCACTACGGTCGGGAGCCACTCGCCGAACCTGGACCCCCGGAGTCAACGTGCCCCGACAGCTCGAATTCGAGCCCAACTACGCCCGCGAAGTCATCGACGTGCCCGTCGCCGACGAGATGAGCGAATCGTTCCTCGCCTACTCGCTCTCCGTCATCACTTCGCGGGCCATCCCCGACGTGCGCGACGGCCTCAAGCCGGTGCAGCGCCGCATCCTCTGGTCGATGCTGCAGATGGGCATCCGGCCCAACACGCCGTACCGCAAGTCGGCCCGCATCGTGGGCGACACGATGGGCCGCTACCACCCCCATGGTGACGCGGCCATCTACGACACCCTCACCCGCATGGGCCAGGACTTCTCCCGGATGGTCCCCTTCATCGACCCACAGGGCAACTTCGGTTCGCTCGACGACCCTCCGGCGGCGGCCCGCTACACCGAGTGCCGCCTGTCCGATGCGGCCATGGACATGGTGGCCGAACTCGACGAGGACACCGTCGACTTCCGCCCGACCTACGACGGCGAGGGCGAAGAGCCCGTCGTGCTTCCGGCCGCCATGCCGAGCATCATCGTCAACGGCACCAGCGGCATCGCCGTGGGAATGGCCACCAATATGGCGCCCCACAATCTGCGCGAGGTCGAGCAGGCGATCCGATTGGTGATGACACAACGCCGGCCGAAGCCCACCGTCGACGAGATCATGGCCGTGCTGCCGGGGCCGGACTTCCCCTCGGGCGGCATCGTGGTCGACGACGGCCTCCGCGACGCCTACGAGACCGGTCGGGGTTCGTTCCGCATCCGGGCCAAGGCCCACGTCGAGCAGGTCACCAGGTCGCGCCAGGCGATCGTGGTCACCGAACTGCCCTACCTCGTCGGGCCCGAGCGGGTCCTCGGCAAGGTCCAGGAGCTGGCCAACAACGGCAAGCTGGTGGGCATCACCGGCATCGCCGATCTCAGCGACATGAACGGTCTGCGCATCCAGATCGACGTGAAGCCCGCGGTCAACCCACAAGCGGTGTTGCAGGAGCTCTACCGGCTCACCCCGCTCGAGGAGACCTTCGGCGTCAACAACGTGGTGCTGGTCGACGGTGTGCCCACCACGTTGGGCATCTACGATCTCTGCCGCTACTACATCGAGCACCGTCTCGAGGTCATCGTCCGCCGCACCGAGTACCGGCTCGCCAAGGCGCAGGATCGCCTCCACATCCTCGACGGCCTGCTGATCGCGCTCGATGCGATCGACGAGGTGGTCCAGATCATCCGCAGCTCGCAGGACGCGGCCGAGGCGCGACAGCGGTTGATCGAGCGGTTCTCGCTCAGCGACATCCAGGCCGCCCACATCCTCGACATGCCGCTGCGGCGACTCACGGCGCTGGCCAAGCTCGAGCTCGAGGAAGAGGCCGCCGGCCTGCGCAGCGACATCGAGGACTACAACAAGATCCTCGGGTCCGAGCAGCGTCGCCGCACCCTCGTGCTCAACGAGTTGGCCGAGCTGGTCGAACGCCACGGTGTCGATCGCCGTGCGGAGATCGTGGCGATCGACGACATCCCGGTTTTCGAGAAGCCCACCGAGAGCGACGCCACGTTCGATCCCGACGCCGACGAGCCGTGCGTGATCACCCTGTCCACCTCTGGCAATCTCGGCCGGGTCCCCGTCGACGGTGCCAAGAAGGGCGTCACCGGACGCCACGACCTGCTCACCGCGCAGGTCGTGTCGTCGACCGGCTCGCCCATCGCTGCGGTCACCACCGAGGGACGGGTGTTCATCGTGCGCGGCGCCGAGGTCGCCGACGGCGACGGCCGCACCCGCGGCGGTCCCGCTCACCAACTCCTGGGGCTCAACAAGGGCGAGGAAGTGCTCGACCTCGTGGTGAGCGACGGCGACCCACTCGTGCTGGTCACCGCCAATGGCGTGGCCAAGCGCGTCACCGTCGACGAGGTGATGGGCACCAAGAGCGGCAAGACCGTCATCGGCCTCAAGGGCACTGATCGTGTGGTTGCCGCGTTCCGGGCCGCCGAGGGCGCCGACATGGCCATCGTGGCGTCGGACGCCCAGGTGTTGCGGATCCCGGTCGACAGTGTCAGCACCCAGGGCAGGGGTGCCGGCGGCGTGGCCGGAATGAAGCTCAAGGACGATGCGTCGGTGGTCGGCGCCGGCGCGCTGCTGGGCGACGGTGCGGCGATCATCGTCACCGACGCATCGGGACTGAAGGCGACGCCCTACGAGGAGCTGCCCACCAAGGGCCGCGGCGGCCTGGGCGTGCGGTTGGCCAGGGTGGCCGACGGTGAGCGCGTCACCCTCGCCTGGTTCGGGGCGATGCCGGTCGACCTGCTCGCTCAGATGGCCGACGACGACGACCCGAGGAAGACCGATCCCAACCCGGTGCCGCTCGACCCCGAGCCGTCGGGCCGTGATCTCGTGCCCGCCCGCACCGAGCGCCAGATCCTGGTGCTCGCGCCCAGCCGCTGGTAGGCGCCGGGAATTCCCTCGGGCGAGAGTCGGGAACTGTCCCGATGTCCGCGCTCAGCCGGCGGCGGTGGCGAGGGCGTCGATGCAGCGGTCGATGTCCGCGTCGTCGATCACTAGCGGTGGGCAGTAGATGATCGAGTCGACGACACCGCGAACGATCACCCCGGCCTCGACCATGGCATCACGGACGGGCAGCGCATCGGCCTCGTCGGGCAGGCGGGCCGCCCACACTCCGGCGGTGCCGCGATAGTCGTGGAGCACGCCATCGCTCACCAGTGCGTCGAAGCCGGCGGAGAAACGGTCGCCGATGTGGCGCGCCCGGGCGACCAACCCTTCCCGCTCGATGATGTCGATGTTGGCGAGGGCCGCCGCGCACGCCGCCGGGTGACCGGAGTAGGTGTAGCCGTGGCGCAGGATGAAGGCCGGGTCCGACTCGAGCACGGCGCAGACCCGGCGAGAACAGATCACCCCACCGATGGGTTGGTAGCCGCTGCTGACGCCCTTGGCGAAGGTGATCAGATCCGGGGTGACGCCGTAGGTCTGACTTGCGAACCACTCGCCGGTGCGCCCGAATCCGGTGATCACCTCGTCGAAAACCAGCAGTGCGCCGTGGTCGTCGCACAGCTTCCGTAGGCCCTGGAGGTAGCCGTCGGTGGGTGGATACACGCCGCCGGCACCCTGGAGCGGCTCACAGATGACCGCAGCGATGTGATCACCGTGATCGGCGAAGAGGCGGGCGGCCGACTCGATGTCATCGCCGTCCATCTGTTCGAAGTGCGGGACGAGGTCGCCCCAGCCGGCCCGGTTCGGAGCGATGCCCTGGGCGGTGGTGCCGCCGAAGTTCACGCCGTGGTACCCGCGCTCCCGGCGCACGATGATCTGGCGATCGGTCGATTCCTGGAGCTGAGCAGTGGCACGCGAGATCTTCAGAGCGGTGTCGACCGCTTCGGATCCTGAGCAGCAGAGGAACACCCGCCCGTCGATGAGCGGCGAGAGCGACCGGATCCGGTCGGCGACCGCCTCGGCCGGTCCGTTGGTCCACGGGTCGAACGTGTTGTAGGCCGACATCTCGCGCATCTGGTTGGAGATGGCGTCGATGATCTCGGCCCGGCCGTGGCCGACCTGGCAGTACCAGAGCGACGCCATCGCATCGATGTACTCCTTGCCTGCGTCGTCCCAGACGCGCACCCCGTCGGCCCGAACGAGCTTTCGGAAGGATTCGGCCGCCGGTTTGGCGAACGAATGGAGTAGGGCAGGGGTGGTCATTGGCGCTCCTCGGATCCACTGAAGTCGGGATTGTGCCAGACGATGAACGACGCCCAGCCGTCGACGGCCGGGTCGTCGAGATAGTTCTCGAGCACCCCGGGTGCCTCGAACCCGTTGCCGAGCTGGAAGCTGAGGGTGCGGTCGTAGAGCTCGCCGGCCACGACCTTCTCGACATAGGTCGCCGCGCTCATCTCGTGCTTGTGGTCGGCGTAGCCCGGGATGACACCACCGGCGATGATGCCGCGCAGGCCGAGATCGCGGCAGACCTGCTTGCGCAGGTCGTAGAGGCGGGCGCCGATGCCGCGACGGCGATGATCGGGATCGACCGTGATGGTCGTGCCGTAGTACCACTCGCCCTCGGGGTCGTGGCCGGAGCCCTGGTCGTGGGGGAGCAGCTCCTCGAACGTGTGCTGATAGTGGTCGAGATCGAACTGGACCCGCACGCCGTAGCCGGCGCCGACCGGCGTGTCGCCATCGAGCACGACGAAGCAGCCTTCGGGGAAGTCCGCCGCCAGCTCGCGGATCGACGGTGCGTCGTAGAGGTCGGCGGGATCGATCGTGGGGAAGCACCGCAGCTCGATCGCCTCGAGTTCGTCGGCCCATTTCGCATCGAGCGGTACGTAGGCCAACTCACCGTTGTCGTTCACGCACAGATCGTATGATGACTTCGACCATGGTGCCCGAATACTCCGACCTGTCGCTCTGGCTCTCCGATCCGGAACTCGACCTCACCCCTCGGGCCGCGCTCGACGGTGACACCGAGGTCGACGTGGCCATCGTCGGCGGCGGGTTCACCGGCCTGTGGACGGCCTACTACCTGACCGAACGCGACCCCACGCTGCGGGTGCTGGTGGTCGAGCGCGAGGTGTGCGGGTTCGGTGCCTCCGGCCGCAACGGCGGTTGGTGCGTGGGTGACCTCCCGGCCGGTGTCCACACCTATGCCGCCCGGACGAGCCACGACGAGGCCATGCGCCAGGCTCGTGCCCTGTTCGCCACCGTCGACGAGGTCGGCCGGGTCGCGGCGGCCGAGAGCATCGACTGCGGCTACGCGAAGGGCGGTGTGATCCGCTGGGCTCGCAACACCCCCCAGGCCACGCGCCAGGCGGACGAGATCCGAGCGGCGCGGGAGGAAGGCTTCACCGAGGACGAGATCCGCCTGCTGACGGCCGACGAAGCCCGTGAGTACGGTGCGGCGAGCGATGTGCGCTCGGGCATCTTCTTCGACGCCTGTGCGGCCCTCGATCCGGCCCGCCTGGTGCGGGGCCTGGCGACGGTGGTCGAGGCGCGCGGCGTGCGCATCGTCGAGCACACCGCGGCCACGGCGGTCGGTCCCGGTGCGGTCACCACCGACCGGGGCACGGTGAAGGCGGCCACCGTCATCCGAGCCACCGAGGCCTACACCCGCGATCTCGAGGGCGAGCGGCGCACGCTCGTCCCCATCTACTCGCTCATGATCGCCACCGAGCCGCTCGACGAGCACACCCTCGACGAGATCGGACTCGCCGGCCGCCCCACCTTCGCCGACGATCGCTACATGGTCGTCTACGGTCAGCGCACCGCCGATGGGCGTGTCGCCTTCGGCGGGCGGGGTGTGCCCTACGCGTTCGGCTCGGGTATCGACCCGGAGATCGAGAAGGACAAGGCTGCCCACGACCTGATCCACCGCACCCTCGTGGAGATCTTCCCCCAGCTGCGCGACGCGGCGATCACCCACGAGTGGGGCGGCGTCCTGGCCGCCCCCCGCAACTGGACCCCGTCGCTCTGGCTCGACCGGGCCAGCGGGTTCGGCACCGCCGGCGGCTATGTAGGCGAGGGTGTTGCCGCGGCCAACCTGGCCGGACGCACGATGGCCGACCTGATCACCGACACCGAATCGGATCTCGTCTCCATGCCGTGGGTCGGTATCCGGTCCCGCAAGTGGGAGCCGGAGCCGTTGCGCTGGCTCGGTATCCGCGGCACCCGTGCGGTCATGGACCGGGCCGATGCCCACGAGTACGCGAAGGAAACCGAGTCCAAGGCCGGACGAATCGCCCACCAGCTCCTGCGCTGACGACGACCCGGCCTGGTGTCAGCGCCGGGCTTCGGCCAGCAGACAGAGCATGTCGTGACCGATCGTGGCGGCGGCCAGCGCGGTGATCTCGGCGTGGTCGTAGGCAGGAGCGACCTCGACGACATCGAAGCCGCGAAGCTCCAGTCCTCCGAGCGATCGAAGGATCTGGAGGGCCTCGGCGGTGGACAGCCCACCGGGAACGGGCGTGCCGGTGCCGGGCGCGAACGCCGGATCGAGGCAGTCGATGTCGAAGGTGAGATACGCGGGATGGTCGCCCACGACCCGCCGGATCTCGGCCACCGTCGCCGCGGGTCCGTGCTGGTGGATCCACGGCGCATCGAGGATCGTGAAGCCGTGGGTGTGGTCGTTGTGGGTGCGAATGCCGATCTGTACCGATCGGGATGGGTCGATGAGTCCCTCGTTCGCGGCGCGCAGGAACATCGAACCGTGATCGAGGCGCTCGCCGTCGTCGTCCCAGGTGTCGCTGTGGGCATCGAAGTGGACGAGGGCGAGCGGCCCGTGCACCTTGGCGTGAGCCCGCAGCAGGGGATAGGTGACGAAGTGATCGCCGCCGATGGTGAGCATCGTCGTACCCGTTGCGAGGATCGCGTCGGCGTGGGCTTCGATCACCTCGACGGCGTGGTGTTGATAGCCGAAGTCGAACTGGCAGTCGCCGTAGTCGACAACCTCGAGCAGGCTGAACGGATCGAACCCCCACGGAAACGCGTCGAGCTCGGCGACCATCGAGGAGGCGGCCCGGACCGCTCTGGGCCCGAGCCGCGCTCCTGATCGATTGCTGGTCGCCGAGTCGAACGGAATTCCCGACACCGCCACGTCGACCCCGGTGAGGTCGCGTGAATAGCGGCGTCGGAGAAAGGACAGCGCACCGCCGTAGACCATCTCTGGCCACTTGGCGTCGCCAGGATCGCCCCGGAAGGCGAAGTCACCCTCGGGCGGTGTGCCGTCCATCCTCGACTCCGCTCAGCCGACCGCCTCGATGAAGGCATCCGAGAAGTTGATCTCGAAGTCGCCGGTGTCGGAGATGAACTCGAGCTGGCTCGTGTCTTCCGGGTAGACGATCGGATCCTCGAGCACCTCGGCGTCGATGAACGGTTGGGCGGCCTCGTTCGGGCTGGCGTAGTAGTTCCAGTTCGTGAGGGCGGCACCGTTCTCGGCGTCGAGGAGGAAGTTCATGAAGGCGTGCGCGGTGCACGGGTGGGGTGCATCGACGACGACGGCCATGTTGTCGACCCAGCGGGTGCCACCTTCTTCGGGCACGAAGTAGGTGTACTGGTCAGGATTGTCGGCCCCGCCGAACTGCGTGAGGAAGTTGCCCGAGAAGCCGTGGGCGAGTGCGGAATTGCCGCTCACGAGGAGTTCGTCGTACTGGTCGGAGTCGAAGGCAGCGATGCTGCCGGCGGCCTCGGACACCAGTGCCTTGGCCTCGGCGAGTTCCTCGTCGCTCGTGGTGTTGAGCGAGTAGCCGAGGTACTTCAGCGCGGCACCGAGCGTCTCCCGGGGGTCGTTGAGGAGGGTGAACGCACCGTTCAGGCCGTATTGCTCACGAAGGGCCGGATCGAACACGAGCCCCCATGTCTGGGGGACGTCGTCGCCGGTGACCGCGAGATCGACGCCGAAGCCGGTGGTGCCCCACTGGTAGGGCGCCGAGTAGGTCGCGTCAGGGTCGAACGGCAGGCCGGAAGCGAACTCGGGCAGGAGGTTGGCGAGATTCGGGACGGCGTCCTTCTGGATCGCCATCAGGTCGCCCGATTCGATCAGGATCGAGACCATGTAGTCGGACGGCACGATGAGGTCGTAGCCGCTGTTGCCGGCCGAGATGATCGGCTGCATCGCTTCGTTGGAGTCGTAGGTGTCCTCGACGACGCTCACGCCGAACTCCTCCTCGAAGGCGGTGACGAGGTCAGGGTCGAGGTACTCGGCCCAGTTGTAGAGGGCGAGGTCGCCGTCGACCTCGCCCACCTCGCAGGTCGTGCCGCCGCCGTCACCGCCGTCGGCGCCGTCGGAGTCGTCGCCGCATGCGGCGGCGACGAGGGTCAGACTCACGAGTCCGGCGAGGAGCCGAAGCAGAGTTCTCGGGTTCATTTTGTTCTCCTTTGTCCGGCGGGGGAGCCGTTGTGGTTGGGTCGAGATCAGCTCCCGCTGGTGCGCACGCGGTCGGCGAGCAGCGAGAGGAGGACGAGGATGATGGAGGCCACCAGCATCACGACCGAAACGGCGTTGATGAGGGGGGTGACGCCCTTGCGGATCAGACTGAAGACATAGACGGGCAGCGTGGTCGATCCCGGGCCGGCGACGAACTGGGTGATGACGACGTCGTCGAGCGAGAGGGTGAGGGCCAGCAGCGCGCCGCCGACGATGCCCGGCATGATCTGCGGGAGGGTGATGTGGCGGAACGTCTTCCACCGTGACGCGTAGAGGTCGAGGGCGGCCTCCTCGAGCACCTGACTCATCCCCGCGAGTCGCGCTCGCACCACCACCGACACGAAGCTGATGTTGAAGGCGATGTGGCTGAGTGTCACCGTGCCCACGCCCTTGCGGAAACTCGTACCGAACATGTCGTTCACGAGATCGATCCCCTGGGCGAAGAAGAGCAGCATCATCACGGCCATGGTGACATCGGGGATGATGATCGGCAGGTAGAGCACCGCGTCGAATACGCGCTGGCCGCGGAATCGAAAGCGCTCGAGCGCCAGAGCCGCGAGTGTTCCGAGGACCACCGAGACGATCGTCGACACGATCGCGACCCTGACCGATACCCAGAGTGCGTCCTGCACTTCGTCGTTGGCGGCGAAGTCCCGGTACCACCCGAGTGTGAACCCGCCCCAACGTCCGACGAGTCGGTCGTCGCTGAACGAGAAGAGGGTGAGGATCGCGATCGGTGCGTAGAAGAAAACGAAGACGAGAACTGCGTTGATCGTCAGCGCGAATCGGGTGACCCCACGCGGGCGGGCGGTGGTCGCGGTCACAGGTTCTTCCCGCCGCTACGGAAGTACACGAGCGTCGCGCTGAGCATCACCATCATCGACACGACCGAGAGTGCCGCACCCAACGGCCAGTTCCGGGCGGTGAGGAACTGCACGACGATGTAGGAACCGAGGAGGACCGACTTGCCGCCGCCGAGGATGGCCGGGGTGACGTAGGCCCCCAGCGACGGCACGAACACGAGGATCGAGCCGGCGATGATGCCCGGCATCGAGAGCGGGATGAGCACCTTGCGCAGGGTCTGGAACCCGGATGCGTACAGATCCCGGCTCGCCTCCACGAGACTCAGGTCGATGCGCTCGATCGATGCGTAGAGCGGGAGGATCATGAATGGAAGGAAGCCGTAGACCAGGCCGACGACCACCGCCCGCTGGGTGAAGAGCAGGTCGATCTCGCCGAGACCGATCGCCGAGGTCGTGTCGGTGAGCACCCCGTCGTTCTCGAAGATGAGCCGCCAGGCGTAGTTGCGGACCAGGAAGTTGGTCCAGAACGGGATCATCACGAAGACGAGCATGAGGTTGCGCACCCGGGGCGACCGGGTGGCCAGGAAGTAGGCGAAGGGGTACGCGACGACGAGGCAGATGACGGTCGTGATCACGGCGAGCGCGACACTGCGATAGAGGATCGTCCGGACGATCGGGTCGGTCAGTCGCTCGTAGGAATCGAAATTCCAGCCGCTGAGGTCGGTGCCGCCGGTGCGGTTCCTGGTGGCGAACGAGTAGACGACGACGATGCCGAACGGCACGACGAAGAACAGGAACAGATAGAGGAAGGCAGGTGCCGCGAGCAGCGCACCCCGACGAGAATCGGCGCGCGCCGCGGCCCGCTCGAATGCCGGCGTCGCCTCGGGCGCGGTCGGGATGTCGTCGAGAGCCGGGCCCGGCGGCGGGGGCTCGTCGACGAGTGTCATGTCAGTCGCGCACCACGGAGATCGAGCCGGGTTCCCACGAGACACTCACCGGGGTGCCGATCCGGGGGACCTCGACACTCCCCCGGTTCTCGCTGCGGACCTCGAGCGACATCCAGTCGAGGGTGACGGTCGAGACGAGCGCGTTGCCCAGGTAGGTGACCTGCTCGAGGAGCCCATCGAGGCTCGGCTGCCCGACCGGGGCGTCGCCGGCATTGTGCAGAGTGGCCCGTTCCGGGCGGAGACTGACGGCCACCGCGTCGCCCACCGCGAGGTGGGAGACATCGATCGGCACGCGGGCGCCGTTGGCGAGACACACGAGATCCCGACCTTCGACGGTGCCGTCGAGCAGGTTGGTCTGACCGATGAAGTCGGCCACGAATCGGCTGGTCGGCCGCTCGTAGATCTCCTCGGGGGACCCGACCTGAAGGAGTCGGCCGTCGTGCATGACGCCGATGCGGTCGCTCATCGTGAGCGCCTCCTCCTGGTCGTGGGTCACGAAGACGAACGTGATGCCGACCTCGCGTTGAAGCTGCTTCAGCTCCCGCTGCATCTCCTGTCGCAGTTTGAGATCGAGCGCGCCGAGTGGCTCGTCGAGCAGGAGGACCTTCGGGCTGTTGACCAACGCCCGGGCCAGGGCCACCCGCTGCTGCTGCCCGCCCGAGATCTGATCGGGCCGTCGCTTCTCCATGCCGTCCATGTGGACGAGCCGGATGGCTTCCGCGACGCGGTCGGCGATCTCCGACTTCGCCACCTTCTTCATCTTCAGCCCGAACGCCACGTTCTGCTCGAGTGTCATGTGCGGAAAGAGCGCGTAGGACTGGAAGACGGTGTTGACCGGCCGCTTGTTGGGCGGCAGCGTGCCGACCTCGTCGCCGAAGATCTTGAGGCTGCCCTCGGTCGGGAACTCGAGGCCGGCGATCATCCGCAGCGTGGTGGTCTTGCCGCAGCCGGACGGGCCGAGCAGGGCGAAGAACTCGCCATCGGCGATCTCGAGATCGACGGCGTCCACCGCGATGACGTCGCCGAACCGCTTGGTGATGCCGCCCAGCGTGACTGCCGCTGCCCCGGTCACGAGGCGACCGCGACGAAGTCGATGCGCTGGTAGTCGTTGTCGCGGGGGAGACCCCAGCAGGCCCAGAACTCGCGGGTCCGCGGGCGCATGATCGTGGCGCCGCTCGACTCGATGTGTGAGGGTGCCGCCGAGATCTGACACACGTCGCCGGCGGTGAGGGCGATGAGATCGTCGATCGTGATGTCGTCGCCCGCCAGCGCGGCATCGGCGGTGTCGAGTCGGAAGCGGGAGCTCGCCTGGAGCGCGTCGGCCCGCACACCCTCCACCGCCACCGTCTCGGGCGTGGTCGTGTGGTTGGTGTGCGTGAGGGCGGTGCCGCGCAGCGCGGTGACCGGGCGCACGGTGGGCATGGCCTCGATGTTGTAGCCGTCGCCGTCGGCGTCGAAGGTCATGAAATTGTGGCCGCCGGCGAGATCGGCACCGAGGATGACATCGCGGGCTGCAGCCGCGGTTTCCTGTTGCAGGGCGGCCCGCACGACCGAGGGCCAGGTGACGCCGATGCCGCCGTCGGCCGCGGTGAGGTTGTTGATGCCGACGCAGACACCGAGTTCGTTCATGCCGATCTGGCCGAGGCAGCCGGTGGTGGTGAACACGAGGGCCGCCGGCGCGTCGGTGGGCCGGGTGCGAAGGAGGACGACGTAGTCGGTGGCCGAGTCGTGCATGTCCCAGGTCTGCCCGAAGAACCCGGCGCCGTCGGCCCGTTCGTCGGGGACGATGAACGCCGTGCAGTCGTCCTCCATCACGGACGGCGGATGGGCGCCGCCGAGGTTGGCTCGCACGGTGTCGACGAAATCGGTGAAACCGCCGACCACGATCGCCTCGGCCGGGCTGATGCCGGCGCCCTCGGCCATCGCCATCATCTCCTCGTGCAGCGACGCGGAGAACGATTCGTGGGCTGGAAGGCACGCGTCCGCGAGCTCGAGCACCGTGGCGCGGTCGACGGGACCGCCGCTCCAGGTGCCCGACATCACCAGTCGGACGCGCTCGTCGGCGTAGCGGCGGATCTCGTCGGCATACGCGGTGCCATGCGCGTGACCCATTGCGGCAGGTGACCCGACGACGTCGAGCACCCGAATCGGCGGACGCTTCAAGGATCCCTCCAGAGCCTGAGGGCCACATTCAAGCACGCCGGCACACCCGGCTCCAGCGGTTGTTCAGTTGTGAGGCAGGAACCGCTAGCCCAGGGTGGGGAGGGTGTCGAGGATGCGCTGCCGGTCGTCGTCGCCGAAGCCGAAGAAGAGTTCACCGAACGAGGTGAGATCGGCGGGGGCGAGCAACATCTGGCTGTTGATCCGCACCCCGAAGGTGGACCACGTGTCGAACGACGGATCCCAGACCATGTCAGGGGTCTCGACGCCGGTGGTGGCCACGAACTCTTCGGCGTGGTCGAAGTCGTCCTGGGCGCCGACGCCGATCACCTGGATCTCGTCGGCGTGGTCTCGAGCGAACTGCTCGACGACGGGAGCCTCCCGTCGGCACGTCGGTCAATGGGGCGCCCAGAACCACAACAACACCGGTCGGTCACCGGTGGCTGCGTCGGCGATGGTCGTGGGCTCGCCGGTGTCGACATCGAGCACCTCGACGAGGAGCACGTCGTCGCCGACGGCGGTGTCGGGGACATCGGGCTCGCCGTGCTCGGCGTCGGTGCCGGTATCGGCGGTCGCCGAGGTGTCGGTGGTGGCGTCGGAACCGCACGCGGTCGCCGCGAACGTCAGGAGGACGAACGACGCGGTGGCAGCGACACGCAAGGGGGATTTCACGATCTTCACCGTACCGATCGCGCGATGCTTGTGTGGGTGCGGGAACCACGAATGGTTCGCATGGGCAGCGGTCCTCTCGTCGACGTGTACGGGTCCAACGACGGCGGGGACGATTCGGTTCCCAATCGGATGGCTCCCAATAGGTACAATTGAATAGGTGCATTCCGAGATGGTTGTTGTTGGGTCACGGTAGAGTGTCGGCCGTGGACAACTCCGACGGTCGCGACCCTAGGATCAGACGATCGTTTCCCCGGCCGACCCTCCGGCTGCACCGAGAGCCCCCTCTGACTAGATGATCTCGATCCTCCTCGTCCACGTCGCAGTAGGGGTTCTCGCGGTCGCGTTCGGACCTCGTCTACGCGCTCGCGTGTTCTGGATCACGATCCTCGCGCCGGCGGCCACGGTCGGGTGGATCGCAACGAATGCCGCGGATGTCCACGACGGCTCGCCGGTCGTGCAGGACCAGCCCTGGGTGCCCGGCCTCGGACTCGACCTTCGATTCGTCGTCGACGAGTTCGCGCTGCTGATGCTGGGCATCGTCAGTGGTGTCGGTGTGCTGGTGATGGCCTACGCGAGCCAGTACTTCGACGACGAAGAGGGCCTCGGTCGCTTCGCGGCCCTGCTGACCATCTTCGCCGGCGCCATGACCGGCCTGGTGAGCGCCGACAGCCTCATCCTCATCTTCGTCTTCTGGGAACTCACCTCCGTCACGTCCTACGGCCTGATCGGGTTCAAGGACACCAAGTCGGCAGCACGCAGCGCCGCCCAACAGGCGCTGATCATCACCGGGGCCGGCGGTCTGGTGCTGCTCGCCGGCCTGATCATGCTCACGATCAGCACCGGCTCCACGACGCTGTCGGGTCTCGCCGACGCGACGATCGGTGGCGGCCTCGCCTCCTGGGCTGCCGTCTTCATCCTGATCGGTTGCTTCACGAAATCCGCACAGGTTCCCTTCCACGGGTGGCTCCCCGGCGCGATGTCCGCCCCGACCCCCGTGTCGGCCTACCTGCACTCCGCCACCATGGTGAAGGCCGGCGTGTTCCTGGTCGCCCGACTCTCACCGCACCTGTACGAGCTCCCTCCATGGCGGCCGATGACATTGATCGTGGGTCTGGCCACGATGAGTTGGGGTGGCTACCGGGCGCTGCGCCAGACCGACCTGAAGCTGCTGCTCGCCTACGGCACGGTCAGCCAGCTCGGCATGCTCATCGCGGTGTTCGGCGCGGGCACTCCGAAGCTGTTGTTCGCCGGGACCGCGCTGCTCGCCGCCCATGCGGTCTTCAAGGCGAGCCTCTTCATGGTCGTCGGCATCGTCGATCACAGCACCCACACCAGGGAGATCTCCGAGCTGAGCGGTCTGCGCTCGGCCATGCCCCTCGTGGCCATCACGTCAGTGGTCGGGGGCGCCTCGATGGCCGGCATCATCGGGCTCGCCGGCTTCCTGGCCAAGGAGGCGGCGATCGTCGGCCTGCTCGACGCCCAGATCGTCGGCATCGGCCTCGCCACGGTCGTCTTCGTCGGTGCATCCGCGCTGACCGGCGCCTACACACTGCGGTTCCTGTGGGGGGCGTTCACCGACAAGGTCGGCGTCGAGACCCCGATCCATCGACCCGGCGCCGCGCTCGTGGCCCCGGCCGCGCTGCTCATGATCCCGACGCTCGTGCTCGGCATCGCCGACGGGTGGGCCACCCGCCTCGTGCGCCCGGCCGCCGCTGCCCTCGAGCAGAAGGCCGAGGTGTACGAGCTCGTGCTCTGGCCCGGCTGGAAGACGGCGTTCGCCCTGTCGATCGTCGCCGTCGCCGGCGGCGTGGCCCTGTTCGCGATCCGAGGATTGGTCGAAGCGGCGCAGGCCAGGCTCGGTCGCAGTCACGACGCCGCGGACCTGTTCCAGGTCGGGCTCCGGGAGGTGCTGGCCGGGGCAACCCGTTTCGTCGGGGTCATCCAGCCCGGCTCCCTGCCGGTCTACCTGGCCGTCATCCTCCTCGCGGTCATCACCCTGCCGTTGGTCACGGTGCTCGGTGATGTCCGCATGCCGACCGATCGCGTGTTCGCGGAGTCGCCACTGCAGTTCGCGGTCATCGCGGCCACGATGCTCGCCGCCGGGCTCCTCGCGTTGGCCGAGCGCCGTTTCGCCGCCGTGCTGCTGCTCGGCGCCGTCGGCCTCGGCTCCGCGTCGTTGTTCGTGATCCAGGGCGCGCCTGATCTGGCGTTGACCCAGCTCCTGGTCGAGACCGTGTCCGTCGCCATCTACGTGTTCGTGCTGCGCCATCTTCCCGCCCGGTTCAAGGCGCCGCCGATCTCGGGCGCGAACGGACTGCGGGCGCTCGTTGCCGCCGGCGTCGGCGTCACCGTCTTCCTGCTCACCATCACCGCCGTCGCCGACCGCGACGCCGAGCCGGTCGACACGCAGCTCACGGCCCTCAGCTATCCCGAGGCGGACGGTTCGAACATCGTCAACGTCACCCTGGTCGACTTTCGCGGGTTCGACACGGTCGGCGAGGCCCTCGTCCTCGTCGTGGCCGCTCTGGGTGTCGTCTCGCTCGTCCGCTCGGGCGGTCCGGTCGTGACCGCCGCGACCGGAGGATGGCGCCGTCGACGAGGCTCGGCGACCGTGACATCCGACCTCGCGATCCCCGAGACTGCGGAGCGGCCCGCTCGGCTTGTTCTCGGCCTGCCCAGCGTGGTGCTCGACACCACGCTGAACGCCATCTTCCACACGATCATCGTGTTCTCGCTGTATCTCCACTTCGCCGGCCACAATCAGCCGGGCGGTGGCTTCATCGCCGGCCTCGTGGCCGGGGCCGGACTCGTCCTGCGGGTCATCACCGGCCGCGAGACGCTGCGCAGCCGCCTGTCGGTCCCGTCCGTGTATCTCCTGGGTGCCGGTGTCGTCCTCGTCACCGGCACCGCCCTGACCAGCATGCTCCTCGGCAATGCCCTGCTCGAGCACCACACGTGGGAACTCGATCTTCCTCTCCTGGGCACGGCGAAGACGACATCGGCGCTGGTGTTCGACACCGGCATCTATCTCGTCGTCGTCGGCGTCGTCGCGACGCTCATCGAAGTGCTGGTCGGCGAGCGCGACGATGATGCGGACCCCGTGCACGACAGCGGTGCAGCCGAGGTGGGCGCATGAGCATCGTGATGGCGGTTCTCGTCGGCTGGCTCTTCGCCATCGGCACCTATCTCATCCTCCAGCGAGCACTCACGCGCATCGTGCTCGGATTCGGTCTCCTCAGCCACGGCGCGATCCTGTTGTTGATCACCGTGGGCGGACGGGCCGGTCGTCCGCCGCTGGTCGGCAAGGGTGACGACGGTGCCGGCATCGCCGCCCCGCTACCCCAGGCCTTCGCGCTGACCGCGATCGTGATCGGTTTCGGCATGACCTCGTTCCTGCTCGCGCTCGCCTATCGCAGCTGGACGGGTACGAACGACGACGAAGTCCAGGACGACGTCGAAGACCGTCGAATCGCCCTCATGACCGACGAAGAGGGCCACTTCCGCGACCCGGAACAGAGCGACGACGAGCCGTGGGACGAATGGGACGAGGCGCACCCGTGAACCTCGTCGTTCTTCCGGTCGTCCTCCCGTTGTTCGCAGCCGGTCTCGCGCTGCTGTCGATGCGCTCGCTCACGCTGCAGCGTGTGGTGGCGCTGGGCGCCAACCTGGCCGCCCTGGGCGCAGCGATCGCGTTGCTGGTCGCGGTCGAGTCCGACGGCATCCAGGCCCAGACACTCGGTGGCTGGCCCGCGGGCGTCGGCATCACGCTCGTCGCCGACCTCGCCGCCGCGATGTTCCTCGTGGTCAGCCTCGTCGTCATCGCGACGGTCCAGGTCTTCGCGATCGGGCAGGGGGCCGACGAAGCGCGCCCCCGGATCGGTCAGCCGGTCTACCTCGTGCTCTCCGCCGGCGTGTCGCTCTCGTTTCTCACCGGCGATCTGTTCAACCTGTTCGTCGCCTTCGAGGTCATGCTGATCGCCAGCTACGTGTTGCTGACCATGGGCGCCGGCGCGGCCCAAGTTCGAGCAGGCATGACCTACGTGGTGATCAACGTGCTGGCCTCGACGTTGCTGTTGTCGACGGTCGGGCTGATCTACGGCGCCACCGGCACCGTGAACATGGCCGAACTGGTCACCCGCTACCCCGAGCTCCCGCAGTCCACGCAGACCGCGCTCGGCATCCTGCTGATCTCGGTGTTCGCCATCAAGGCTGCGCTCTTCCCCTTCTTCTTCTGGCTCCCCGACAGCTACCCGACGGCCCCCGTCGCCGTCACCGCGGTCTTCGCCGGGCTGCTGACCAAGGTCGGCATCTACACCCTCATCCGGGCCACCACGATCCTCGATCTCGACAGTGCCCGTTGGGTACTCGTGATGGCGGCGACGCTCACCATGGTCGTGGGTGTGGTCGGCGCCATCGTGCAGAGCGACATCAAGCGGATTCTGAGCTTCCACATCATCAGCCAGGTCGGCTACATGGTCATGGGTCTCGCCATCGGCACGGTGGCCGGACTCACCGGCGCCGTCCTCTACGTGGTCCATCACATCCCGGTGAAGACGGCACTGTTTCTGGTGGGCGGGCTGGTCGAGGACTCCACGGGGTCCGGGCGACTCCATCGGCTGGGCGGTCTCGTGCGGCGGGCTCCCATCCTCGCGATCCTGTTCACCCTGCCCGCCCTGAGCCTCGCCGGTATGCCGCCCTTCTCCGGGTTCCTGGCCAAGCTCGCCGTGATCACGGCGGGTCTCGAGGCCGAGGAGTACATGATGGTCACCGCTGCACTGGTGGCCTCGCTGCTCACGATCTTCTCGATGTCGAAGATCTGGGCCGGGGTCTTCTGGGGAACCGCCGACGACCCGACGCCCGCGCTGGCCGACGCCGAAGCCGACGACCGCCGGCTGCCGATCGACCCCGTCACGACCGCGGCCACCGCGGCGCTTGTCCTGGCCACCCTGGTCGTGCCGGTGTTCGGCGGTGCGGTCTACGACCTCGCGGAGCGGGCGGCCGTGCAGCTGCTGGACTCGCGCGACTACGTCGAGGCGGTGCGGAACTCGTGAGGCCCCGCATCGTCCTCGTCGGGTGGCTTGTGGTCGCGTGGGTGGCACTGTGGCGCGATGTCTCGATCGCGAACACCGTGTCGGGCGTGCTCGTCGGGAGCATCGTCGTATGGTGGTTCCCGCCGGCCGCCGAAGGTGGCCTGCACATCCGGCCGCTCGCCCTCTTGAGGTTCATCGGGAGCTCGGCGATCTCGATACTGCGGGCCAACCTGGTGGTCGCATGGGAAGTGCTGACGCCGAGCAATCGGATCAACGAGGGCGTCGTCGCGGTCGAGCTGGCTTCCAACAACCCGGTCGTCATCACGCACGTCACCCACGCGATCATCCTCGCGCCGGGCACGATGGTCATCGACATCGACAAGGGCTCCGACGACCGGCCGACCGTTCTCTTCATCCACGTTCTGCATCTCCGCAGCGTCGAGGAGGTGCGCGAGGACGTGCTCCAGCTCGAGACACTCGCCTTGGCCGCGGTCTCCGGCCGCGCCGATGCCGAACCGCCGACCACGACAGACGAGGGAGAGGCCCGATGACCGAGGTGCTCGAGTACGCAGCGTTGGCCATGATCGGACTGGCCGGGATCCTCGCGCTGCTCAGGACCGGTCGCGGCGGTTCGCTTCCCGACAAGGTCCTCGGCGCCGACACCCTCCTGCTGGTGTTGGCGGCCGGTGTTGCGGCCGATGCCGGGATCCGCCGCGACGCCACCTTCCTCGATGCGCTCGTCGTCGTGACCGTGTTGGGCTTCGTGGCCACGATCACGGTGGCCCGATACATCGAACGACGAGGAGCGCGGGTGTGACCGGGAGGAACCCATGGATGTGATCTCTGCTGCGCTCATGGCCGTCGGTGCGGCCTTCGTACTCCTGGCCGGCGTCGGCCTGCACCGCTTCGACGACGTCTTCGCCCGGATGCACGCGGCGGGCAAGGCTTCGACGCTCGGTCTCCTGCTGATCCTGTTCGGAGCGACCTTCCGTCTGACCGAGTCGGGCGAGGTGCTCAAGCTCGGTCTCGTCGCCGTGTTGGCCGTCATCACCATTCCCGCCGGGGTGCATCTGATCGCGCGGGCGGCTTGGCGAGCCGGTACCGAGCTGGCGGAGGCGACGACGTTCGACGACGCATCGCAACGCCGCCTCGACGAGTTCTGACCGCCCGCCGGCGGGGAGGCACAGCATCGCCCGCCGGCGGGGAGGCACGGCATCGCCCGCCGGCGGGGAGGCACAGCACCGCCCGCCGGCGGGGAGGCACAGCACTGTCAGTGGGGGGCGCTACGGTCGGGCCGTGGTCACCAAGAAGTCCAGTGGATACGACGCCGATGCCATTCAGACCCTCGAGGGTCTCGAAGCGGTGCGCAAGCGGCCGGGCATGTACATCGGGGGCACGGGGTCCGAGGGGCTCATGCACCTGGTGTGGGAACTGATCGACAACGCGGTCGACGAGGCGGCGGGTGGTTTCGCCGACAAGGTCGACGTCACCCTCCATCGGGACAAGTCGATCGAGGTCAGCGACAACGGGCGAGGCATCCCGATCGACCTCCACACGAAGCGCAAGGTCTCGGCCCTCGAGGTGGTCTTCACCGAACTCCACGCGGGCGGCAAGTTCGGCGGCGGGGCCTACACCTCCTCGGGCGGGCTCCACGGCGTCGGCGCCTCGGTGGTCAATGCGCTCGCCGCCAAACTTGTCGCCGAGGTCGATCGCGACGGGGCCACCCACGTGCTCGGTTTCCAGGAACGCATCGCCGGTCAGTTCACCGGCTCGAAGTTCAAGGCCGGCCACACCCTCGAGAAGATCAAGAAGGTCTCGAAGAACAAGACCGGCACCCGGGTGCGGTTCTGGCCCGACTTCGACATCTTCGATCCCGAGGCGGTCATCGACGTCGAGGAGATCTGCGCGCGCGCCACGCAGGCGTGTTTCCTCGTTCCCGGCATGAAGGTGACCGTCACCGACAAGCGCACCGGCGGACGGGCCGAACCCTTCTCGTTCGTGTCGCGCGGCGGGTTGGCCGACCTGGTCGATCATCTCGCCATCGGTGAGAACGTGAGCCAGGTCATCACGTGCAACGGCATCGACACGTTCACCGAGAAGGTGCCGGTCAACGGAAAGATGACCGATGTCGAACGCGAGTGTGAGGTCGATGTCGCACTGCGATGGGTGAAGGGCTACGACTCCGAGGTCGTCACCTTCGTCAACACGATTCCCACGAGCCAGGGCGGCACCCACCGTGCCGGGTTCGACAAGGCGCTCACCCGTGTGGTCAACAACGTCGTCCTGAAGGACAGCCGCCGGCTGGCGAAGCTGGCCAAGCAGGACAAGCACAAGGCCACGAAGGACGATGTTCAGGAGGGTCTCGTCGCGGCGGTCAAGGTGACGTTCCCCGAGCCGCAGTTCCGGGGTCAGACCAAGCAGGAACTGGGCACGCCGGCCATCGAGGGCATCGTCTCCCGGGTGGTCTACGAGCAGCTCAAGGAGTGGTTCGAGCCCGGTGGTGGGCCACGCACCCACGTGAAGGCCATCGCCGACAAGTTGGCCACGGCGATCCAGAACCGGGTCGAGTCCAAAACGCTGCTGGAGAACAAGCGCAAGGCGGCCAGTCTGGGGTCCACCGGCATGCCGGAGAAGCTCGCCGACTGTCGGGTGCACGGCATCGACAGCGAGCTGATCCTCGTCGAGGGCGACTCCGCGGCCGGCCCGGCCAAGCGGGGCCGCGACTCCGAGACGATGGCGATCCTGCCGTTGCGGGGCAAGGTCGTCAACGCGGCCAAGGCCAGCCAGAAGCAGGTGCTCGACAACGCCGAGGCGCAGGCGCTGTTCACCTCGATGGGGGCCGGCGCCGGCAAGGAGTTCAATCTGGCCGATGCGCGTTATGGCCGCATCGTGATCCTGTGCGACGCCGATGTCGATGGCAGCCACATCCGCTGTCTGCTGCTCACGCTCATCCATCGCTACATGCAACCGATGCTGGCCGAGGGTCGGGTCTTCGCCGCCCAGCCGCCGCTGTTCACCACGAAGATCGGTGATGAGGTCTACCGGGTCTACTCCGACGAGGAGAAGGAGGCGGTCACCGACGAGCTGTGCAAGGGCAAGCGCAAGCGCGAGAACGTCAAGTGGCAGCGCTTCAAGGGCCTCGGCGAGATGAACGTCGACGAACTGCGCCATTGTGCGCTCGATCCGGCCACCCGCACGCTGCGCCGGCTCACGATGGACGATGCCCAGGAAGCCGAGGACGCCGCCCGCATGTTCGACGTGTTGATGGGCAACGACGTCAGCGTCCGGCGCGACTTCCTGGTGAAGAACTCCGCCCTCGTCGACTCGGCGACGCTCGACATCTGAGCGGGTCAGTCGGCAGTGAGATGTGATTTTAGACGGCCGAACCCACGGCTCAGCCGGGCGCCGACCGACGTGTCGCCGGGCCGGAAGCCGAGCTGATCGGCCAAGTCGGCCGAATCGAAGATCTCGTCGATCTGGACGATGAACCCGTCTTCGAGGCGGAGATGGAGAACCACAGCGAGATCGACTTCGCGCTCGTTGGCATCGACGCCACACCACGGCGACCCGGTGAACGTGCCGGTGAGGCGATGGCGAACGGTTGCGTCGTCCTCGGTGGCATGCACCGATTCCGTGATCAGTGCGAGATCGGGGATCGCCGCGAACATCTCGTCGAGGTGGTTTCTCAGCTGGTCGGGAACGGCGAGGTCGCCGAAGAGGGGATGACGGTGGACGCCGCGCCGGTGCCACTGAGCGATCACGGCGTCGGTGTCGTGGTGCGTCATGGCGGCCTGGAGTGCGGCGGCGGCTGCGTCGCCGTCCTTCGCCACGGAATCGCGGTTCTCGAGGCCGGACCGTTCGCGCCATTCGCGGTCGGCCAACTCGGCGTCGAGCTCGGCGCCGACGATGATCGCGAGCGCGGACAGCTGGAACCAGAGCAGGAGCACGATGATCGTGGCCAGCGGGCCGTAGGTCTCGCCGTAGCTGCCGAGATTGGCGGTGTAGAAACTGAACAGAATCGACAAGACGACGAAGAGCACGGTCGCGGTGAGACCACCGGCGGTGAAGAGCTTCGGCGACAGCGGCCGGTCGTTGCCGTCGTGGTCGGGCCCGACGCGGTAGAGCACCGACAGCGATGCCGCCATCACGAGTCCGAGCGCGGGATAACGAACGATGTTGACGAGCAGGCGCGTATTGTCGCCGAGCCCCCAATCACTGAGGAGGGGAGGGAGCGCGGCCATGAGGAACATGGTCACGGTGAGCACGACGACGCCGCCGAGCATCAGCAGGAGGGCAGTGCCCCGCAGCGTCCATGGCTTGCGGGTGTCCTCGATCTCGTAGGCGACGTTCAGCGACTTGAGCAGGTTCGCCACTGCCCCCGAGGCGCTGAAGAGCGCGATCGCCAGGCCGACGCCGACGCTCAGCCCGAGGGCACCGGAGCTGCCGGCCGCGATCTCGGTCATCTGTGTCGTGAGGAACTCCCGCGTGGAGTCGGGCGCCCCGGAGAGCGTGTTGGTGATCTGGCGAGTGACCTCGTCCGGGTCGGCGACCAGGCCGTAGACACCGATGACGGCGGTGAGTGCGGGAATGAGTGCCAGAAAGGCGAAAAAGGCAACGGCCGCTGCGAAAATCGTCACACGGTGGCGGGAGATCCGGTCCTTCAGGGCAAGGGCGAGGTCTTTCACATCGGTCATGAGGTCCCCTCCCCGCAGCGTAACGATGCGACTGTCATACCCGTGAGGTAGAACTACAAACATGCAACTCGATCCCGACGCCATCGGTCTCGCCGACCCGGTCGACCCGGCCGAGATCGATCTCGGCGATGGCGTGCGTGAGGTCGGTGTGCCCATGCCGCCGCCCCGGCTGTCGCCGTCGGGCGCCGGCACCTTCGAGCAGTGTCCCCGCCGGTGGCGGCATCGCTACGTCGATCGTCTGCCCGATCCGCCGGGTGAGGCCGCGCTGGCCGGGAGCTTCGCCCATCGAGTGCTCGAGCTCCTCATGCAGCGCCCCGGCGATCAGCGCACGCCCGAGGAGGCCAAGCTGATCGCACGCGAGGAGTGGCCCGAGACCGAGGCGACCGACGACTACGCGGCCATGGGCTACGACGAGGAGAAGGGCCGCCACTTCCGTTGGAAGGCGTGGCAGGCGATCGAGGGACTCTGGGCGCTCGAGGACCCCGCCACCGTCGACGTCGCTGCCACCGAGCAGGACATCGAAGCCGACCTGGCCGGGGTTCCCTTCCGGGGCATCGTCGACCGGCTCGAGCGGGAGGGCGATGGTCTGGTGATCACCGACTACAAGTCGGGCAAGGCACCGTCCCCACGGTTCCGGCGGCCCCGACTCGATCAGGTGTTGCTCTACGCCGCCGCCGTCGAGGCCGACTCCGGCGAGATGCCGGTGCGGGCGCGCCTGCTCTATCTCGGCCAACGCCCGGTCGGTATCGATGTCACCCGGAAGGAACTCGACGTCGTCACGGAGAAACTCGCGACCACCTGGGCCGACATCAACACCGCCTGCGAGACCGACGTGTTCGAGCCCCGCACCGGCCCACTCTGCGGCTGGTGCCCGTATCTCGACCGCTGCCCGGAAGGAGCAAAGGCCGTCGCGAAGCGAGCCGAGGGCAAGGCCGCCGAGGAAGCGGCGTATCTCCAGGCCGCCGGCTGAACGAGCGGTTCAGTCCTCGTTGGTGGTGGGGCGTCGACGTCGCCACAACTGGCGCAGCGTCACCAGGGCGATGAGCGCACCGATCGCCGTGGCCAGCCCGGAGCTGACCAGCAGCTTGTCCGACGGCGGGTCGGCGGGTTGCGGCGTGACGCCGGGCGCGGGCGGGGGATCGTCGGGCACGGATTTCGGCGCGAGCGGCGTGTGCCGATCGCCGAGGAGCGCATCGACGGGCGCCGCTTCGGCCGGGGCGGGCTTGGGCCGACGACGGCGGGCTTGGGGGTCATAGGCCATGGGCCACCTCCATCGGGAGGACCAGATCGAAGAGTCGGTCGAACTCGGCGGCGGCTTCCTGCGCCCCCGCCCGGGTGCCCAGCGCGTGGATCGGCAGGGAGCCGGCGGATGCCTCGGGCACGGCGGCGCGCAGGTGCACGGCGGGCAACACGATGTCGCCGTGATCGGCCCGCAGTTGCTCGTCCCAGTAGCGGGCGTCGCGGGTGCGGCCCAGTCGATTCACGGCGACACCGGCCACGGTCAGCGGGTCGGACCGGCGCGCCGCGATGCGTTCGACCGTTCGCAGGATCTGGCCGACGCCGTCCGATGCCCAGGCGCCGGGCTCGGTGACGATGAGTGCGCGGTCTGCCGCGAAGAGTCCGTTGACCGTCAGGAGTCCGAGCGACGGCGGACAGTCGATGATCACGACCTCGTGCTCGACACCCTCGAGGGCGATGGCAAGCCGATCGTTGGCACCGATCGGGTCGGTGAGCAGTTGGGGTTCGCGCGCGGCGAGTGCGGGGGTGGCCGGCACCACCGACGGCGGGCGGCCTCCTTCGGTCGGCCACCCCGAGGTCACCCGTAGACCGGCGATGGCGCCGGGGCGTTCCTCGGCGAGGGCCTGGTCGACACTGAACGGCGGGTCCCACACGCCCAGCCCCGTCGTGGCGTTGCCCTGTGGATCGAGGTCGATCACGAGAGCGTCGATCCCTCGTGACCAGGCCGTGGCCGCGAGGCCGAGTGCGACGGTCGTCTTGCCGACGCCGCCCTTCTGATTGACCACCGCGAGTACTGGCACGCCGACAACGTAGCCAACACCAGCGGTGCGGGGCCATGACCGGCGTCAGGTAAGGGACCCGCCGATGTGACGAACCACCCCGGAGGTGGTGCACTCGTGCGCGTGCTCCTCCCTCGCAACACCAGTTCGTGAGTCGCCGCGTTCTCGCCGGGCTCATCCTCGCGATGGCGTTGCCGGCGCTCGATCTCATGGCGCTGGGTGCCGCAGCCCCCGAAGTGGCCGACGATCTCGGTCGTCTCGACCAGGTCGCGTGGCTGTTCGTCTCGTACCACCTCGCGCTCGTCGTCTCGGTGCCGCTCTACGGAAAGTTGGGTGACCTCCGCGGGCGACGGGTGGTGTTCATGTCATCGGTCACCGCGTTCACGCTGGCATCGCTCCTCGCCGGCATCGCGTGGTCGTTCCCCGTGCTGGTCATCGCACGCGTCGCGCAGGGCCTCGGCGGCGGGGGGATCATCAGCCAGACCCACGCGGTGATCGCCGACCTCGTGCCCGCCCGCGAGCGGGGCCGCTACTCCTGGGTGACCCCGACGGTGTGGACGATCGCCTCCTTCCTCGGTCCGGTGTTCGGCGGGGCCCTGGCCGAGCACGCGAGCTGGCGTTGGATCTTCCTGCTCAATCTTCCCTTCGGTGTGTTGTCGATGTGGTTCGTGCGCGACGCGTTCCCGGCCATGCGCCCGAGCTTCGAACGGCGCACGTTCGACATGCCGGGCGCCGTGCTCCTCGTGGTCTCCTATGGCGCGCTCGTGTTCTCGGTCTCGGTGGCCGGCGACCTGTTCCAATGGCGGGACCCGATCGTGGTGATCGGCCTCCTCGGTGGCGCCGCCCTCCTGGTGGCGTTCGTCGCCCAGGAGTTGCGGTCATCCGACCCGGTCATGCCCCTCGCGATGTTGCGCATCGCGGTGGTGCGGTCCAGTGCGGCGACCACGTTCCTCATCGGCGCGGTGAACTTCATGACCGTGGCGTTCCTTCCCCTGATGCTGCAGGTGGTCCTGGGAATCGGCAGTACCCAGGCCGGTCTGGCGATCCTCCCGACCACCCTCGGCCTGGCGGTCGTCAGCACCATCGTCGGACGCATCATCGCCCGCACGGGCCACTATCGGATCTTTCCCGCGCTCGGGTGTGCGGTCTTCTCGGCCGGCTACTTCGTCCTGGCCGGACTCGGCCCCGACCCCCGGCTGCCCGTGGTGTGGCTGGGGAGTGCGCTCCTCGGCGTCGGCATGGGTGCCGGGTCACCGGTGTTCATGCTGGCGATGCAGAACGCCGTGCCCCATCGCGACGTCGGCGTGGTGAGCGCCATGGCGATGTTCGCCCGCAACTCCGGCCAGGTGTTCGGTGTGGCCCTCGCCGGGACGTTCTTCACAGCTCGACTGTCGCACCATCTCGGCCGGCTGGTGCCGTCGGATCGCCTCGCCGGGGTGAGCGTCGACGACTTGCGGTCGGACATCGACACCATTCGTGCGCTCGAACCCGACCTCGAAGCCCTTGCCGCCGACGCGTTCCGGCTGGCGGCCACCGATGTGTTCACGATCGCCGCGTGGGGCGCGGTTCTCGCAACGCTCGTGGCGATCACCATTCCGCAGATCCCGCTGCGCGAGACGATCGAGGACTGAGTCAGGCGGCGAGTGAACGCGTCGCGACCCGCACGATGTCGTCGAGCGCGTCGACGAGTTCGGGACATTGCTGGAACAGGGCGTCGACCTCGGCGCCCGACCAGGGTTCGCAGAGCTCGTCAGGTCGGAAGCCGGCGCGGATCCATGCCGTCGCGATACGGCGAATGGCGCTGTCGACGAGCGGGTCGGCCGCGGCGACCGATTGGCTGGCCCGCTGCTCGAGATCCCATGCGGTGCCATCGAGCAGCGGTCGACGAACGAGATTCAGCCGGTAGCGAAGTGCCTCGGTGGTGATTCTCGTGTGGTTCACTCGGGTGCCCTCCCCAGAAAGGCCCTGTGGACAACTCTGGGGATGAAGACTACGAACACCCGCGCGATGAGCGGTGGATACCTGCGCCGCCGTTGTCCTCAGGCCGGGGCGGGGGGCGGGCGCCGCCCCGATGGGCAGCAGCCGGCCGCGCACGGCGTCGGGCGGGCCGGAAGGGCGCTCAGCGCTCGGCGCGGACCGTCGGTGAGCTGTTCCTCGAGCAGCTCACGCCACATGGTCACGAACCGGGGATCGGGTGTCGTCCCCGGCGTGGGCGTGCGGATCATGGTCATTCCGAGCTCGTCGGCGGTGGCCTGAGCCTCGGTGTCGAGGTCCCAGATCACCTCCATGTGATCCGACACGAAGCCGATGGGGGCGACGACGACCGAGGAATGTCCCGCCCCTTCGAGGTCGCGCAGGTGGTCGCTGATGTCGGGTTCGAGCCAGGGCACGGTCGGTGGTCCCGACCGGCTCTGCCATGCAAGCGTCCACGGCGATGCTGGCGCGGCCTCCGCCACGAGGGCGGCCGTCGTCCTGAGCTGCTTCTCGTAGTCGGAGGCGTCGGCCATCGCCATCGGGATCGAGTGGGCGGTGAAGACGAGGGGGACCCCCGAGCCGAGTCGGGCGACGCCATCGCGGACGCCGTCGCGAAAGGGCTCGACGAACCCCGGATGATCGAAGTACTGCCTGATCTTGACGACCTCGGGCGCGGAGGGCCCGACCTGGGTCCGGGCGGCGTCGAGGTCCTCGAGGTACTGGCGGCAACCCGAGTACGAGCTGTAGGCGGACGTGACCACGACCAGGGCGCGGGTGATGCCGTCGTCGGCCATCTGCTGCACGGTGTCGACGAGGAACGGTCGCCAGTTCCGGTTGCCCCAGTACACGGGTAGGTCGTGGCCGGCCGCCGTCAGATCGTCGGCGAGGGACTGACGGAGACGTCGGCACTGCTCGTTGATCGGCGACACGCCGTCGAAGTGGGCGTAGTGGGCACCGACGGCGGCCAGGCGATCGTCGGGGATGTCGCGACCTCGTGTGACATTCCGCAGGAACGGGAGGACCTCCTCGGGGCCCTCGGGGCCGCCGAACGACAGGAGAAGCACGGCGTCGAATCTGGTCACGGACCCGAGACTACCGAGCGTGGTGGCGGCTTTCATCGGCGCCGGTGTTGTGGCTAGGGTCCACGGGTCCTCCGGGTGGAGTTCGGTCTCACGACCGCCGTGACGCGCACGCGTCGCCGCCCACGGGTCTTCTGCGATGCGTCTTCTTTCCTCCACTCCTGCCGACGGGTTCCTCTCCCGCCGCCCCGTGCTGCGCCGTTGCGGCGCGCTGCTCGTCGCGAGCGCGGTCGGGGCCGTGTTGATGTTCGGTCCCTTCGCCTCGGCCGACGAGATCGAGGAACTGCGCGACGGCATCCCCACCGGGGCAGTCGTGCGCGCCGAGATCTCTCGTCTGTCCGACGAGCGGGACTCGTTGTTGTCGCAGCTGAGCGCAGCGGAGTCGTTGCTGGCCGCGGAGCTCGAGGAACGGGATCGACTCGACGACAGTCAACGTCTGCTCGCGTCGCAGATCGAGGCCGCAGCAGACCATCTCCGCACGGTTGCGGTGCGGGCGTTCGTCTCCGGCGGGGAGCTCGGGGAACTCCAGTACCTCGTCAACGTCGAGTCGGCCTCCGAGTTGAGTTGGCGTCGACATCTCCTGCACAACCACGCGGACTCATCGCAGCTCGCGCTCGACCGGCTCGAGAGCCTCGAGGCTCTGGCGAGCGACGACGTGCGCGACAGCATCGCCACGGCCGACCGGCTTCGCAGTGACATCGCCGGCCTCGAGTCCGAGATCGCGCGGATCGACCCCCTGATCGCCGAGGAGCTCGCACTCCAACCGCTGGCCGACGCCTGGGATCGCGCCGCCATCGCGATCGAGGAAGGCCGCTACGGCATCGCTCCCGAGGACAAGTGGGAACAGCTCCGTTTCTGCGAGTCGTCCGACAACTACCAGGCCGTCTCGCCCGACGGAAACTATCGGGGTGCCTACCAGTTCGACTTCCCGACATGGCAGACCGTGGGTGGCACCGGTGATCCGGCCGCGGCGCCGCCCGCCGAGCAGGACGCGCGGGCGCGAGAACTCTACGCCCGTCGCGGGCACCAGCCATGGGAGTGCGGACACCACCTCCGATAGGGCGGTGTCCGGTGGTGGACTCAGCCGCCGAGAAGACGGCGGGCGGCCTGCCCCAACCGGCCGGGTTGGGGAGGTTCCCAGCCCTCGGGCACCAGATGGGGCGCTTTCCTGCTGAGGACGGCGAGGACGTCATCGGCGGAGGGGTTCACGAGACCGACGTCGTCGATCACCACCGTGGGAACGGTCTCGTTGCCGTTGGCCCACTCGCGAACCGTCGCGGCGTCGGCCGGGCTGTCCCAGATGTTGTGCTTTCGCAACGGCACGCCGGCCTTGGTGAGTCCCCGGTCGAGCGACGCGCAGAATCCGCAGCCCGGCCGCCAGTAGAAGTCGATGCCGGTGGGTGATGCGTCAGTCATGTCGTTTCGAACCGGTCGACCGTCGGGTTTCTTCCCGCTGACTCCCATGTCTCATACGGAGATCTTGACGGTGAGGGCGTCCATGTCGGCCTCGAGCGACGCCATCACCGTGTCGATCATGGCCCGACGGGCGTTGGCGCGGGTGATCCGGAAGCCGGAGGGACTGAGCGCCGCCGCGTGGGCCCTCGCCGTCTCCATGACGGTGTCCTCCAGCTCGGCAACGGGGACGATCCGGTCGAGATATCCGACGTCGAGCGCCTCATCGGGGGAGTAGACCGTGCCGAGCAGGGTCGCGGCGGTGAAGTGTCGGCGCGAGAGCCGATCCCGGGCCAGCTCGGTGGCGAAGACGGGCAGCGGCATGCCGATGGTCGTTTCGGGAAGCCCGATACGACCCGGGTTGTCCGATGCCACCCTCACATCGCAGGAGAGCAACAACAACGCGCCGGCAGCCAGCGCATGACCGTCGGAGCCGGCCACCACCGGTGCCGGGAAGCCGTAGAGACGCATGCAGAGTTCAGCGCCCTTCTTCATGAGCATCCGGGCGGCCTCCGGGCTCTCCTTCATCACGGCGAGGTCGAACCCGGCGCTGAACTTTCCCTCACGGCCGAATAGCACGACCGCTCTGGCGTCGCGGGCCTCGTCGAGCGCGGCATCGAGTCCGTCGATGGCGGCGTGGCCCAGTGCGTTGGCCTTGCCGTCGTCGATGCGGATGACGGCGATGTCGTCGGTGAGTTCGAGAGTGACGGAATCAGTGGTGCTCATCGCGTCGACGCTAGCTCCCGACCCTCAGCTCGCGGGTTCCCACTCGTCGGGGATCGATGCGAGATCGAGGTCGAGCGCGTCGCAGAACGCCATCACCCACGCGCGGTAGCCGAGGTCGCTCGGGTGGAAGCGGTCGGCCGCCCACCCCTTTCGGCCACCGATCAGATGTGGCACGACATCGGCCACCACCAGACCGCGACGTTCTGCGGATCGCCGCATCGAACGGTTCACCCATCGCCCGGAGGGGCTGGCCGACGGCGCGGGGAGCGTCGAGACGATCGCGTGCGTCGGCAACTCGTCGATCAGCTCGTTCAGCCGGGCCGCAACCGAGGGTGGGTGGGGGTTGCGCATGAGGTCGTTGGACCCGACGCCGCAGGTGATGAGGGCGGCGCGCCGTTCGACGTCGGCGAGAAGCGGCAGTTGTTCCTCGCGGACATGGTGGCTGCGGGCGCCCGACCGGCTGAGGTTCACGATGCCGTGGGGGCGACCGTCGGCCTCGAGCGCACCGGCGATGCGGGCGACCCAGCTCCTCGAGATGGAGCTGGCCCCCACGCCCTGGGCGATCGAGTCGCCGAGCACGACCCAGAGGGGCAGTTCGCCGGCGAGTGCGTCGGCCGCGATATCTCGCCAGTGCGCCTCGCGGGGGTTGACCTGCTCGGCGACCTGGCGCGTGCCGCGGCTCACGACGCTGATCGTGCGGGTGAAGGGTCGCGGTGTCCAGGGCTCGCGCTCGTGGAGCGCGGCGATCACCGGATGGTGATCGGGTTTCTGCGGAAGGGGCTTAGTCTGCGCCACGTGATCCTTGTCGACATCGAGCGTGTCAGCATGAGCCGTCCGAACCGGCCGCTCTTCAGCGACGTGTCGGTGACGGTGTCAGATGGCGACCGTTTGGGGGTCGTGGGCATCAACGGTACCGGCAAATCGACACTGCTCTCCGTCATCGCCGGCACCCGGGAACCGGAGTCGGGCACGATTCGACGTGGTCGCGAGGCCAGCATCGCCGTGGTCGATCAGGTGACGAAGCTGCCGGAGGGCTCCGTGCGCGACGCGGTCGGCGGCGGCTGGCGCGGCGAGGCCGCGCTCGACCGCCTCGGCGTGGGCGATCTCATGGACCGGTCCACCACCGAGTTGTCGGGTGGCCAGGAAAAGCGCGTCGCTCTGGCGCAGGCCGTGGTCGCCGATGCCGATCTGCTGGTGCTCGACGAGCCGACGAACCATCTCGACGTCGACGCGATCGAGTGGCTCGAGAGCGAGCTGCGGGGATTTCGGGGCGGCCTCGTTCTGGTCACCCACGATCGCAAGGTGCTCGACTCGCTCACGACCCGCATTCTCGAACTCGACCGCGGGTCGGCCTACGTGCACGACGGCGGCTACGCCGGCTATCTCGAGGGACGGGCGGCCCGCGAGGAGCGGGCGGCGGCCAGCGAGTCCACGCGTCGCAACCTCGCCCGACGGGAGCTGGCCTGGCTGCGCACGGGAGCAAAGGCCCGCACCCGCAAGAGCCGGTCCCGCATCAACCGGGCCAACGAACTGATTCAGGGCGGCCCGCAGGCCGCGGCCCGCGAAGGCGACCTCGATCTCAAGCGGCTCCACGAGGGCACCCCCCGTCTGGGCGACCAGGTGGTCGAGCTCCACGACGTCACCGTCGGCTTCGCGGGGGCCGCACCGCTCGTCACCGGACTCGATCTCCTGCTCGACCGTCGCGAACGGCTCGGCATCGTCGGTGCCAACGGCAGCGGCAAGTCCACCCTGCTCGACGTGATCGCCGGCCGCCGAGCGCCGCTGGCCGGCGAGGTCGTCGTCGGTCCGACGGCCGAGGTCGGTCTGCACGACCAGCGAGGCCGTGAGCTGCCGCCCACCGCGAAGGTGCGGGAGTTGATGGCGGGCGACGGGGCCGAGCCCGACTGGTGGGACATGGCGCTGCTCGAGCGCTTCTGGTTCGACAGCGACACGCAACACTCGCCGATCGAGCTCCTCTCGGGCGGCGAACGACGTCGCATCCAGCTGGTGTTGACGCTGGCCGACAAGCCGAATGTTCTCCTGCTCGACGAGCCGACCAACGATCTGGACCTCGACACGCTGCGGGCGTTGGAGGACTTCCTCGACGACTGGCCCGGCGCCGTCGTGGTCGTGAGCCACGATCGGACCTTCCTCGATCGCACCGTCGATGATGTGCTCGTGATCGATCACGGGCGGGCCCAGCGCTGGCCCGGCGGGTACGAGCAGTGGCTCGAGGACCGGTCCACCTCCGGGAACCGGGGCAGTGTGGCAACGACGACGTCGACGCCGTCGGTGAAGCCTCGAAAACCGGCGGTCCGCACCGGTGGGCGCAGCCACAGCACCATTCGTCACGACGTCAAAGCAGCCGAGAAGGCCATGGGTCGACTGCAGAAGCGGCGAGAGCAACTCGACGCCGAACTGGCGGACGCGGGCACCGATCATGTTCGACTGGCGGAGGTCGGCGAGGCCATCGCCGGCTGTGATGCGGAGCTGTCGGCGGCGGAGGAACGCTGGTTGGAGCTCTCCGAGGAGCTCGAGAACCGATGACCGGGACCACGTCGCTACCCTGAACGTCATGACTGACACCGTCACCACCGAGGCTGAATCCGGCGCCGACGAGGTGCTCATCGTCACCGATGCGGCCCGCGCCACCGTGCTCGAGATCCGGGCCAAGGAGGACGATGGCGAGAGCCTGGGCCTGCGGGTCGAGGTCACCGGCGCGTCGGGGGTCGACTACACCTACGACCTCTCGCTCGAACCGGTGGCCGAGGCGGCCGACGACGACCACGTCCGCGACGACGACGGGCTCTCCATCATCGTGCCCGCAGCCAGCGTTTCCGCCCTGACCGGGGCCACACTCGACCTGCCGGCGACCGCAGGTCAGGGCGGGCTGGTGATCCGCAACCCGAACCGGCCGAACCCGCTCGGTGAGCTCGGTCAGCTCGAACTCACCGGCGATGCGGCCAACAAGATCACGATCCTGCTGGCGGAGCGCATCAACCCCGCGCTCGCCTCGCACGGCGGATTCGCCGAACTCGTCGGGGTCGAGGGCGAGAAGGCCTTCGTCACCATGGGCGGCGGATGTCAGGGGTGCGCGATGAGTGCCGCCACGCTGCGCGAGGGCATCACCAAGGCGATCCTCGAGGCGATCCCCGAGATCACCGAAGTGGTCGACACGACCGACCATGACGAGGGCGAGAACCCCTACTACAGCTGATCTCGGTTCGTCTGCAGCGAGCGCCGGGCGCTCTCGGCGATACCCGCGGCGTCGAGACCGAAGCCGGCGTGGATGTCGTCGGGGTTGCCGTGGGGCACGTACTCGGTGGGCACACCGAGTACCCGGACCCGACAGTCGGCGTCTCGCTCACCCAGCGCGTCGCGCACTCCGGCGCCGGCCCCGCCGATACGGAGTCCGTCTTCGATGGTGACGACGGCGCGGTGGCCGGCGATGTCTTCGATCATGGCCGGGTCGAGCGGGGTGACGACGCGGGGGTCGTAGACCGTGGCATCGATGCCCTCGGCGGCGAGCAGGTCGGCGGCGCCCAACGTGGCACCGAGCATCTGGCCGAAGCCGACCAGAGCGACAGAACCGTCGCCGGCGCGGATCTTGCGGGCGTGGAGCCCGGCACCGACCTCGTGGTCGGGTACGTGGGCGGCCTTTCCCCGGGACCAGCGGATGGCGACGGGCCCATCGGTGAGGCCCATGGCGTCGTCCATCATCTGCTGGAGTTCCTGATAGCTCGACGGCGCGAAGACGGTCATCCCGGGGACCTTCGTGAGCAGGACGAGGTCGAGGATGCCGTGGTGGGATGCACCGTCGGGGCCGGTGATGCCGGCCCGGTCGAGACAGAAGATCACGGGCTGTCCGTGGAGGCCGACATCGAGGTTCACCTGGTCGAACGCCCGAGTGAGGAAGGTGGCGTAGACCGCGATCAGTGGCCGGAGACCGCCCATGGCCATGCCGGTCGCCGCAGTGACGGCATGCTGTTCGGCGATGCCGACGTCGATGCAGCGATCGGGGAAGCGCTCACGGAAGGGGATGAGACCAGTGGAGTCGGGCATCGCCGCGGTGATGGCCACGAGCTCGGGGTGCTGGTCGCCGAGCTTCACGAGGGCTTCGGAGAACGCGGCCGTGTAGCTGCCCTCCTTCATCTTGGAGCCGGTGTCGGCGAGGCCCGGCTTTGCGTCGTGCATGTTCTTGACGTCGTCCTGCTCGGCGGGCAGGTAGCCCCGCCCCTTCTGGGTGAGGACGTGGACGACGACCGGACCCTCGAACTCCTTCGCGTTCTGGAGGGCTTCCTCTACCGAGGCGATGTCGTGGCCGTCGAAAGGGCCCATGTAGCGCACGCCGAGATCCTCGAAGAACGCCGATGGCTCCCACATCTCGCGGATGGCCGCCTTTGACATCTTGACGCCTCGGCCGATCTGTTCGCCGACCCACGGGATGCGCTCGGCGATCTCCTCGATCTTGGCCTGACGGCGCATGTAGGTGGGGTTGTTGCGGATCTTCACGAGGCTCTCCGAGAGCTTCGAGACGGTCGGAGCGTAGGAACGGCCGTTGTCGTTGAGCACGACCACGACATCGCGTCCACTGTGGCCGAGATTGTTCAGTCCCTCGAACGCCATCCCGCCGGTGAGCGCGCCGTCGCCGATCACCGCCACCACTTCGCGTCGCGCGTCGGTGGCGTGGAACGCAGTGGCGAGGCCGTGGGCGTAGGACAGCACGGTGGATGCGTGGCTGTTCTCGATCCAGTCGTGCTCGGACTCGGCCCGCGAGGGGTAACCCGACAGGCCCCCGGCCTCGCGTAGGCCGGCGAAGTCGCGAACCCGTCCCGTGAGCATCTTGTGGACGTAGGTCTGGTGACCGGTGTCCCACAGGATGACGTCGTGAGGTGAGCGGAACACCCGGTGCAACGCGATCGTGAGTTCGACCGCACCCAGGTTCGAGCCGAGGTGGCCGCCGTGCTCGTTGACGGCTTCGATGACCTGGTGGCGGATCTGTTCGGCGAGATCGCCGAGTTCGGCGAAGCTGCGTCCTTGGAGATCTTCGGGGCCGTTGACGGCGTCGAGCAACATGAAGCCTCTGGCGAGAGATGGGCGAGGTGCCTCTGGCGAGACCCGGGCGGCGCGTGCCGCAGCCGTTACCCGGCGTCCAGGGTACCCGCAGGCTCGGGCTCATGGAGGACGCGGCCCGGGAGCAACCGCGACAGCGGTCGCGCGACCAGCAAGCCGAACCCCAGCGCGGCGAGTCCGCCGATGGCGTCGATCCAGTAGTGGTTGGCGGTGACGATGATGGCGAACAGGGTGATGAAGGGGTAGGCGGCGATCGAGAGCCGGGCCCATCGCCGCTTCAGCACCGGGTAGAGGCCGACCGCGCACCAGGTCGCCCAGGCGATGTGGAGGCTGGGCATCGCCGCGTACTGGTTGGAGATGGATTCCATGGTGCCGGACTCGAACGACCAGAGCCCCCCCGGGTCGACGAGCGTGTCGACATAAGCGTGGTCGAGTTCGCACGCGCCGTACGAGGACTGGGGTTGGCATGCCGACAACAGCCGGGGCGGCATCAGCGGGAAGAATGCGAAGCCGAAGAGGGCCACGGCTGTGGTGGCGGCGAGGGCCGAGCGCATGAACATGTAGCGCTGGGGAAACCGCAGGAAAAGGAAGACCATCACGAAGATGGTCACCACGAAATGGAACGAGCCGTAGAAGACGTTCCAGAACACGATGAAGGGGTCGATGTCGAGGAAGCGGGCCTGGATCCACTCCTCGTGGTAGAGGCCGAGTGCCTTCTCGAGATCGATGACCTTGATCGCGTTGTCGAACGACCGGTCGAGGATGTTGCCGCCGAGAGCCGAACCGAACTGGTTCCGGACCGCCGAATAGACCACGTAGAAGCCCAGCGTGATGAGGCCCTCGACCCACCACCGGATACCGGTGTCAGCCGTGGACGGCGCGGGGGTACTGGTCGGAGAAGGCATGACGGTGTCGACGGGGGTGGACACCTGTCTAGCCCGCAGTGCGCTCGAGAAACCGGTCGCGATCGACGAGGACCCGCACGACCCGACCCGCCGCCACGGTGCCCCGTCGGTCGGTCGCGTCGACCACGAAGGTCAGGCGGCGTCCTTCGACCCGTTCGATCTCGGCGGTGATGGTGACGATGCCGCCCACGGCGACCGGCTGGACGTGGTCGATCTGCATGCGCATCCCGACGGTGGTCTGGCCCGGCTCGAGCTCTTCCTGGATGGCTTCGATGCAGGCGGCCTCGGCCCACGCGAGCACTCGAGGGGTGGCGAGAACCTCGACATCACCGGACCCCAGCGCCACCGCGGTGTCGAGGTCGGTGACCTCTCGTTCGATACAGGCGGACAACCCGGCGTCGACGGACATCGGCGGTACCATACCCAACCCCGGACCAGGGAGGTCTCTGTGCTCGATCACGAGCTCGTCAACCGCACGCTCGGCACCGCACTGCGCACGGGCGGTGAGTTCGCCGAGGTCTTCGTCGAGGACAAGCGTTCGACGTCGGCCACGCTCGACGACGGCCGGGTCGAGGAGCTCACGAGTGGGCGTGATCGAGGCGCCGGGATCCGCGTCGTCGTGGGCGACACGACCGGTTTTGCGCACACCGCGGATCTGTCCGAGTCCGGACTCGCCACTGCGGCGACCGCTGCGGCCGCCGCCGCGCGCGGGGGCGGCGGGGGTGTGAAGGAGGTGGCGGTCCGGCCGTCCGCCGGACCTGCGCCCCGACCCGTGCGAATTTCTCCGGAGGATGTCGCGAAGGCCACCAAGGTCGAGTTGTTGTCGCTGGCCGATGCCGCGGCGCGTGGCGAGAGTGCATCGATCACCCAGGTGTCGGCCCGCTACGGCGACAGCCGGCGACGCATTCTCGTGGCGAACAGCGACGGGCTGCTGGCCGAGGACGACCAGGTCCGCACCCTGTTCTCGGTGTCCTGCGTGGCAACCGGCGACACCGGTTTGCAGACGGGGCGCGAGTCCACCGGGCGCACGGTGGGGTTCGAGCTGTTCGACGACGCCGATGTGGAGGCAATGGCGCGCCGCGCCGCAGGTCGCGCGATCACCAAGCTCGCCGCCCGCCCGGCGCCGTCCGGCGCCATGCCGGTGGTGGTCGGCCCCGGCGGGGGCGGAGTGCTCTTCCACGAGGCCTGTGGCCACGGTCTCGAGGCCGACCTGGTCGCCAAGTCCGCCAGCGTCTTCGCCGGTCGGGTCGGTGAGACGGTCGCCACCCCGCTCGTCACCCTCATCGACGACGGCACCATGGCCGGCGAATGGGGTCACTTCACGATCGATGACGAAGGACGCCCCGCCGGTCACAACGTGTTGATC